>DAMDEB010000015.1:14086-15438 GCA_032090075.1 Caproiciproducens sp.
TGTTGACTTGACACATACGGCAAGCGTATGCAAACTACTCCCTCACAGGATGTATTTTATTGTGTAAACATCATAACAGCTACGAACGGCACTGTCAACTGTTTTGACAAAATTCCTTATGCATTCTACTTGACGATTGACTGCAAAACTTTTATAAACTCCGCTTGTGTTAGCCTTTCGGAAACAATACGATGGAAAATGACCTGGACGCACATGGTTGCTGCGCCTTAACGTTTGATTTTTAAAATGTCTAATATTTTCCTTTTATAATTTTACGGTTTTTTCACAAACTATTTGCGAGGTGATTTTTATGACAAATGGTTTAAATGAACTTTTGGCAAACAACTCAGAAATCAGCCAATATTATTCTTCACTGCCGCAGAGTGTAAAAAGTGAAGTCAACAGCTGCGGTCAGGATATTTGTTCACTGGATGATCTGCTTCGCATTATTAAGCAATGCACAGGCAGCTGCTAAAGGGCCAATAACAGAGCAGGAGCAGAACAATATTGTTCTGCTCCTACTTTTATTGTTTAATTCAGCGTCATATTTTTCGTTTTATGCTGTGAGCCTCTATAACAAAGGCCGGGTAGATTCCCGTACAACTAACTCGGCCGGAAATGTTTTGTGTGCCTGCGTTGTTTTATTGTGTATTAAATCAAAAAGGATTTTTATTGTTTCTTCCGCAATTTCTTCCACCGGCTGCCGAATCGTTGTAATCGACGGAGTATAGTAAAAAGAAATATCCAGCCCATCGAAACCGGCAACGGAATAATCTTCCGGTACTCTTTTCCCGGATTCGAGGATTGCTTTGCATGCACCAACTGCCAGACTGTCGGAAATGGCATAAATTGCTGTAAACTCTTCTTTTGACCTGAGCAATTCATTGGTTACCACATACCCGTTTTCCATGGTATATGTTTCAATATCTTCTTTCATGTACCTGACTAAGTTTTCTTCAACCGATAGTCCATGGTCTTCCAAAGCCTTTTTATACCCTTCGTATCTTAGCTTTCCGATACTCTCGTCATCCACCGACGCCGAAATAATCGCAATCTTTTTATGTCCGAGTTCGCATAAATAATCCACTATTTTATAGCTCTCTTTAAAGTCATCAACGGATACGGAAGAATAATTATTTTGATCAACCTCCGACGTCATCCCAATCGTACTAAGAACAAACGGAACGGCTAATTGATCCAGCTTTTCTTTAGAGTGAGAAAAATATCCTCCGAGAAATATAATTCCCTTCAAACGTTTTTCCTTTTCCAATTCAATGGCTACATCAATTTCATCCTGATTTTCATCCACACGCTGCAAAATGTAAGAATATTTGTGGCGATGCGTTTCCTTT
>DAMDEB010000015.1:15448-30215 GCA_032090075.1 Caproiciproducens sp.
TGAAGCATACGATTGAAAAACGGATTTGTAATACCTTTGATTAATACAGCGATTGTTTTTGAAGCAGAACGTTTTAAATTTCTTGCGCTATTGTTCGGAACATAGTGATTTTCTTTAATTACCTGCATAATCATTGATTTTGTATCTTCACTAATATCGGGATGATTATTGATTGCTCTGGATACTGTGGTTACGCCTACTCCACACATTCTTGCAACATCTTTAATTGTTATTGTGTCCATACCCGTTCTCCCTTTTATCCTGTGTCGTTGATACAATAAATAAACTACAGGCACTTACTGCTTCTTCTATTATAAGTACAATATTGCAATTTGTAAAATAAAAACAAAACTAAATTCATTTTCGGCCATACAAGGCCGTAAGCTTATTCATCTTGTTCAAAAGTTCCTTGGTTATTTCTCCTGTCAGCAAACGCCACTTCCAGTTATTTCCTAAAGTAGACGGCTGATTCATCCTTGCTTCTGTATCAAGCCCCAAATAATCCTGAATCGGAATAATTGCAAGCTGCGCTACGCTGCTCAGTGCCAATCGAATAAAATCCCAATGAATATCTTTCAGCTCCGTCTTTTCATTCCCCATATAATCGATTGACAGCTGCCGATCGGCCGGAACAATGCTTTGATACCAGCCCTTAATAGTGTCATTATCATGTGTTCCTGTGTAAACCACGCAATTACGCTCATAATTGTGCGGCATATAATCACTTTTTTCTCTGGAGTCAAATGCAAACTCCAAAACCTTCATTCCCGGATATCCGCTGTCTTTTACCAGCTTGCGAACACTGTCTGTTACATATCCCAAATCTTCGGCAATAATATTCATTTCACCTAATTGCCTGTTCAGATTTTGAAACAAATCAATTCCGGGGCCCTTTTCCCAATGTCCATTTTCCGCTGTTACAGCGCCAAAAGGGATAGAATAATATTGATCAAAACCTCTGAAATGGTCGATACGAACTACATCGTATAATTGAAAACAATAGGAAATACGTTGAATCCACCATGCGTAAGAAGTCTGTTTATGATACGCCCAGTTATAAAGCGGATTTCCCCAAAGCTGACCCGTTGCAGAAAATCCGTCCGGAGGGCATCCTGCAAGCGCGGTCGGATTTTTAAATTGATCAAATTGAAACAACTCCGCATGTGACCAACTGTCCGCGCTGTCAAAAGCGACATAAATCGGGATATCCCCGATAATCTGAATTCCACTCTCGTTTGCATAGCGTTTTAGCTTTTGCCATTGCTTTGCAAAAGTATATTGCAGAAATTTGTAAAATCCAACTTCATCTTTGAGTTCCTTCTCATAGCTTTTCAGTGCATCCGGATCTCTTAGCCGGATATTCTCGTCCCACTCGTTCCAGCTAACCCCGCCGAATTGATTCTTTACCGACATATACAAAGCATAATCCTTCAACCAAAACTCATTTTCCAGCTCATAGGCTTTAAACGCTTTATCCTGATCAATCCGACTTCTTTGATATGCCTTTTTCAGAATCTTAAACCTGGACAAATAAATTTTTTCATAATCAACATATCGGCTGTTATTCCCAAAATCATACGCTTCACATTCCGCTGATTGAAGCAGTCCTTCTTCAATTAGGTCCTCTAAGTCAATAAAATATGGATTTCCCGCAAAAGTTGAAAAGGATTGATAAGGGGAATCCCCATAGCCGGTGGGTCCAAGAGGAAGTATCTGCCAATAGCGCTGCCCGCTTTCTTTCAGCTGATCAATGAACAGATACGCTTCTTTTGAGAAGCATCCTATCCCATATTTTGACGGAAGACTGGATATGGGCATTAAAATCCCGCTCGCCCTCATCTTTACCACTTCTTTCATTCATTGTTTTTCTATTGAATAACACCATCTACGCCGATTTTGATCATTCATACCTGTGCAAACAAATAGAAAATCTTTGAAGCTCAGACATTGGTAGATGTATTTGTAGTAGAATTATAACATTATATGTCATAGATTGTATGCTTTTTAAATGAGTTTTTATTTTTATCCCTTGACGGCTCCCGCAACCACACCTTTAATGATGTATTTTTGGCAGCTGAGATAGAAGACAACGATTGGCACAATTGCCAGAACCAGCATTGCCATCATCGCGCCCATATCTTTTGAACCGTACCCGCCCTGCAGAGATTGCAACGCAATCGGAATTGTTTTGTAATCGCTGCCGATTAAGAGGTACGGCAGCCGATAGTCGTTCCAAACCCACATAGCGTTCAGGATAGCAACCGTAATAGCGGTCGGCTTAAGTATTGGAAGTACAATCCGGAAGAATGTTTGGATGGGGTTGCAGCCATCAATCGTAGCTGCCTCTTCAATATCCAGCGGAATACTCTTCACAAAGCCGCTGAAGATAAACACCGAAAGTCCCGCACCAAAACCGAGATAGATTAAAATAATTCCAATCGGATTGTCAAGGTGCAGCATGTTCGCCATTTTCGACATGGTGAACATCACCATATCAAATGGCACGATCATCGAAAAAACAAAAGCATAATACAGCACCTTCGTTGATTTCGTCTTAACTCTGGTAATATACCACGCTGTCATAGAAGTAAATAACACGATTACTAAGACAGAAAACACCGTAATAAACAATGAGTAGCCAAAAGCGCTAAAGAATCCGGTTTTTTCAATTCCGGTAAAATAGTTTTTGATTCCCACAAAAGTCTGACTGGTTGGCAGAGAAAACGGTGCTGTGGAAATGAAAAACCTGCCCTTAAAGGAATTCATCAGTACGATCAGGATTGGGGCCATAAACAGAATGGACATAACCGTCAGCACTACAAAAATCATATTATCCAGCTGTTTTGATTTCGCGCTTCTCATCAGTTTTCGACCTCCTTGCTTCTGGTTAGCCGGAGCTGTATCAGCGCAATCAGCGCAACCATGATGAAGAACACCACTGCCTTAGCCTGACCAACGCCCTCATAACCATTGCGGCCGTAGAATGTACTGAAAATATCCAGTGCGAGCATGGAGGATGACTTAGCCGGAGCGCCGCCGCTCAGAGCGAAGTTTTGGTCGAACAGCTTAAAGGAGTTCGTCAGCGTCAGGAATGTGCAGATCGTAATAGACGGCATAACCATAGGGATGGTTACACTCTTCAGAACCTGCCATGAGCTTGCGCCATCAATTTCGGCGGCTTCCATCAAGTCGGATGATATGTTTTGGATACCGGCAACATAGATAATCATCATATAACCTACCATCTGCCAGTTCATCAGAACGACCAGACCCCAGAACCCATAGGTCGAGCTGAATGTAATATCTACGCCGAAGTTTAATAATACGCCATTGATAATGAGCTGCCAGATGTAGCCCAGCACAATGCCCCCGATTAAGTTAGGCATAAAGAATACGGTACGAAAAATATTCGTGCCGCGAATTCCCCGTGTAAGCAACAGGGCGATTACAAATGCGAGCACATTGATGAGCACCACGGAAACGACCGTAAATTTTGTTGTGAATATCAGCGCATTGAGAAAATCCCGGTCTTCGGTAAAGGCGCGAATGTAGTTGCTCAGCCCAACCCATTGCGAATTGGTTACCGTAGTAAATTTTGTAAATGAAAGGTAAATACCCAGCAGGAACGGTATTACAAATGCGATAGCAAACGCAATAACCGTAGGCAGGGCAAAAACGGGAAAATACTTTTTTAGCGTTTTTTGCATGGTTGTTCCTCCATTCCAGATAAAAAATAGTGAGTGAGTCCATCAGAAACTACACTCACTATTCTTGTCATACCCCGCGCCGCGTTATACGACGCGGGAGGAGCCTATAAAATGATTTCGTTCTATTATTTGCCGCTTTCAGCTTTCCACTGATCAATAACCAGCTTGGTTACATCGTCCCATTTTTTGCTGCCCTGTGCATACTGCAGCAGTGCGGCACCAAAGTTGTCTTTGAAAGTCTGGCTCGGGAACACCGTAAAGTTCCACGGCACATTGGTCAACTGGGTATCGCTCATGTAGCGAAGGACTTCTTTAGCAAGCGGATCGGTTGGCTTTTCATTGTCTTTAAAGGTATCGAAAGGAGCAATGAATTTCAGGTCGTTTGTAACGAAAGCCTTGCCCTTATCGCTGCTGTACAGCCAGTAGATGAAGTCTTCAGCCAATTTCTGCTTTTCAGGAGAAGCCTGTTTGTTGACTGCAAAGAAGTTTTCTGTGCCTACGCAGATAGACTGTTTCTCTTCGCCGGGCATGCCTGTGTAAATTGGAAGGAATTTAATGTCGGATTCTTTGACGACATTGCCGTCAACGCCGGAAATTTGGCCCCATGCCCAGTTGCCGTTTTGTACCATTGCAGACTGGCCGAGTGCGAACTCCGCCATGGAGTCATCGACGCTCTTGCTGCCTAACAGTTTCGGAGCTGTTACAGAATTGTTGATGTACAGGTCAAATATGTTCTTGAATTTGTCAGCATTCTGGAATTTGATTTCCTTGGTAGCGTCGCTTTTCAGATCGATCTTATTGTCTTTGAACTCATAGTAAACCGGAAGGTTCGCAAGATGAGTCTGCCAACGCCAATCTTCGCCCGGCTTTAGAGAAGTTGAAGAGAACACGCCTTTGATCCCAAGTTGTGCTTTTTTGGCGGTCATGTCTTCCGTGACTTCTTTTAACTTAGCAAAGTTATTGATTTCATCCATTGATTTTGCCTTAGCGCCGCTCAATGCGAAATACTTCGTCATGATGGCGTTATTGTAGATGATGCCGTAACCTTCGACGACATAAGGGATGCCATACACGCCGTCGCCGTCAGTGACAGCCATGGTCTTATCACTAAGATGTTTATAGAGCTCGGTGTCTTTTAAATCCGCGCAGTAATCTTTCCATGCAGCGTAGCCCTTAGGCCCGTTAATTTGGAAAAGTGTAGGCGAATCTGACTTAGCCATTTCAGACTTCAAGGTCTGCTCGTATGTTCCGGCTGCGGCAGTGCTTACCTTTAAGGTGTTCCCTGTCTCCGCTTTGTAAGCATCGGCAATTTTTTTGTAGACATCGGCAATTTCCGGTTTAAAGTTCAAGTAGTAAATCTCGCCTTTTGCCGCCGCAGTTGACGCTGTTGAAGCCGCAGGAGCTGTTGAGGCTGCTGGTGCTGATGACGTTGTAGAAGCTGTTCCGCACCCTGTTGTTACGCCGGCAATCATAACAGTTGCTAACGTAAGCGCTAATAATTTTTTAAACCTTTTCATACTGCTTCCTTCTTTCAATTGGTTGATTGTTCCACATGAAAACACGTTTCCGTTTTCCTTTTGTTCTGGTATCGTTATCGGAAACCTTATCGGTAACGTTTTAGGTGGGGTTTGGATATATATTATCACAATATTTCACACTTTGCAATAGATTTTTATCGATTTATTTGTATTATCTGTATAGTCAATAAAGTTTTAATAAATCGTGCCTAAGCAAATCAGTTCGGGCTCAACCGTATTATTTGGATTTTTGGGCCTATGCGAGGTTAAATTCTTCGCTGCGCTGCGGCACTTTTTAGAAATGCGCAGTGTGCAAAAAAGGAGGCGGCAAAGCCGCCTCCAAGTGGTATTCATTTAACGATTTGCATACTGCTTTTCCAGATTCAGTAGACGTTCCTTTATATCCAGACCGCCACCATAACCGACCAGCTTTCCGTTCACACCGATGACACGATGGCAGGGAATAAAAATTGGAATAGGGTTTCTGTTGTTTGCCATCCCCACCGCGCGAAACGCTTTAAGGCTGCCACCAGCTTGCGCAATTTCTTTGTAACTGCGTGTTTCGCCATAAGGAATAGCGCGCAGGCTTTTCCAAACGTTTTGTTGAAATTCAGTTCCGGTGGGAGCGAGCGGAAGTGAAAATTCCTTTCTTATTCCCGTAAAATAACTGAGCAGCTGGTTGCCGGCTTCTTTAAGCAACTCCGTTTCCAAAACAACAGCATCTTCAGGTACCTTTTCGTTTTCAAAGCAGAGGTTTGTAATCGCAGTTCCGTTTTCTGCAATCCCAATTTTTCCTATATCAGTTTGATAAAAAAATATGTTTTTCATCATGTTATCCCTTCATCGTTTCGTATTAACCGTATTTATATTTTCAATTATAGCAGAAATTACAAAAGCGCTCAACAGCGATTTTACTAATATAAAAATCCTCTTTTATGTTAAATGGAACAACAGCATCCCTACCATGCGTAGCTGAGTGCTGTTGCTCCATTTTTTACTTTATCGTTTTGTGTTTGGTCCCAGTGATTGTTTTTTCGTGTTATGGCTCTGGTTCTGATTTTCTAAACGTCCCGACTGATTCAAACCGCCTGTTGTGACGGGTGTTTGCCCGCTGTATTTTTCATCCCGCAGCTGTTTACTGTCTGTTTGGCTATTTTCCGGCATATTCTTCACCTCGAAAATAGTGTTCCGGATTTGCGATTTGATATTCCCTTCTCAGTCAATCAGCTCAAGTGTATTTACATTCAATCGATAGATAACGTCTTTGCGCTCTACAATAACTGAAATTTTTTCTTTGAGCTGTTCATCCTGCCGAATATTGGCAAGCAGTTCCCTTGTGGGATTAATAACCACAGGATTGCCCACCATCTTCAGCATACAGAAGTCCCCGTTGGTGTCGCCATAGGCATAGCTTTCCGCAAGATCTATCTGATATTTTTCCGCCATTTTCAAAACTGCTTTGCGCTTACTTTCTGAATCCCACATGGGTATGATTTCTCCGTTATAGACACCGTTGCTTCCCACCTGATAGACTGTTCCCCTGTAGTCGTCCATTCCGTATTTCCCTGACATTTCCCGCACCAGTTCAATGGGGGAACCGGAAATTGCAATGACGATGTGTCCTTGATCCTTATGCCCCTTGATTCTCTCACGCGAGTAGGTATATACCCGTTCCCCTTTTTGCTCAACTACTTTTCGCGCGATATAGGCGATGTGAAAAGAATCTGTGTTGTTGAGTGTTTCGGTATAGATGTCCACCATCTTTTGCAGATAGGCGTCATAATCGCCCACACGTTTATCCCATTTGGTAAAAGCGGGTTCCACCTCATTGTACCATTTGCTGTTATCAATCAACTCATATTTGATCATCTTTTTAAACATTTCGCTGATTAGTCCTTCGCGGTAAATCGTGCCGTCAATGTCAAAAAAAGCTGCTTTGTTTTTCATTGCAATCCCTCCTGTCTAAATTACATTCTACTCTGTTTTGTATATAAAGTTTTTGCGTTTAGGCTGATCTGTTCAGCGCAGCTGCGATTCACTATTTCTTGATACTTGCTTTCCAGTCTGTCAGCTGCTTTTGCAGGTCTGCCTGTACCTCGTCAATCCCGGCTTCTTTCAGCTCCGAAAAAAATTTGGGCAGTTGTTCATCCGGGTCGACACTTCCTGTCATCAGGCAGGGGTAATATTTGGTCCAAACCTGAGTAATGGCAGCAATCTTTGATGTGAGTTTTGAAGTATCCGCAGTAAAGCCAAGCATTTCGGACTTTACCGCTGTTTTGTTGAATTCCCTGAATTTGTCCCATTTGTCTTTCGGGTCGCCGACCACCGTGTTCAAAATAAACCAGTTGCCCTGCGTATACTGCACGCCGGAATATGCATTGCTGATTTTTTCCACTTGATTGTTTGCATCAAGTTTGTAGTGCGTTCCTTCAATCCCATAATTTATCAGATTACGGATCTGAGGATCCGTATTCAGCAGATTCAGAAATTGAATGCAGGCTCTGGGGTATTTCGTACGGGAATTGACAACCATCATGCCGCCGCGCGAGGATTCAGTGGTAACAGTCGCTTTCGAAACTTGTTGTGCGACAAGCCCATACCCACGGTCAGCCGACCAGCTGACATCCGAATACGGTCCGCCTCCGGCCTCTTTCCAAAATACTTTTTTCCCTCTTTCAAGGTTCTGACTTACTTTGATGGCCGCGTCTTCATTAATATAGCCCGCCTTGTAATATTTGCGCAGTGTCGCCAATGTCTTTTTTGCATTGTCGGTAGTGAAAATATTGACAACTTTCAAGCCTGAATCATCCGACTTAACCATCAGCGGCACTTCCTTGCTGATGACATATTCATACCCATTCAAGGAAAAAAAGTTATTGGAATTCTTGTCAAACTCCATTGGCTGCCAATCCGGTTCATTTTTTTTAACCTCAGCCAGCAGCGGTTCCAAAGACTCAAGCGTATTATACTTGGCAATATCAATCTTATATTTGCTAACCAATTCTTTGGGATACATCCACCATTCCGGAACCGCGATTTCCTTGTTCGTCGGTACTCCGTAAATTTTGCTGTTAATCATTGCACCCGCCCAATAAAGAGGGTCAATCATGCTGTACATGGCCTTTCCGTCTTCCTGAAGGTATTCGGTCATGTCAAGCCATGCTCCTTTTCTCGCGTTTCCCGCATAATCCCCCTGGTCGGGCCCGCTTGCAAAGGCAATGTCGAAATCAGCCCCGCTGTTAACCAATGCTGAAATTTTGGTTCCGTAATCCCCCCACGCAATCTTCTTGTATTGTACGGTGACATTGATTTTTTTCTTGAGCAAGTCGTTAAGCACATCGTTGACTTTTTGCAAATCAGTGTCGGGGTTGCCAATCGTGTAATATATCAGATTCACGGGTTCGGACTGCGCGTCCGACACCGTACTCATACTGCTCAAATTGCTTGAAACTGAATTATTGCCTTGGCCGCAGCCTGCTGCCGCTGCAAGCATTAAAACTGACAAAGCAGCTGAAATTGCTCTTTTAAACTTCATAGGGATTCTCCTTATTAACATCTGCAATCAGTAAATTTATTGCTGAATCTTACCAACTGAAACGTAGGCAGTCAGCTAAGTCTTTTCTTTCTGTAAAAAGTATACCGGTAAATTGGAAATAAAAAAAGATAAAAAACTTATTTAGCAGTACAAAAATCCTGCTTCGCCGTCTTGTTTATTGTTTTTCTTCCTCTATTTTGCGCAGGTCAGAAGGTGACACTCCAAAGTAGCTGTGAAAATGAGTGTAGAAATAATTTATATTGGAGTAGCCGACCTGATGTGCAATATTATATATTTTTTCAGAAGTATTTTCTATTTTTTCTCTCGCCTGAATCAACCGGTATACCATTAAATACTCAGAAAATTTTATATTCGTTTCTTTCAGAAAAATCTGCCCCAAATAGTTGCTGTTCATTTTAAACTTATCTGCTATGATCTTCAGATTAATATTTTTAAAATACTCTCCCTTTACCATTAGGATTACCTTACTGGTTAAGTTGGAAAGTGAATCATAGGGGATTCCCAAAACCGGATCAATATTTTCCGCATCAGCAATTCCTGTGCGTATGCTCCCGTTAAAATCTTCCACAATGATTTTTTCAACCGCGCGGCGAAGTTCCGCCTGGGCAATTGGCTTCATAAGGTAATCTTTCGCCCCTGCATGAATCGCTTTTCTTGCAAATTCAAACTCATCGTAACCGCTTATCATGATATATTTCGTAGGAAGTGAAAAAGAATTCAATGTTTCAATGATATCATAACCGCGCGTATCGTCAATACAGACGTCGAAAATCCCGATATGCGGCTTGTATTCCATTGCCTTCTGAATCGCTTCATTGTAGCTTGTCGCCGTGATAATCTGGTTGACTTCATATTCCTTCCAGTTCAGCATCAGCTTAATTCCTTCGATGATCTTCGGCTCATCATCAACAATCAGCAGACGATACATGCTCATTCTCCTTCTCGATACGAACGGATATAGTGACCCCTGATTCCGGGTTGTTGGAAATAGTCATTGCAACATGATTGTCGTAAAAGAACCGTAATCTGCTGCAAACATTCATCAATCCGATTTTCCCGTGCGGTTCTTCGCCGCCATTGCGCAACTGCTCATTAATGCTTTCAAGATCATTCTGTTCAATTTTTTCTCCGTTATTTTTAATTTCAATCACATAGGCATCCGATTCGATGGTTCCGTTTACAATTAGCAGATTAAATGCACAGTTTTTATCGTATCCATGCACGAAAAAATTCTCACAAAGCGGCTGCATCCAGAACTTTACGGTTTTTAGGGAACGAATTTCAGGCGGCACATCAATTTGGTAATAAAAGCTGCCTGAGAACTTGAACTCCATTATTTTTAAATAGCGCGTCAGAATTTCGAGTTCCTGCCCAATGGTAATAACATCTTCACTTTTCACCACATCACGGAACATAGCGCCGAGATTTGATATTGCGTCGGCGACCTGTTCATCATGGTTAACAAGCGCGCAGGAGCGGATGATTTCCAAAGTATTGTACAGAAAATGCGGATTGACCTGCCGTTGCAGCATTTTCATTTCCGTATCCTTTTGTTTTAACTTCAGTTTATATTCCGTGTCAATATAACGATTGAGCTGTGCATACATTTCATTCAACTCCTGCGCAATCATGCGCAGTTCATCATTGCGTTTGCCCAATTCAAATTCTTTAAAATTTCCGGATTTTGCAGCCCCAATTGTCAAAAGCATCCGGTTCAGATACTTTGCGTCGTGTGTCATAAAGACGGCAATCACAATAAACATCAGTACAAAAATCAGGAAAATACCAAAAACAATCAAAAGAAACAAGGGTTTATTGTTGTTAATTATTTCATAGGTACTCACTGTGGAAACCAATTTGAATCCATGCGCTTTTGAAGAATAGACATTATAATAGAGCGTATTCAGAAATCCGGACTGGATTTTTCCTCTTGTGTTATTTTCAGAGTAGATCTTCTGAAAATCCTGTTTCAATTTTTGGTCCTGAACCGGCGGATAATACATACTGGTTTTCGCACTCATAACAGCAACTTTTCCAATCCCGTAATTCACAGAACCGGCAACCGTTTTTTCCGAATTAATAACAAATTTTATTTTTCCAAGGGGTTTCGTAATATTTTGCGGATTCATAAGTTCTTTTGAATAAACATAACCGAATGAAATATCGTTTTCCGACAACAGCGTGGAATTATTCGGAAGGCTGAATTGAAATGACGTTCCCTGATTCTCCTTAAAATACATCAAATTCATATGATCCGGCGATTGAAACGCAATCTGCTTTACAATAAACTGATTGTTAAATACAAACTGCTGCAAATCATCCAGTACGGAACTGATTTGGGTAGTGCCGTCCGAACTGTCCAGACGGTTTGTCAGGTAGGTTTCCGCATTATTTCCGAAAAAACAGATAAAATCGCGAAGAAGTGGTTTGTTAGAATAAAGATATAATATATAATTATCGATTTTATTTTCCGTTAAATCCAGATTGGCTTCAATCCGGTTAAATGCATTCATCGTCGCATTTTCATTTTTTTGCAGCTGGTCGTTTATCACCATGCTGCAAAGGGAAGCGCCTAAAATAATGCAAATGATCAGCAAAGATGAAATGTAGATAATAAAATTATTTCTGTAGACTTTTATTTTTAAAAACTGCATTGATACCCTCCTGTTCCCAATTGGATTTTATTATTATACCATACTGTGTGCATCTGTGAAACCTGCTGCCCGGGCTAATTTCGCTTCTTATTGCTTTGCAATATAATCACTGCGGTACTGCGACGGCGTCATTCCAAAACAACGTTTGAATATGCGGTAAAACGTGCGAACGCTTTCAAACCCGGAATTCATAGCCACCTCAATAAGAGTAGCTTCTGTTTCGGCCAGCAAATTGGCCGCGTGGCGAGCACGCAGCGCATTGACGTATTCAGGCAGGTTACAGCCAAAATAGGTGCTGAAAATATGCGAAAAGCGATATTTGCTGTAACCGAAATCGCGGGCAAGTATATTTAATGAAACAGAAGAAAGATAATGACTCTGCAAATATTTCAAAATTTCTTTTGAGAGCAGATTATCCTCACCCGCGTCCACCAGACCCACGTTGTTTACAATTAACCCGATAATCACGAAAATATACCCTCTAATAATATTGGCGGTACTTTCCCGGCATTCTTTTTGGAGCAGCAGCTGATTCAGGCAATGCAGAACTTCCCCGTTCACGTCCGCGTCTTTGCAGATACATTCGGCAAAGACCTTCTGGGAAAGCACCGTACTGTAAGAAGGAATAAAACTCAGCGGCACCACCAGCAAAATGGAGTGGGACTCTTTTTCGTGACTGTAATAGTGAACGGTATAGCTGGATGAAATCAAAATTTGATTTTGCTCGACGGTATACGGTTTTCCATCCACTACCGCTTTTATACTTCCATCCAAAACATAAAGCAGCTCGATGCTGCTGTGAAAATGCGGTGCACAGGTAATATTATAATCCTGCCAAAAAGACGGATATTTAAAATCATCCCGATAAATCTCATAAAATTCCTTCATATTTTTACCTCTGTAATCAGCAATTATTGGCACTAAATTGTGTGAAGATGACACGATAAACGACACGGAATTTACTATAATCTTTCATGTGTTAATATCGATGCCGAAACAAGCTGCGCATGGCTTTTAAAAGGTTGCGAAACACAAAAATTTCAGGAAAGAAACGCGGCAGGTAATAACAGCCGGCGAATTAAGTGGGTGACGATATGTTTAAGCTGCAATGGCTATGGAAATACATGGGCAAAAAACGCCATTTATTTGTAATCGGATTGATTCTTTCAGCAGTTACATGCTCCATGCTGATTATCAATCCAATGCTCTCCCAAAAACTGATCGACGAAGTAATCACTCCGCATAACACTGCAAAGCTGCTGCCTTTGTTAGGAATCATGCTCGCTGTGCAGATCATCAGGCTCACACTGCGCTATGTGATGATTGTATGTTTGGAAAAAAACAGCCAGTGCATGCTGGACGATGTGCGCCGCCGCATGTATGAAGTGATTCAAGATCAGGATTACATCTTCTACGGCAGAATCCGTACCGGGGATTTAATGACGCGCATGACCAACGACCTGGATTTGGTTCGTCACTCCACAGCGTGGATTTCATATGTCGTTATGGATTCCATCGTGGTTTTTCTTGTCACGATTATATATCTGTTTACGGTCAATGCGGAATTTACGCTTTATCTTGCGGCAATTACGCCATTCATCCTCATCATTACCCGTATTTTTTCAAAAATAATCAACCCGATGTTTGTAACCCTGCGTGAAAAGCTTTCCAAATTAAATACCGTTGCGCAGGAAAACATCGCCGGAAACCGCGTGGTAAAAGCATTTGCAGCGGAAGAATATGAAAAGCAAAAGTTTGAAGAGAAAAATGAAGATTATCGTGATATGAATTTAAAAACAACTTATGTGGGCGTTAAATTTCAGCCGCTGCTCGATTTGCTTTCACAGTCGCTCACGGTAACAACGCTGTTGGTCGGCGGAGCTTTTATGATGAAAGGCAAGCTGACAGCAGGCGAAATGCTTGCGTTTTCTTCGCTGACATGGGCGCTCTCCAACCCTTTGCGTAATTTGGGAATGCTACTCAACGATATCCAGCGTTTTTTTGCCTCCTGCGAAATGATTATTGAAATATTTTACGCCCAGCCCACTATTGTGAACCGAAGCCACGCGAAAGAATTGGATCACCGGCTGAACGGTGACGTGGAATTTAAAAATGTTTCGTTCAAAATCAATGACAACGTGCTGCTTGACCATGTGAATTTTCAAATCGGCGCGGGCAAAACGCTGGGTATTATGGGCACAACCGGCGCGGGCAAAACAACGCTGGTGAATATGATTCCCCGTTTTTACGACGTGACAGACGGCGAAGTACTGGTAGACGGCATTAATGTACAGGATTTAACGCTTTCCTCGCTGCGCGGTTCCATCGGCATGGCCACACAGGACGTCTTCCTGTTCTCTGATACGGTCGAAGGAAATATCGCATACGGCAATTCGGAGCTGCCGTTTGATGAGGTAGCCCAGTGCGCCGCTGCCGCGGATGCGGACAACTTTATCCGCGGCATGGGGGACAGCTACGACACGCTGATCGGTGAGCGCGGAGTCGGACTTTCCGGCGGGCAAAGACAGCGGATTTCACTGGCGCGTGCACTGGCGGTAAAACCCTCCATTTTAATTCTGGATGATACTACCTCCGCCGTTGATATGGAAACAGAACAATACATACAGCAGCAGCTGCGCAGCCTGAATTTTGTCTGTACAAAGATTATTATCGCACAAAGAATATCATCCGTCAAAGACGCCGACAACATCATTATATTGGACAACGGCAAAATTGTGGAACAGGGTACCCATGAGCAGCTTTTAAAGAAACACGGTTACTACTATCGCATATGGGCACTGCAAAACAATACTGAGAAAGGAAGTGATCCTATTGGCGCGTAATCGTTTTGATGTGGACGAAGATTTGGAAACCCCATTTAATTTTGATAACTTAAAAAACTGTATGAGATATGTGAACCGCTATAAAAAAGATATGATCATCGCTTTGCTTCTCAGCGCTGTCGGCAGCATCGTCGGTCTGACGGGGCCAATCCTGATTCAGAAAGCGATGGATATCGCGATTCCTCACAAAGATATGCACTATTTGATTACGCTCTGTGTGCTGCTTGCAGTCACAATTTTGGTGAATATCGGATTTAATACCATACGAACCGTCATCATCGCAAAGGTTGGTCAAAACATTGTGCACGATATCCGAAAGGATTTGTTTGACCATTTGCAGGCACTGCCTTTTTCCTACTATGACAACCGGCCGCAGGGAAAAATACTGGTACGTGTTGTGCATTATGTCAACTCGGTATCCGATGCGCTCAGTAACGGCATTTTAAATTTCATCATCGAAATTATCAATATTATTTTTATTATTATCTTC
>DAMDEB010000015.1:30225-30890 GCA_032090075.1 Caproiciproducens sp.
CAGGTAAGTGCACCGCTGGCAGGCATCACTGTATTGGGAATGCCCGTGGTGGGTGCGTTTATCTGGATGATTAAGCCGAAACAGCGCAAGGCATGGCAGGCGGTATCCAATAAAAACTCAAACGTAAACGCATTTGTACAGGAATCGATTGAGGGTGCTAAGGTAACGCAGGTATTCGACCGGCAGGGAACCAATATGGAAATCCTCAACCGTTTGATGGACGAGCGCTACAAGTCGTGGATGGACGCAATTTATGTTTCTAACAGTGTTTGGTACACAACCGAAGCTGTGTCCCAGATTGTATTCTCAATGGTTTACATAGCGGGTGCCTACTGGCTGAACCCTATGGCTTCCTTCGGCGTATTGCTGGCAATGGGCACCTATGCTTCCCGCTTTTGGCAGCCGATTGTAAACCTCGCCAATATTTACAATAACTTTATCAATGCGGTTTCCTATCTTGAACGCATTTTTGAAACCATGAATGAGCCTGCCGTTATTGAAGACGCACCCAACGCTTATGAAATTCCGCCGATTGTCGGAGATGTGCGCTTTGACCATGTAAGCTTTGGCTATACCCCGGAGCAGTTGATTTTAAAAGATATAAGCTTTGAGGCAAAGGCAGGCGAAAGTATTGCCATTGTCGGCCCTACCGGCGCGGGAAAAAC
>DAMDEB010000015.1:30900-32860 GCA_032090075.1 Caproiciproducens sp.
CCATTGTCAATCTGATCAGCCGCTTTTATAATATTGAACAGGGCAAAGTGATGATTGACGGAAACAGCGTGATGGACGTAACCCTGCATTCGCTGCGCAGCCAAATGGGGATTATGCTGCAGGACAGCTTCATTTTCTCCGGTACGATTTCCGACAATATCCGTTACGGAAAACGTGACGCGACGGATGAAGAAGTGATACACGCGGCGAAGATGCTGCACGCCGACGAGTTCATCCGCAAGATGAAAGAGGGCTACGAAACTGTGGTAAAAGAGCGTGGCGGCGGTCTTTCACAGGGGCAAAAGCAATTGCTCGCTTTTACGCGCACTTTGCTGGCCGACCCGAAAATTTTGGTGCTGGACGAGGCGACTTCTTCCATTGACACCGCCACCGAACAACTGGTACAGCAGGGTATCAACACGCTGCTGAAAGGCCGCACCTCGTTCATCATCGCGCACAGGCTATCCACCATAAAGAGCTGCAGCCGCATTATGTACATTGATGACGGCCGGATTATGGAAAGCGGCACCCACGAGGAACTGATGGCACAAAAAGGATATTACTATAAGCTTTATATGGCTCAGTACGACAGTTCGCAGGTAAGCGCATAACGCATTGCTTATTACAATATAATGATCAGGCTGCTGCAAGTTTAAATTTGCAGCAGCCTGATTTTTTGCTCTGTTTAGACTTTTGCTACGCGAGGACTTGCAGTTCTCCTCGCCACAGGTTTTTGCCGCCGTCTTCCAGAACAAGCTGTACACAGCCCGGTTCCACGGTGAAACGCATTGCGGCATCCCATATGGCAAGATCGTCGTACCCGAGTTCAAGGGTAAATACCGCTGTTTCCCCGGCCTTTAGAAAACGCTTATCAAACGCACGCAGTTCTTTTTTTCGCCGTACCACCGAGCCGGTCAGCCCGTGAATGTACAGGGAAGGCACCGTCCAGCCTGCGCGTACTCCGGTATTTTGAATCGTAAATGTCAATTTAACTGGATTATTTTTTAGACTTGCGGCAGAAGCCGCTTCGTATGATAAATGCGCGTCTCCGCACACAAATTCAGTATACGAAAGTCCATCTCCGAAAGTAAAAAGCGGCGTATCCGGAAGGTCATGGTAGCCCATTGCATGATAAGAAGCGCGTGAATTATAGTAGACCGGCAATTGCCCGCTGCTGCGCGGCATGGAAACCGGAAGCCGCCCGCCTGGCTCAGTAAGCCCAAACAGCAGCTCCGCGACTGCCTGACCGCCCATTGGGCCGGGGTAGAACGCCGTAAGAAACGCGCTGCTGTGCTCTGCAATTTTCGGCACAGCATACGGTCGTCCGCCAATCAGTACAGTGACTACCGGTTTTCCTGCCGCAAGAACGCGCGTAAAAAGTTCCTCCTGCCGGCCGCACAGCCGCAGGTCGGAACAGTCCACACCCTCGCCGCAGTCCATTTGCAGCGGTCCGTCAACGAGAGCGGCTCCGTTTTTATCAAAGCGTGTACCTGCAAAGCGGCTGGAGGAGCCCCCCACCACAAGCACAACTACATCACTTTCCGCAGCGAGTGCCGCCGCTTCATCCAATTCCTGATCGGTACCGTCATAGATGCCGCAGCCGCGCGCGTATTGCACATCGAGCCGCGCGCCGCCGAGGCGTTCCAACCCCTGCCGCACCGTGAGTACCTTCTCCGGGCGAACCGGCGGGCTGTAGTCACCTATCTGCGCGTAAACATCATCTGCATTCGGCCCAATAACCGCGACGCGCATCTGTTTCTCGTTTGAAAGCGGAAGCAGGTTATTCTCGTTTTTCAAAAGCACAATTCCCTGCCTTGCAAGTTCAATGGACTGTGGATAAAGCTCATAGGAAAAATCTTCCGGCGGCACAGTCTCGTCTAAATACGAATGCCCAAAAAGACCGCGTTCGAATTTAATTTTCAGGACACGTAAAACGGCCTCGTTCAACTCCTGTTCCGAT
>DAMDEB010000016.1:0-1145 GCA_032090075.1 Caproiciproducens sp.
GACCCATGCGGCACTTGGGGTTATGGCGACCCTGCACCTCAATGGTATCGTAGAAAAGCCGCCACAGTGCGCGGAACTCCTGCTCCTGTTCATCCGGTTCGGGCAGCTGTAAATCCTCAATCGGAACAATTTCAGAGTGATAGGGCTGATATATGAGCGCCATGCCGTGTGTTTTATCGTATATTAAAAACCGTTCTTCCGGATAACGCTCGCAGAAATGCTGCGTCAGCAGTGGGAGCACATAGTTTTTAGGCTCTATTTCAGCCACGAGGGCATTGTTAAAAATAGAAAAGCGTACAAAACCCATTAGAAGATGGCTTTCGTTGTTTAAATGTTTTACCGCTTTGAACAGGACGTCCACTACATCGTCAGCCAGCATGTTCATGACGGACGGGCCATAGCGGTAGCCCATACGCAGAAACAGAAGGATATACAGCTCTTTATGCGGCTCGCAAGTTAAAAAAGCACGCTGTACAAAGTCCAGTGCGTCTCCGCCCATCTTTTGAGGGATGGAAGTGAGTACCCGATTTGACTTTTTGGGTTCTGTAACAATTTCTTTTACGGGAAAAAGAGTGACCTGAGCCGCTTCAGGCTGTAGAATATCCATGGGAATTTCTTTTTGATCATAGCTTTCAAAAACGCAGCACAGCAGCCCGTCAAAGCTGCCGTCATAGCGGTAGATCAAATTTGACCGGTCAGGCATCTTTGTACCTCCTCCCGCGATATTCCAGACTGTATCAGCGAGGGCTGTTCAAAAAGGGAAAGCTGTTCCGGTATTGATTGCTCTGGCAAATTCTGGCCGTACAAGCCGAATGCGGTTTCAGACATTAAGGACCGCAGCACAGCGTCCTGTGTAATTTTTAACCCGTCCGCAACTTTTCCGCCGCAGGTGATGAAATACTGTGCCCTTTTCAGTACGACCCCTAACTTTTTAAGGCCGCTGAAATTCAGTGCAGACGTGCGCCGAGCAATTGCGATTCGCTTTGCACTTGTCACGCCGATTCCCGGTATCCGAAGCAGGTCGTTGTAAGGCGCGCGGTTTACGTCCATGGGAAAGTACTCCATATGATTGAGCGCCCAGTTGCACTTTGGGTCAACATGGGGATTGAAGCTTTGGTGATTTCCGTCCAAAAGCTCACCGGCTG
>DAMDEB010000016.1:1155-2074 GCA_032090075.1 Caproiciproducens sp.
AATCTGAAAATCGGTGTCGGGCGTCGCACCCACAATCATCTGCGTGCTCTGCCCTGCCGGGGCAAATTTAGGTGCATGATGGTACTTTACGAGGTCGGTAGAATTTTCCTGTATGCGGTTTTGGATATACCCCATAGGCGCTAAAATGGAATGCTTTGATTTGTCCGGTGCCAGCAGCTGCAAGCTGCTCTGCGAGGGCAGTTCAATGTTCACGCTCATGCGGTCGGCCAGCATGCCCAGCCGGGCAATCAGCGCACTGTCCGCTCCAGGAATGGCTTTCGCGTGAATATACCCTGAAAACCGATATTCCTCCCGTAAAATACGCAGCGCTTCAATCATCTGCTCGCAGGTATAGTCCGGATTTTTCAGCACGCCCGAACTTAGGAAAAGGCCTTCAATGTAATTGCGCCGGTAAAAATTGATGGTCAGTTCCGCCAACTCACGCGGCGTAAACGAGGCGCGGGGCGTGTCGTTTGAGCGGCGGTTCACGCAGTATTTGCAGTCATAGGCGCAGGCGTTGGTCATCAGCACCTTCAACAGTGAAATGCACCGCCCGTCCGCCGAAAAGCTGTGGCAGATTCCGCAGGCGGACGCGCTGCCGATGCCCCCCGCGGACGCTTTTTTATCCACCCCGCTGGAGGTACATGCCACATCATATTTCGCCGCGTCGGTCAGAATTTTCAGCTTGTCAAAAACATCCACGCATATCAGCTCCTTATTGATTTGATTATAACATAGAACATATGTTCTTGTAAAGAGGAAATACCGTTAATGTGACAATGTTACAGAAATAAGAAGAAATGCGGGATATACTATGACTGTCAGATAAACAAAAATCAATGAATCAGCCGAAATAAGGCTTCTGATACTACTCTCCAATTAAAATATATATTTTAATTGGAGAACGCCCGGCTACGCC
>DAMDEB010000016.1:2084-5421 GCA_032090075.1 Caproiciproducens sp.
TTTTGCGCTTAAAATAAGCGCAAAACCCGTCTCATGCAAAATCCAACGCGCTTCGCGCTATGAAAACTTAATTTCACGTTTTCAATGGATTTTAGTATGATTTTTCATACAATATTAAGGTCGAAATTTAAAAAAGAAGGATGATTAACAATGTTTGCTTCATTGTTTGGTAAAAAAGGTTATCAGGATATTTCAACACGTGAAGGTAAAGAGAGACTCAGTGCCAATAAAAATATAATTCTTATTGATGTTAGAACTCCCGAGGAATATGCTGACGCGCATATTCCAAACAGCAAGTCGCTTCCCCTTAACCAAGTAAAATCCGGAATTTCAAAAATTGCCAAGGATAAGGATGCCGAAATTATCGTCTACTGTTTGAGTGGTGCCCGTGCTGCCTCTGCATGCAGTCAGCTTAGTGCAATGGGGTACACAAACGTAAGCAATATGGGCGGAATCCAATCATGGAAATATGAAACAGTAAGAAGTCATTGATAAAGCAGTGCGAACAATATTTCAAATTTGGTAGCCCGTTTCATATTTAGAATATCCCACAGCAAGTAAATCATGTGTTTTTTAACAATTACAGATAAATATCAGCGCCGTATGAATACTGGGTGTTCCAGTATTCATACGGCGCTGTTTTATAATTCCTGCCCGCCACACTTTGCTATACATAAATCGATAAACTGTTTCATTGGTTCCGTTAAAAATTTATTTTTGTGGTAGATGATCTTAAATTGTCTGTTAAACCGGATGCCCTTAACATCGACTTGGCAAAGTGAGCCGGACGCCGCCTCGTTCGCAACCGCACGTCTTGAAATAACAGAAACGCCGAGTCCTTGTGCAACGGCCATTTTAATCGTATCAGAATTGTTGCAGGTCCAAATGACTTTCCATGTCAATTGGTTGGCGGTCATCATGTTTTCAAATGTTTTGCGGGTACCGCTGCCTTTTTCCCTTACAATAAATCCTTCTTTTTCAAGCTCTTGGGGTTCGACCGCTGTGAGACCTGCGAATCGGTGAGACGCTCCGCAGATAAGCACCAGTTCATCCTCCATAAACGCCCGATTCAAAATATCGGAGGATATGATTTCGCCTTCGACAAGCCCGATGTCAATTTGATCGTGCAAAAGCAGGTTCTCAATTTTTTCAGTGTTATCTTCAAAAACCTCGATATCTGTCTGGGGGCTGATTTGCTTATAGTGTGAAACCAGTTTCGGCAGCACATGAGTGCACACGGTAACGCTCGCGCCAATGCGGATAGAACCGCTTTTGTGCAGCGCTTTCATGTCGTTTTCCACTTCTGTGTTCATCCGGATCATGTGGCGAGCATAACTGAGCAGCTTTTGGCCGGCCTGTGTCAAATACAATTTTCTGGACAATCTTTCGAAAAGCCGAACATCATAATGATTTTCAAGTTCAGCAATTGCCTGGCTGACAGCGGACTGAGACATAAAAAGCGTCTCAGCAGCACCCGTCATATTCATCGTGTCACATACTGCGACAAATATTTTGAAATGTCTTAAAGTCAAAGCAAGGTCCTCCTTACATTACTATTTACTTATTATATTAATTAAATAATAATATTTTACTTATTCTTTGTCAAGGCGTATCATAGACAAGAAAGAGGAGGAGATGTTTTGAAAACAATCACTAACAAATTGCCGGGCATTGCGCTTGCCGCTCTCATCGCCATTCCGGCATGGCTGCTTGGAAAAGCTGTTCCTATTATCGGAAGCCCGGTATTGGGAATTTTATTTGGAATGATTTTAGCGTTTTGGAAAAGACCGGAATTTTTTAATGCCGGGGTGCAATACACTTCGAAAAAGCTGCTGCAATATTCGATTATTCTATTGGGCTTTGATATGAATCTTTTTAATGTTTTTAAAGTTGGCAAGCAGACGCTGGTGCTAATGTCATTTACGCTGACGGCGGCTTTTGTAACCGCTTTTGTTGCAGGCAAACTGTTAAAGCTGGACGGCAACACCAAAACGCTGATTGGGGTCGGCTCCGCAATCTGCGGCGGCTCAGCTATTGCGGCGACGGCTCCTGTGATTCACGCAGACGATGAAGAGGTGGCGCACTCCATCTCGACCATCTTTCTGTTTAATGTAATTGCCGCCTTTCTGTTTCCGTTTCTCGGTCATGCGTTTGGCATGAGCGACCAAAGCTTTGGTCTTTGGGCAGGAACTGCAATTAACGACACCTCATCGGTTGTTGCGGCGGGATATTCTTTCAGCAACGCGGCAGGAAATCTTGCCGTTATTGTGAAGCTCACACGAACGCTGATGATTGTGCCTGTCACCCTTGTTCTTGCTTTTTACACTTCTAAAAAAGCCGCCGGGAGTGAAAAGGGCAGCTATTCTATCGTAAAGATTTTCCCATGGTTTGTTCTTGGTTTTGTCGCAGCCTCGATTATCAATACATTTTTACCCATGCCGGCCGGTATGAGCAGCTTTCTTTCGCAGGCCGGAAAATTTGTCATCGTAATGGCCATGGCTTCCATTGGCCTTAATACCAACCTTGTAAAACTGGTAAAAAACGGTGCAAAGCCGATTTTGCTGGGATTTATCTGCTGGGTGGTTTTGGCAGTCACCTCGCTTGTCGTGCAGTATACCGTTCTTAAAATATGATTTGATCAACGATTATTTTTCAAAATCACGTTCTTTAAAATTGAATTGCATACGCAAACAATAAAGCCGCAAGATTACGAAACATCAATAATCCTGCGGCTTTTGCTTGGTTTATTCAACAATTTACAAATCTCTTGTTCTTACGGCAAAACATTGCCCGCCGCGCTGTAAATTTCGTACCACTCCTGCCTTGTCAGCTCAATTGTGGACGCCTTGCAGATATCCTTCAGACGCGCCGCGTTTGTGGTGCCGACAATCGGCTGGATTTTGGCAGGATGCCTTAAAATCCAGGCAACCGCTATTGCGGTATTCGGAACGCCCTTGATTTTGGCAATCTCATCAATCTTTTTATTAAGCTCCGGGAATTTCTCATTATTAAGAAATACGCCTGCGAACATTCCATACTGGAACGGAGACCACGCCTGAATAGTAATGTCTTTAAGGCGACAATAATCAAGGACGCTGCCGTCCCTGTCAACAGCGCCGGCATTTTCCATATTTACATTAATACCGTTACTGATCATAGTGGCATTGGTAATACTGAGCTGAAGCTGGTTGATAACCAATTTCTGGTTCAGGTACTTGCTGAGAAGTTCAATTTGCATTGGCTTTTGATTGCTCACGCCGAAATAACGGACTTTACCGCTGCTATGCAAAATATTAAAGGCTTCTGCCACTTCCTCCGGCTCCATTAAGGCATCCGG
>DAMDEB010000016.1:5431-11845 GCA_032090075.1 Caproiciproducens sp.
CAGACGCTTTAAACTGCCGTCGACCGGCTCCAGAATATGTTCCTTGGAAAAATCAAAATACACGTTATTTCCGGCGGACTGGCAGATGCCGCATTTGGTCTGGAGGATCATTTTTTCACGAACCGCCGGACTCATATGAACAGCCTTCGCAAACACTTCCTCAGACTCGCCGCTGCCATAGATATCGGCATGGTCAAAAAAATTAATATCTTCCTCCATTGCGGTCTGAACAAAAGTTTCCGCCTCTTTTGCGGACAGTCCATTGATTCTCATACAGCCGAGTGCGATTTCCGAAGCGGAAATTTCCCCACCCGCAATCTGAATTGTTTTCATAAAATACACCTCTTCCATTTCTACTAAATATTTTCTTGAATAAAGTCTACTCTTTAGAGTTAACTGTAAGTCAATAGGAGTTGTAAAATATTTTATAAAACAATCAGGAATCATACTTTTGGGGAAGCGTTCATCTTATTATGCAACGATACATCCGTAAACCTCCGTAAATGGATGTTCTTTGCAAGCTTTTAATAAATTCCGATAGAATTTGAGTATGTCATTGATTGTACCCAGCCCATGCGAAATTTCATAATTGTGATAGCAAAGTTCATGTTGGGTTAATTCTATGATTCCTTTTTCTAACAGCGGAATAAATGCGCCAGCCGACCCGGCATCTTCCTGATTTAAAACAGTCCATCCGCTTGATGCTGTAATCAGGTCACGGGTATCCCATAAAATTGTATGTTCTTCTCCGATTGCAACCCAGCTGTCATTTTGCATTTTCACCCTTAGCAAAACATGATATTTCATTTCATTTCCCCCCTTTACATCTTGTTGTATTATATGTATTCGCAAGAAAGAAGATTTTTTTCGGGGTAGCCTGTGCAAAAATGCAGAAAAAAAATCCCCCCTAAACTGACGTTCTATTCGCATCAGTTTAGGGGGGTATCACTATACTTATGATCAGTTGTTATTCCCCGATTTTTCGATTTTCTTTGTTCCGCTGTTTCCCTTTTCCACTGTATCGGGTTTTCCGGTTATCTTTGAAGCGGCATTGCCGGATTCTTTTGGTTCTGTATTTGCGTTCCCCGCGGCATTCGTTTTCTCGGTTACTTTTGATGTGTTGTTTTCTGCCGCGGTAGCTGGTTTTCCGGTTACCTTGGACGAGCTACCGGATTTTGCATTTGCTTGGAGTTGATTTTGATTGTTTAATACAGCAGGCTTGCTCCCTGTTTGGGACTCCGTTTCCGCTGCGGAATTCTCAGACGCAACGGTGCTTGATGTGTCCGCACTGCTGCTGTTTTCACTAACTGTGGAATCTACACTGCTGCCATCTTGAGAGCCAGTGGATTTCGATTCCTTTTTAGCGGTTTTTATCGCCTTCATAATTTCTTTAACCGGTTTTTTCAGCCACTCTTGTACATCTACGCTATCCGGATTTTCCATGCTTGCCTGAAGTTTTTGCACCAAATTCAATTTACCCGGGGTTGTACCAAGCTTTTGTGCCTCCAAAACCCGTTCACGCACGACACTAACGGCTTGTACCTCTACGGTTGAACCGGCGTTTTGTGTCGCCTGCTCGGCAGTTGTTTGCAGTTCACTGGCCAGCTTTTCCGCATCCAACTGATTATCACTGGAGGTGGAAATCATAATTCCGCCGGGATCCTGCGTTTCGAAATATCCTGCTTTATCAACTTGTTCGACTGTATCTTTAACTGCCTCGTCAATTGTCTTGTTGGTAAGATCCAAATCCTTTATAATTTCCGCACCGTCACCATTGACAGCCGTCACACTCAACACCCTGTTAAATCTGTTCACCGAATATTCAATAGAAGGGTTCACGTCAAAGCTGACGTAAGTATAAGGAGTAAAATACGCCCACGCAGCCGCTCCGAACATGATTACTACTGCCGCCGCCGAAGCCGCCAAAGCAATCACTTTTGCAGGCTTCCTAATGATTGGCTTTTTCAATTCAATCACCTGTCCAATCGCATAATTTTGGTTTCTAACTTTGATTATGCAACCATCATCCGTCAGAGCGGCAGAGTCAAATTCCCGAATCTCCACAATAACTGCTTTCATCTGTCCAACTCCTCTCGAATAAATCGCATATACTCTGCGAGGCAGGGATAATCACCGGTCATTATCTCCACCGCCGCTATTATATATTTTCGGTGACGTTCTATTATTTTTCGGGGTATGTTTCTGTTTTTTTCAATTAATTTTACAGGAAGCAATTTAGTAGACATCATTTCACTTGCAATCAAAGGATTGTGAATAATATAAGCGACTGCTCTGGCACAAGCTTTTTTCGTCTTCTCTGCCTTTGGTGAGCAGCCCGCCAAATCATAAAATGAAAAGCCATAAGTAGAAAGTATTTGACTGGCTGCTTCAATTTCAAGCTTTAATGAATTGTCCGGCGTTCGTTCGATTTGTTCCAAAACAGCCGTTCTGATGGCAATATCCTCATGATCTTCATCAAAATCGCCGTCTAAAGCGGATGGATTGACGGAAGTTTCAAGACTATGTTTTGACTGCGTTCGTATGTAATCAATTAATTTTCGGCGTATTACCAGTTTTGAAAATCCAATGAAGCCACCCTTGTCCATTGAGTAATCCCTGACTGCCTGAGAAAACGCCAAAAGAGCAACCGACCATTCGTCATCGCTTTTGGTGATAAAGCGGTGAACTGTGAAGGATGCACACCTTAGGATAAACGATTCGTTCTGCCGCACAAAATCATCCATAAGAATCGTATCACTTGCAGCCTGTACTGCCTTTATATCAATCTCATGCAATTTCATTTTCCTCCATTCATATGGGGATTATCTATATTAACCCAGATTTGTGACCAAATGTCAAGCCGTGTCTTGCAATAGCAGTGCTTTGCAATCATCCAAACGAACACCTGAAGAAAATGCTGCCGCTTAAATTGACAAAGGGGCTCCCTGATCACTCAGAAAAGCCTCTCCACTATTTAAAATCAGACGATACATTTCATACAAAACGAAAACAGCAAAGACACAATTCAGTTAACTGTGTCTTTGCATATGATTGCTACCTTGGTTGTGAAATGTTTTTCAGAGCTTGCTCTGCACTATCCTGAAGGTCAGGCTCAACGGAAATGTCCCCCAATGCAACGATACCAATTAGGTTGTTATGGTCAACAATGGGCAGTCTGCGTATTTGCCGCCGGCTCATTATCTTTGCAGCCTCATCAACATCCATATCAGGGCTTCCCACAACGGGATTCGAGCTCATAATATCGCTAACTTTCTGCTGCTTTGAGTTCCGGCCTTCTGCGGTAGACCTCAATGCAATATCCCTGTCTGTAACCATGCCAATCACTTTTTCCTGGCTGCATACCGGGATCGAACCCACATTATGCTGCTTCATCAGCTGTGCGGCTCTTTCAATCGAATCATCCGAACTTAAACTCGCAATGTCCCTTGACATAATATCTTTTACTTTCAAAACACTCACCTCAATCATAGATTACCCATTGAAAGTGTTTTTATTACCTGCTTTAATGAATTCTCCCGTATTATTTTCTTTATATAATACTAATAGTATTATATTTCCGACATAGCGTAACCGTTAACAGTAATTAAGCCTTAACATTCCGCGTAACACACTCCTATGGTTCCGGGTCCGGAGTATACCCCAACAATAGCACTGATTTGCCCGACCAAGTATACATGCTCTATGTTGGGATTTTCCAATAACACATCATATACCTTTTTTGCATCCTCTTCCACATTACCATGTACAATATAAGCATCACATTTTTGGTTTTTAACGATTTCGTCTCCCAGCTCCACTAATTTATGAACAGCCTTATTTTTACCTCTGACCTTTGCGTTGGTAAAACATTGACCATACTTCTCATCAAAACCAACAATGGGTTTGATGTCTAAGAGTTCTCCAATCGTACCTGATATTCTTCCTATGCGCCCACCTTTTCGTGCATACTCCAAAGAGCCAAACACAAAAAAGAAATGAAGCTTTTTTTTCATCTCGGGCATCGCCTGCACAATGCTTGCAAAGGGTTTGCCAGCCTCAATTAATTCCCCACAATTTTTCAGAATAATTCCTTCACATACGGAGGTTGACTTCGTGTCGTAAATATAAGTTTCAATGCTTTCAAATTTCTCACTTACAATTTTAAAAGCATTATAGGTGCCTGAAAGTCCACTGGAAATAACAACGGCAATCACATGAGTATAATTTTCCGCTTCCAACTTTTTATAGGCACTTTCAATATCTTCCATCGTAGGTTGAGATGATTTTGGAATTTCGGACTTCATATTATCGTAAATCTCTTTTGACGTTATATCCACCTTGTCCGTATACTCTCTATCGGTATAAATAATTTTAAAGGGCAGAATACGGATATTGTATTTGCTGACTGTTTCACTGTCGATATCACAAGCTGAATCTGTTATTAATGCTATTTTTTCCATGTGACAAAATTCTCCTTATAAGCATATGAATTAAGTTCGCTTGTTCATTATGACGGTTTCATTTATGCAGAAAGTTTTGCAGATAAAACATCAAAGCCCATCACGCACTTTTCATGTAGTATTTAAAATTACATTATCACGTATTTAATATAAAGTCAATATTGAAATTACAAAAGGATCGTGTTAAAGAATGTTCGCGAGCAGATTGAATGAAGTTCAACGTACCGGCGCGCGTTTGTTTTTACCCTATGACATATAGATTCACACTCCATTCGCTTACTGTATTATGTGACAATTAGCACCTCTAATTCATGAAATGCTATATAACAGAATGTAAAAATAATTGATATGGCGGATTTGCTAAGAATTAAGCTGACACTGTTTTCATACGGTGTCAGCTTAATTTATTATGCTTGCATACCTTTTTTGAAGTGTCTGATGGTTTCAGCATCTCACCCCCTTTTATTAACCTGTTACCGAAACAATGCAACCGGATGGTCAGCAACCCTTTCAACCGGTCTTTCAACTTGCTATAATGCTCGTGGATTTAGAAAATATAACAATACGTGCAGACCGCATTAGAGTCAAATAATTAACTGCACAAAGAATGGAAGAGTCAAATGAAAAACAGTAAACAGGAAAAACTTTGGACACCCAGTTTTTTTATTCTATGGCAGAGCCAGCTCATTTCAACCATGGGCGACGCAGTCTACAGTATCGCATTGGGCTTTTGGGTACTTGCCGTTACCGGGTCAACCGCACTGATGGGGACGCTCATGGCTGCTTCTACACTCCCCGGCGTATTAATTTCCCCCTTTGCCGGCGTGCTGATTGACCGCTGCAATAAAAAGCGCATGTTTATTCTGATGGACGTGATACGGGGCGTCATCACCGTTCTGCTTGCCGCAGCCGCATACCGAGGGCTAATCGCCATATGGATGGTTTTTGTTGTGGGAATTCTACTAAGCATATGCGGCGCCGTTTTTGGACCCGGAGTTCAAGCAACAATACCGGATTTAGTTCCGAAATCAAAAATGGAAAATGCAAATTCCCTGTTTTCCATCGTGTCTGCGGGTTCCAATATGATTGGAAGCGTAGCCGGCGGTTTCCTTTTTCAAACGCTGGGCGCACCGGTGCTCTTCCTGTTTGATGGATTATCCTTTCTGTTTTCCGGAATGTCACTGCCTTTTGTAAAAATGCCCCAAAATGTTCAAACCGAGAAACTACATTTTTTCAAGGACATGGCTGACGGCTTTCAGTATATGTGGCGTCAAACAGGACTGCGGATTATTCTGATTATTGCCGCACTGAGCAACTTTTTTTCTTTTATTGGAATCGTATTGCTCCTTCCCCTGTGTCAGACCACGCCTTCCCTTGGAGCAGGGAAATACGGTGTTATGATGGGTTGTTTTATGGCAGGGGCCATGGCGGGATTTTTGTTTCTTTCCATTGTGTCGGTCAAGCCGGCAAACAAGTTAAAAATATTCATGGCTGCAAATACAATCAGTAATTTAAGCATAATCATTGCGATCAACCAGCCGTCATTTATAGTAATCGCTTTGTTTTTAGTATCGGGAGGTTTTTTCAATTCCGTTGTCAATGTCCTCCTGATTTCTACCGTTCAAGTCTCGACTCCACAAGAGGTCAGGGGCAAAGTAATGTCATTCATAACCATGACAACACAAGGACTTACACCATTTGCAATGGCGCTTGGCGGCGTACTTGGAGGCTTTCTTCCCATCCGGGCTGTCATTACCACCGCCTTTTTTGCTGTATTCTTAATCACAATTCCCTCCTTTTTTTCAAAATCTTTTAAAAAATATATCACCACTGATTACGGACAAAAGGAAATTCCGGATTTAGTGCAAGAAAATGATTGCATTGCAAAAATATAATGTTATTATGGTAATATCTGCCGATTTCGGTTTTAAATGTTGTGAAGAAAGCAGGAATG
>DAMDEB010000016.1:11855-19523 GCA_032090075.1 Caproiciproducens sp.
AAATGATACAGTCCATTGTACATATCGCTTTGGTAGTCAAAGATTATGATGAAGCGATTGAATTTTACACAAAGAAACTTCACTTTACGCTCATTGAAGATACCGATCAGCCCGAGCAGGATAAACGCTGGGTGGTTGTTTCTCCGCCTAACTCAACAGGAACTACCATCCTGCTTGCAAGAGCATCTAAACCTGTGCAGGAACCGTTCGTCGGAAATCAAGCGGGCGGAAGAGTTTTTCTGTTTTTGGGAACAGATGATTTTTGGAGAGATTACAACGAAATGCTTTCAAAAGGCATCGAGTTTGTCAGAGAACCCAAAAAACAATCTTATGGTATTGTTGCGGTATTTAAAGACTTATATGGAAACCTGTGGGACTTGGTGCAGTTTGAAGAAAACCACCCAATTGCCCAACGAGTAAAATAAGCTATATTTACAAAACAAGGGGATTAAAATAAAGAATGAAGATATTATTTGTACGCCACGGAGACCCCGATTATGAACATGACTCCCTTACCGTAAAGGGATGGAAAGAGGCGGAATTACTGGCAGACCGGTTAACCAAGCTAAATGTGCGTGATTTTTATTGCTCGCCCCTGGGGCGCGCGAAAGACACGGCGGGCGTGACACTGAAACGGCTCCACAGAGAAGCCGCCGTTTTTGACTGGCTTCAAGAGTTTCCGGTACGTATTCTGGACCCGGAAACCGGCGAAAAAAGAATTGCCTGGGATTTAATGCCGAGTTATTGGACGAATAGAACCGACTTATATGATAAAGATAAATGGTACCTGGATCCCATCATGAAAAGCGGAAACACTGAGGAAGTTTATAAAGGTGTTACACAAGGAATTGATCGTTTATTAGATCAGTATGGTTACCGGCGCGAGGGCATGTTCTATCATACCGAGGGCGGTAACACGGATACCATCGTTGTTTTCTGCCACTTGGGCGTAGAATTTGCAATCCTATCCCACCTTTTGGGCATTGCAGCGCCACTTCTTTGGCAAGGTTTCTTTGTGGCACCCTCATCCGTTACAGTCCTTGCTACTGAGGAAAGAAGGAAGGGTGAAGTATACTTCCGCTGTAAGGCACTGGGGGACACCTCCCATTTGTATGTTGGAAACGAGCCCGCCTCGGATTCCGGCTTCTTTCAGGAAATGTGGAAGTAATTATCCCTGCCTGAAATTTCCACTTTCACTGTTTTGATGGGGCGCCTAAAATTTTTTTTTAGCGTTATGACGGCATTCGGCGCCATAAACTTGACAAATCCATTTATTGTGATATCATAAAAATAATAGAATAAAGACATTGATAGAGACAGTAGGGTCTAACGAAAATCAAAGCGAGTCGGAGATAGTGAGAGTCCGACATGAGTAGGTTATTTCTGAATATCCCTCTATGGTTGCGGGCTGAAAAAGTGATTGAGTAGGTTTTGACGGATTTCCACCGTTATCGGGAACACATATGATGGTATGTAGTAATAGGTGGTATAACGAAGCAAAGCTTTCGTCCTGTTCTCAGGGCGGAGGTTTTTTTATTTATGGAGGATTTGTAATATGTATGAAAAAGTATCCGCAAATTTAAATTTTGTGGAAAGAGAGAAAAAAGTCGAGAAGTTCTGGGAAGAGAATAAAATCTTCGAGAAGAGTGTTGACAGCCGTAAAGAAGGAGAAACCTATACTTTTTATGACGGCCCCCCCACAGCAAACGGGAAACCTCATATTGGGCACGTTCTGACCAGAGTAATCAAAGATATGATTCCGAGATACAGAACTATGAAAGGGTACGACGTCCCCCGAAAAGCCGGATGGGATACCCATGGGTTACCCGTGGAATTGGAAGTTGAAAAGCTACTCGGCCTTGACGGAAAGGATCAAATCGAGCAATACGGATTGGAGCCATTTGTCCGTCAATGTAAGGAAAGCGTTTGGAAATACAAGGGAATGTGGGAGGATTTCTCCAAAACGGTTGGCTTTTGGGCCGACATGGAGCATCCCTATGTGACTTATGAAAACGACTTTATCGAATCGGAATGGTGGGCATTAAAACAAATTTGGGAAAAAGGGTTATTGTACAAAGGCTTTAAGATTGTACCCTACTGCCCAAGGTGCGGAACCCCCCTTTCCAGTCACGAAGTGGCTCAGGGCTATAAAGATGTAAAAGAAAGATCGGCAATTGCCAAGTTTAAGGTAAAAGGCGAAAACGCCTCTATTTTAGCGTGGACGACCACTCCGTGGACACTGCCTTCCAACGTCGCGCTCTGCGTGAATCCGGATGAGCATTATGTCAAAGTAGACCACGAGGGGAATATTTATTATTTGGCGGAAGCCTTGGCCACCACTGTTTTGGGCGAGAATTACACCGTTCTTGAGACGTATCTGGGTAAAGATCTGGAATACAAAGAGTATGAGCCGTTGTTCGATTTTGTAAAACCGGACAAGAAGTGCTGGTACGTTACCTGTGACCGCTATGTAACCTTAACGGATGGTACCGGCGTTGTTCACATTGCACCGGCATTCGGTGAAGATGACGCCAACGTTGGCCGCAAGTATGATTTGCCGTTTGTTCAGCTGGTCGATGCAAAGGGTGAAATGACAAAAGAAACCCTGTGGGCAGGCATGTTCTGCAAAGATGCCGACCCTGAGGTACTGAAAAACCTAAAGGAAAGAGGCCTGTTGTTTGCGGCGCCTCATTTTGAGCATAGTTATCCTTTCTGCTGGCGTTGTGACACGCCGCTGATCTACTATGCAAGAGATTCCTGGTTTATTAAGATGACGGCAGTAAAAGAGGATTTAATTCGAAACAACAATACGGTTCACTGGATTCCGGAAAGCATCGGAAAGGGTCGTTTCGGCGATTGGCTGGAAAATGTTCAGGACTGGAGCATCAGCCGCAACCGCTATTGGGGAACGCCGTTAAATGTTTGGGAATGTGAATGCGGGCACAGACATTCCATCGGAAGTATTGAAGAATTGAAAGCCATGTCACCAAACTGCCCGGATGAAATTGAACTTCACAGACCGTATATTGATGAGGTAACCATTACCTGCCCCAAATGCGGAAAACAGATGAAGCGGGTACCGGAAGTAATTGACTGTTGGTTTGACTCCGGCTCTATGCCATTCGCGCAGCATCATTATCCTTTTGAGAATCAGGATTTATTTAAGCAGCAGTTCCCGGCAGACTTTATTTCGGAAGCCGTTGACCAGACAAGAGGATGGTTCTATTCCCTGCTGGCCATTTCGACCTTGATTTTTAATCAGGCACCCTATAAAAATGTCATCGTATTAGGTCATGTTCAGGATGAAAACGGACAGAAGATGTCCAAATCCAAGGGCAACGCCGTGGATCCGTTCGAGGCTTTAAACACCTACGGTGCAGACGCAATCCGCTGGTACTTCTACAGCAATTCCGCCCCGTGGCTGCCGAATAAATTTCATGGCAAAGCCGTGATGGAAGGGCAGCGTAAGTTTATGGGCACCTTATGGAACACTTACGCATTCTTTGTTTTGTACGCTAATATTGATGAATTTGACGCGACAAAATACAAGCTGCAATACGATCAGTTGCGAGTGATGGATCAGTGGTTATTATCCAAACTGACTACTTTGGTGAAGACCGTGGATTACAGTCTGGAAAACTATAAAATTCCGGAAGCGGCAAGAGCATTAGAAGATTTTGTGGATGAAATGAGCAACTGGTATGTCAGAAGAAGCCGCGAGCGTTTCTGGGTCAGCGGAATGCCACAGGATAAAATCAATGCTTATATGACCCTTTATACGGCTCTTGTGACGGTTGCAAAAGTCGCCGCCCCGATGATTCCCTTTATGACAGAGGATATTTACCGTAACTTGGTTTGTAGGATTGATTCATCTGCGCCTGAAAGCGTTCATTTATGTGACTTCCCGGTTGCAAACGAGGCTTATATCAACAAAGAGCTGGAAGAGAACATGGAACTGGTGCTTAAGATTGTTGTACTTGGCCGCGCGGCAAGGAACAGCGCAAACATTAAAAACAGGCAGCCAATTTCAAAAATCTATGTCAAATCAGAAGAAAAGTTAAGTGAATTCTATATGGACATCATTAAAGAAGAATTGAACTGTAAGGCAGTTGATTTTACAGATGACGTTTCTGATTTTACATCTTACAGCTTCAAACCGCAGCTGAAGGTGCTTGGCCAGAAATACGGCAGGAAAATCTCTGAAATCAAAACTTGCCTTGCTGAGTTGAACGGAAGCGAAGAAAGCATTGGACAGCACCGGCATCTTGACTATTTCACTCCAGGACGGCAAGATTGATCTGACGCCCGGCGACCTATTAATCGAGACAAAGCAATCGGAGCAGTATGTTTCGTTGACAGAAGCCGGTATTACGGTTGTCATTGACACCAATCTTTCGGAAGAATTATTGAAAGAGGGTTTTGTCAGAGAAATTGTCAGTAAGCTTCAGACTATGCGTAAAGAAGCAGATTTTAATGTGATGGATCATATCGTCGTTTACGAAAAAGGGAATCGCAAGATTGAAAAGATTATTTTAGACCACTTGGATTCCATTAAAAGCGACGTGTTGGCAGATGAGGTTCGGATAGATGAAATGGCCGGATTCTCCAAAGAATGGAATATTAACGGCGAAACGGTGGTTCTCGGCGTACGGCAAGTAAGCATTTAAGAGAACTTATTTTGTCTGCTTATTCCCTGTCTCGCATGATCTATAGATTACTTTTGAATCTACTTTAAATAAGATGAACTGAATAAAGCTGCTGAAATGAGGCAGCTTTATTTTTTTGCAATCATATTGACATTCTTCAATGTAACGAATATAATAAACATAGAAGATATTCAATATGATCCAAAAAACATTGACAAGAGATAAATCAAATTACTACTCATTTGCCGAATATGTCCCAATATTAAAAGCATTGTCATCTGAAAACTTTGACGGAATGTGGCCTTGTTGAGGGTAATCGTAACGGTTCCTGGATAAACTATTCCATAAATAAAGAAAGCATTGGCGCTGTCAAAAACCCGCTCGATGATTTTAGTGCGAACAAAATCAACCTCAAACCAGCAATTATTCTGAAAAATGTTAGGATGCAATTGCTGAATTCTATTAGGAACAAATAGGATTACTGAAGCATAGTATATGCTTATATGATCATACAAAGATAAAGGAGGGCCGAATATGGTCGACTTATTCAAAGCGCTGTCGGAGGAAAGCAGGCTGCGCATTTTAAGTTTACTCTTGGAAAACGAAATGTGCGTCTGTGAAATTGAGGCTGCACTGAAAATGACGCAATCCAATGCATCCAGGCATCTTACCGCCTTAAAAAAATGTGGTATTCTCGACAGCAGCAAAGAAGCACAATGGGCATACTACCGAATTAGTGACAGCTTTAAACAGGAAAACATTGAATTATGGGACTTTCTTCAGCGAAGACTCAAAGAACTTCCAACTTATCAAATGGATCATGAAGAGTATCGGAAATGCAAAGGCCAAAATCTTTGTAACCACTAAAGAAGGCATGACAGATATGTTGATGTAATCGCAAACGCAGATGCCATTTATTCCAACGAATATAATATTAAAAATCATAGCCATGCTATTGGTGTGATGTAGAAGTGAGGATTTTTAAAATTGAATACCGAAAGCAAAGCAAAACTATCTTTTCTTGATCGATTTCTTACACTATGGATTTTTCTTGCAATGGGGATTGGAGTCTTAGGTGGATTTTTATTCCCAAACCTCGCAAAAACCTTAGAGAGCATGAGCACTGGCACAACATCATGGCCAATTGCAATCGGTTTAATTGTTATGATGTATCCCCCCTTGGCTAAAATAAAGTTTGAAGAAATGGGTAAGGCTTTAAAGGATAAAAAAGTTCTTGCACTTTCACTTGTTCAAAACTGGATCGTTGGACCCATATTAATGTTTGTACTTGCGGTTTTACTATTACCTGATATGCCCAACTATGCAATAGGGCTTATTATCATCGGCCTCGCCCGCTGCATTGCGATGGTTATTGTCTGGAATACGCTTGCAAAAGGTGATAACGAATATTGTGCTGCATTAGTAGCTCTAAATTCAGTATTTCAGATATTGTTATATCCCGTGTATATTTACTTGTTTGTCACCGTCTTGCCAAAATGGTTAGGACTATCATGGGGAGGGCAAGTAATTGCCATTTCAATTCTTGACATTGCGAAGAGCGTTCTGATCTACTTAGGCATTCCCTTCGCTGCCGGTTTTCTAACAAGATTTATTTTGCTAAAAGTTAAGAGCAAAGAATGGTATGAGAAAGTGTTTATTCCAAAAATCTCTCCAATTGCTTTGATTGCATTATTATATACGATAATGGTAATGTTTGTACTAAAAGGACAATTTATCGTCGCTTTACCTCTTCACGTTTTAAGAATTGCGATTCCCTTATTGTTATATTTTGCGATTATGTTTTTAGTCAGTTTCTATATGTCATATAAGCAGGGGATTAATTATGAGCATACAGTCACTCTTTCATTCACAGCGGCAAGTAATAATTTCGAGCTTGCCATTGCAGTTGCGGTTGCAGTCTTCGGTATTTCTTCCGACCAGGCGTTTGCTGCAGTGATTGGACCGTTGATTGAAGTACCGGTCATGATTTCTCTTGTAAATCTTGCTCTTTTTTTCAAGAAAAAATATTTCAGTAAAAACATGGTTTTAGAAAAAATCAGCTAATAAATAAAGTCTTTTTAAAGAAAGCAATCTAATTCATAAATTAATATAAGGAGCGATTTATCATGAAAAAAATGCAAATTTTCGAACCAGCTATGTGCTGTTCAACCGGCCTGTGCGGAGTTGGTGTCGACCCCGAATTGCTTCGGGTTTCGACCGTTCTCAATTCACTAAAGAAAAATGGTGTGAATGTGGAAAGATTTAATCTTACAAGTTCACCTCAGGAGTTTGTGAACAATAACGCAGTGAACAAACTAATCAATGGAAACGGCGTTGATAAATTGCCTGCTACTGTCCTGGATGGGGAAATTATAATGACAGGCAGATATCCCACGAATGAAGAGTTCGTAAAGCTTCTAAATATTCCAATGAATTCCTTGGATAACCAGCCTGTAAAGGTAAAAGTTACAACTCAAAGGACAAAGGGATGCGGCTGTTCCGGCGGGAAATGCTGCTGAAAACAAGATAAAAAACAAATAATATTTTTGGATAAAGACAGAAAGGATTAATTCTATATGGAAAACTTTAACCCGCAAACTATTGCACTTACAAAATATCTCTTTTATACCGGCAAAGGCGGCGTAGGCAAAACCTCAACCGCCTGTGCAACCGCGGTCTATCTTGCCGACAGCGGCAAAAAAGTACTACTGGTCAGTACGGACCCTGCATCTAATTTGCAGGATGTTTTTGGCATTGACCTGAACAATAAGGGGGTTCCTATTAAAGAGGTTCCAAACCTTGTTGTCGCCAACCTTGACCCAATACAAGCAGCGGCGGAATACAAAGCAAGCGTAATTGACCCTTACCGCGGCAAACTTCCCGACGCTGTGCTGAACAACATGGAAGAACAGCTTTCCGGTTCCTGTACGGTTGAAATTGCGGCATTCAACGAATTTTCAAACTTTATTACAGATGAAAAAACGCAAAAAGAATATGATTATATCATTTTTGATACCGCACC
>DAMDEB010000016.1:19533-22567 GCA_032090075.1 Caproiciproducens sp.
TGCCGTCCGCGTGGAGCAATTTCATCAGTGAAAGTACTCACGGTGCTTCCTGCCTTGGTCAACTGTCTGGTTTGGAAAGCAGAAAAGAAATCTACAAAAAGGCAGTGGAAACCTTGGCTGACGGTAAGCTGACCACGCTGATTCTTGTTTCCCGCCCTGAAGAATCTCCCCTGAAAGAAGCGGAAAGGGCATCGAAGGAACTTGCGGACATCGGCGTAACCAATCAAACGCTGATCATGAACGGGGTATTGACTTCTTATGATGACAGCATATCCGAAAGCCTGTATCACAAGCAGCAAAAAGCTCTTGCGGATATGCCTCAGGATTTGAAAAACCTCACTATTTACACAGTCCCGCTTAGGGCCTATAACATCACCGGACTTGACAATGTAAGGGCACTGCTGACAAAAGAACAGTATATTGTCCGTGATGAAAAGGTAAACGCCAAAACAATTCCCCAACTTAAAGATGTGATTGATGATTTGTATAACTCCAACAAAAAGGTCATCTTCACAATGGGCAAGGGCGGTGTCGGTAAGACTACCATTGCGGCGGCAATTGCGATGGGACTGTCCGCAAGAGGCAGAAAGGTGCATCTTACCACTACTGACCCCGCGGCGCATCTGAAGTTTGTAATTGATGAAAGCAGCGGTATCACCATGAGCCATATTGATGAGCATGCCGAGCTGAAGAAATATCAGGAAGAGGTACTTTCCAAAGCAAGAGAAACCATGTCTGATGAGGACATTGCCTATGTTGAAGAGGATCTGCGTTCTCCCTGTACACAGGAAATCGCAGTATTCCGTGCTTTTGCAGAGGTTGTGGAAAAGGCTGAAGATCAAACGGTTGTTATTGACACCGCACCGACAGGACATACGCTTCTGCTCCTTGACTCAACCCAAAGCTATAATCATGAGATTAAGCGCTCTCAGGGTGATATTCCGGAATCTGCAAAAAAGCTGCTGCCACGGCTCCGCAACACAAGTGAAACTGAGGTAATCATTGTTACGCTTGCGGAAGCTACCCCCGTATATGAAGCAATGCGCCTTGAAGAAGATTTAAAGCGTGCAGGAATTGCGGCAAAATGGTGGGTAATCAATTCGTCATTGTATCATACCGCAACGACGAACAAAATGCTTTCCGCAAAGGCAAGCAACGAGATTGAATGGATCAATAAGGTTGATCAACACGCAAACGGTAAGTTTGCAGTTATTGCCTGGAGTGCCGATGAAATAAAAGGCGATAAACTGCTCGACTTGTAGGTCGGATATACGTAAATTGCGATAAAGGTAAATGATAAAGGCAACCCAGCCGGAAAGTTGGGTTGCCTTTTAAATTGACTGAGCAAAAAATCAAAAATCGAATAGGTACATTTATGAAATCACATAAAAAGCCAAACCGAAGAATATTGCAATTGTTACCAATGTATTCATTGAAAGCGTTGTTGAAACGTATTCATTTTCGCCCTCTATATCAGCATAAAGGGGTATGATAAAGGTCGCCGGCAGTGAAAAGAAGAGAAGAATCGCCGTAAACAGTGTTTTGTTGAACGGCATAATATGAAAGATAATCTCACTTGACGCGATCAGCAGTATCAGCACACTGAACAGCCTGAGTCCGATTGTTTTAAACACCGGCTTCATGAGTTCTTTCCGGAACGAAATTTCATATCCAACAATAATCAGGATCATTGCTGAAGTTGGTGCGGTAATGAAAATCAGCGTTTGGTTGAAAATTTCACCCACCGGTGAGCTGAGAATAACAGCACCCAACCCGGTGGCACCTACAAAAATTCCGGTGACCGCGCCGATGAATGCGGAATTTTTTACCATTCCCATCAAAAGGCCCTTTGCTGTGGGCTTCCCCCCTGTTGTTGCGGTCAGCATCATAACATAGATCGTATAGACAAACAAAGTCTGCCCAAGATCAACGGTAGCAAGGTAGTGGATGTTTTCCACACCGGCAAGAAGTGTAAACAACGCGTACCCAAGCATTCCCACTTCATACCCGGACAGCAGGAAAGGCATTAGCTTCGCATTATTTCCCACAAGCCTTTTGGTTAAATAACCAAATCCCAACCCTAATCCGTTACAGCAGTAGATAATGATAAATATTATAAATCCGTTTAAATTGTATTCTGCTTTATAAAACGCATTGAATAAAACGACAGGAATCAAAATGTTTGTGATGACTGCTTTGATTCCAAGCAACCCCTGCTGATTGATTATCTTTTTCACGCGGCAATAGTAGCCAAGAAGAAGCATAATTAATACCGGCAAGACCATTTTGACTACGAGTAAAATATTTTCCATGAATCCTCCCAATCAGACCAATCGTCAAAAATGGCTGCGGCGGTTAAGCCACAGCCATTTTTGCTTAGAACAAATGATAATAAACCGCTTATTCTATTCTAAGAAAATTATGAATTAATTTCGTTCAAATAGAACTCATACGCCACTTTGTCGGTTGCCTTTTCATGAACAATCATGCTGACAGCCTTTGCCATAACCGACGGATGTGCGCTTTGAAAAATATTTCTACCCATATCCATACCATGTGCGCCTTCCGAAATAGCTCTGTATGCCATGGTAAGAGCCTCATTCTCAGGCAACTTTTTGCCCCCGGCAACTACGATTGGCACAGGGCAGGCAGAAGTAATTTCTTCAAAATCCTCACAATAGTAAGTCTTTACGATTTGAGTCCCAAGTTCCGCAAGAATACGCGTTGCCAATTTAAAGAACCGGCTCGTGCGTTCCATTTCTTTGCCAACAGCAACAACGCCCATGGTAGGGATGCCATAACGGTTACCGGCATCAATCGTTTTGCACAGGTTGTCAATGCTGTCTTTTTCTCCATCTGCACCAATAAAGGTTTGGATTGCCATACAAGAAGCGTTCATGCGAATCGCATCCTCAATGGAAACGGAAATAACCTCATGGCTCAAATCTTCATCAACCATGGAAGCCCCGCCGCTGCAACGCAGTGCAATACCTTTATTGTAGTATGCCGGAATGCAGGAGCGCAATGCGCCGCG
>DAMDEB010000016.1:22577-26391 GCA_032090075.1 Caproiciproducens sp.
TACCCATAAGAACATCGATATTGTCGATAATTGGGGGAATGGAAAGGTCTAATCTTTCAAGGCCGGCGGTTGAACCCATAAAATAGCCGTGATCAAATGCGAGCATTACGGTGTTGCCGCTTTTCGGATTGAAAATCTTGGACAGGCGGTTTTTCATACCCCATTCAACATCATCCATTCCTTTTACATAAAAACCATTTTTTGCAAACGGAACATCCGTTTGATAATCTTTTGCGATTTTGAAGCCTTCTTTGTCTGCCATGCTAATATCTCCTTTGTCTGTGGTATCAACTGCGGCCGCTGAATATAATGGCCGCAGTTAGTGTGTGTGTTTTAGAAGTTGTACTTACCTACATTGTCCTTATCAAATATGACGCGTTCCGGAAGAACAACAACGCCGGAATCGTCTGCTGTGTAAGCTTTAGGGTCAAGGACTGTATTAGGTTGAACTTTTACTTTTCCTACATCAGGAATGTCGATATCATCGCCGACCTTGAATGTGTTGCCGGCTGCAAGCCAGTAACCAAGATAAGCACCCATTGCGCCCTGAATTTTGCAGTCCCAAAGTCCAAACTTAGGAACAGTGCCGTCCAGGCAGAAGTTTTTCATAGAACTTGGTGTTGCAAATCCAGTGATGATGACCTTGCCGCTCATGCCGAGGTTCTTAGCAGCTTGGGCTTGTCCCGGAAGAGCTGTGGAGTCGGGGCAAATAACAGCAGTGATGCCTTTGTTTGCTTTCAGAACAGATTCACCAACGGAGATTGCTTTTTCTGCATCCTGCTCACTGTAGTAAGGTTGTGAAACTTCTTTCCAACCTGGATACTTTGTCTTTACATATGCTCTTGCGGCGACAACCCAAGAATTCTGATCAGCAACTGTTGCTGAAGAATAGTGGAATACAAATGTTGCGTTTTTCTTTTGTGCGTCTGTCATTTGCATGGCAGCCATATCAACAAGCATTTGTCCCAGTTGCTCAGGAGTGCCTTGCGCAACATGCAGGGAACGGTATTGGTTGTTTACATCGGAATCCCAACAAACAACTTTTACGCCTGCTGCTTTTGCAGCCTTTAATGATTCATTCAGGCCGTTCGGGTCAACTGCAGAAATAGCAACCGCATCCGCGCCCTGTGTTACCGCACTGTTGATGATTTGAACCTGATTGGCTACGGAAGCCTGTGGGTTGCCGTCATATTTACAGCTAAAACCAACTTTTTTTGCCATGTCTTGTGCGCCGACGTTCGCTGATTCAAAGAAAGCGTTGCCGGAAAGCTTTGGAATAAACACAACATTGATATCTTTTGCGTCTTTTTTAACAGTCCCCGCAGCAGATGCAGGGGCAGCAGTACTGCCTGCTGCGGATGCTGTGGATGTTGTGCTACCGCTGCTGCAGCCTGCGAAAGCTGAAAGGATCATCGCTGTTGCCAGTGTTGTTGCCAATAATTTACGCATGATTATTTCCTCCCATAAACCTATTTTTTTATATTTATCTTGCGATAATATAACACATTCATTTGGCTGACCCAGCCATTTTTTGCCTTTGCCCTTTGCTTTTCATGAAGGTCGGGAATTTAAGCCCGCCTGCAGCTGATACACTGCGGATTGCAACTGCTACAATCAAAAGAATACCAACAGGGATGTCAAGATATTGAGTCGAAAATCCTACCATTTGCAAACCGAATTTTAAGATTCCAATTACCAAACTGGCAAGAGCCGTCCCAATTACCCCGCCTTTTCCACCCGTAATAATTGTACCGCCAAGTACAACGGCAGTAACAATTGGAAGTGTAAGCTCCGCTCCGAAATCAGCACGCGATGAGCCAAGGTAGCTGGTTAGAACAATACCCGCAATCGCGGCACCCATGCCGGAAAGAATGTAGGTACTCATGATCACAAGCTTCGTGTTAATCCCGGCGTATTGGGCAGCATTGGTATTGACGCCCACGAGGAATATCTTTCTCCCATATTTTGTTTTGTGCAGCAACAAATATGCAAAAATTATTAATACAATAAAAATAATAAACGGATTTGGAATACCAAAGCTTTTCCCATTTGCAAGCTGTACGAATTCAGCCGGAAAGCCGCTGATGCCTTGGAATGCGCTTGAGACAGCGGCATTACTAATGACAACTGCCAGTCCTGAAAAGAGGAACATTCCACCCAGCGTAACAACCATCGCCTGTACGCCAGTGTACGCAATTAAAAAGCCGCTGAATGCTCCGCAAAGTGCGCCGACCAACAGTACGATTGGGATGGTACCCCAAATGTTCATTCCGCCCACCTTCCACAACAGGCCCATTACAATAGATGTCAGACCCACAATGGAACCGGCTTGTATATCCATGCCGCCCGTAATGATAACAAATGTTACAAAAAGTGCTATAATACAAATACTGATATAGTCATTTACACTGCCTAACAAGACGTTGATTTTCAAGAAACGGGGATTGATAAGACCAAATATGAAAATTTGCGCAACTAAAATGCCAACCAATGCAGTTTCCCAACGAAATATCTTTCTGATTTTATCCATTATGCTTCCCTCTCTTCGTTTAGCGTCCTGGCTGATAAGCGCTCTTTTCGTGCCTTTTCAGCAGAGTGACGGCGAAACAGCGAGTCGGCTACAACAATCACAATCAGCAGAATACCGGTGATTGTATTATCCCACTCTGACGGAAATTTTAAGAATACCAAAATTCGGCCAATGGATGACATAATGATCGCGCCGAAGAACGCGCCAATCACAGTGCCGACTCCGCCGGATAAACTGATGCCGCCAATGACACAAGCCGCAATTGCCTTCATTTCATACCCACTGCCGGCAGTCGGAGGTACAAACCCGACTTTACTTACAAAAATGATTCCTGCTAACGACGCAAAAATTCCGGATAATACGAAAGCAAAGATCTGCGTTCTTGCGACGGGGATGCCGATTAAATTGGCTCCGTTGATATTGTCGCCAATTGCAGCAAGATAACGGCCTTTTTTAGTCTTCGACATATAGAAGTGAATCCCTAATGTAATGATTATCGTGACCAATAAAAACACATTAACAAATCCGAAAACACTTGCTTGTGTGTATCTCTTAAAATAGTCCGGCAGATTTTCCACCCATTTACCCTGCGTGTAAATATAAACCGTACCGCGTAAAATACCCATCGTACCGAGCGTCATAATAATAGACGATACATGAAGTTTTGCTACCCCGTATCCATTGAGTAATCCTGCTATCGCTCCGATAGCCAGCGTGCACGGAATGGCAATCCAAAGGGAAACGCCGTCACGAACGCAAGTTGCCATGAAAGCGGCAGAAAGGCCAAGAACAGAACCAATGGAAACATCAATTTCACCTGTCATCAGCACAAATGCAATTCCGATTGCAAGAAGCATGTACATGACACTTCCGTTGATGCAAAGTTGTAAGTTGTCAAGTGAAAGAAATGCCGGATTGATGATGCCCGCAACGATGAACAGAGCAACCATAAAGAATGCGGATGATAATCCCGGCGTTTTAAAAACTTTTCGTACAATCTGTTTCATATGACTTTCCCCTCCTCATATACTCCAAAAGAGGCGGCCATAAGATTGTCAATGCTAATATCACTTTTAGCGAATGTGTGATTGATGCAGCCCTGGAACATGGTAACCGCCCTGTCACTCAATTGAACAACCTCTTCAATGTCGGATGAAATCAAAAGAACTGCAACGCCTTTTTCTTTGAGCTGATTAATAATTTTGTAAACATCACCGCGGGCACCCGCATCAATACCCCTTGTCGGTTCATCCAGAATCACAATTTTCGGTTCGGTGGCAAGCG
>DAMDEB010000016.1:26401-32525 GCA_032090075.1 Caproiciproducens sp.
AAGCGTTTTTGCAATTACAACTTTTTGCTGATTACCTCCTGAAAGAGAACCAACTAACTGGTCCTGCCCTGTGACTTTAATTCTGAAATCATCGATATATTCTTTGCTGGTTGCTTTTTCCAACTTTCTATTCAGAAAAACACCCTTCATTTTTGGAAGTACTGCGGATGTAATGTTTGCCGCAACGTCACTGATTGGAAAAATTGCATTCAAGTGCCTGTCTTCCGGTACATAGTTCAAGCCCATGGCAATTATCGTTTCGGTTTTTTTGCCGGTAATATCTTTTCCATTTAGATACGCGTTGCCATGTTTAATTTGATCCATACCAAAAATGGTAGTCGCAAATTCAGTACGCCCCGCACCAACAACACCTGCGACACCAAGAATTTCACCCGGGTAAACCTTTAAATTGAGGTTGCTAAATCCATAACCGGTATAATTTTTCAATTCCAAAACCGGCTTGGTATTTGCATAATCAATCGCTTCCTCATCGTAAGTAATGTTTGACTTATCCTCTGTGTTTGGGGGAAGAAGTCCCCTAATCAGCATTTCCTTTGTAAACTCTGCTACCTTGCCGCCAACTGCAACCGTACCGTCACGAAGGATAAAGACCTGCGTGGCAATTTCGAAAACTTCGGTCAAGCGATGCGTAATATAAAAAATGCTAATTCCACTTTCGCGCAAATCCTTAATAATTTTGAATAATGATTTGGTTTCATTGAAAGTAAGCGCGGATGTCGGCTCATCCAAAATGAGTATTCGGGAATTACGCAGCAAACCCCTTAGTATTTCGACCAATTCCTGTTCTGCGATCGAAAGGCTGTCCGCTTTTCGCTCAAGTTTCAAGCTCCAGCCTAACTTCGTTATCAAACTTACTAACCGCTGATGAAGTTCCGTTTTCTTTTCATCAAAACCCATAATGATATTTTCTTCAACTGTCATATTTGGAAAAAGCATCGGCTCCTGTGGGACCAAGTAAATTCCCTGCGCCAACGCAGCGGTCGGTTTGTTCAAGTTAACCTTTTCACCAAGAATAAAAATTTCGCCGGCATCCGGCTGATGCACACCCATTAATATTTTCATCAATGTGCTCTTCCCGGCTCCGTTTCCGCCAATCAAAGCAACAACATCGCCGGCATATGCATCAAGATTAATGCCTTTCAGAACAGCATTCTGTCCAAACGATTTATAGATATTACGAATTGAAATCATTGGAGCATTCGCACCCTGATTATCACCAGTAGGCATTTCTCTTCCTCCCTCAATACGGTACGCTACAAAAGTAACGATAGTGAATTTTTGTCTATGCACAAATAATATGATAACTTCGTCCAAATGTCAACTATTATTTAAAAAATTTATAAATTTAACAATTATAATAGCACTTTCTTAGTCGTTTTATTATATTAATTAAAAATATGAACTATTTTGTACGTTTAATATGCTATATAGTCATAATAATTATTTTATTATTTCGTTGATTAATAATTGACAGTCTATAAAAATGCTGATATACTCTAAATAGTAGAAGAACATATGATTAAATGCGAAACATTTGTTATGAATAAAATTAATAAAAGCAGTGAACACTGATTTCATTTCACTCTTTTACAATAGGAGATGCCACTATGAATTACGAAGAAAACCTAATGGTAAAAATAGCTTGGTACTATTATATGGAAAACATGACACAGCAAAAAATTTCAGACAAACTCAGTATATCCAGAATCCGGGTAATTAAACTACTTGAAAAGGCTCGTCAAAGTGGAATTGTCCAGTTCAAAATAAGAGCCGACGGCACACGCCATATTGCAGTTGAAAATGACTTGATTTCAAAATACGACTTAAACGACGTGCTGGTAGTACCCTCTGAAACCGAAAACACGAACGAAACAATTGCCAAGGCTGCAGCGATGTATGTCGGTGACCGTGTTACTCCAAACTGTTTTATCAATATTGGATACGGAGACACCGTTTCGCGTACCTTAAACAATTTGGTATCGTCTACCGAAGTCAACATAAATTTGGTATCGCTGACCGGCGGCGTAAGTTTTTATCTTACCAACACAAGTTCCAATATCCATAATGCAAATCTTTTTCTATTGCCTTCGCCTCTGATCACTTCATCCGAAGAAATGGCGGAAGCAATGAAACAGGAAAATTCCCTGAAAGAGATTTACGATATGACGCAGCTCGCCGCCATGACCATAGTCGGAATCGGCGGGATTAACGATACCGCAACTGTGATCAGCTCAGGAATTCTGAGTAAGAACGATTTCCTGCTGTTGGGTCTCCAAGGTGCGGTCGGCGATTTGCTGAGCCAATTCATTGACAAAGATGGCAATAAAGTTGACAACGACCTTCACGATCGTCTGATCAGTACTCCATTGGATTCGCTGCGTGATTTTCAAAATGTTATCGGCGTTGCAGCCGGAGACGAAAAAATTTCCGCCATCAATGCAGTGCTGAAAGGCGGCTATCTTAATGTCCTCATTACAGATGAGAACACAGCAAACAAACTTCTGGAAATCGAGGATTAATTCAATATCATTGCACAAAATAATATTGATAAGGAGTTGAAAAGATGGGAAGGTATTTGATGGCAGTTGATGCCGGAACCGGCAGCGTAAGAGCGGTCATCTTTGATTTGGAGGGAAATCAGATCGGTGTTTCACAACATGAGTGGGAACACCATGAAGATCCCCGGTTTCCCGGTTCCATGGATTTCGACTGGATTCACAATTGGAAACTTGCATCTCAGTGCATTCGAGACGTTCTTAAAGAAACCAAAATAAATCCGGCAGATATTGCAGCGATTTCAACAACCAGTATGCGTGAAGGCATCGTCCTTTATGACAGCAGCAATAAAGAAATTTGGGCTTGTGCAAATGTGGATGCCCGCTCAAATGATGAAGTCAGCCAACTAATTCGCAGTTCTGTTGATTTAGAGAAAACAATTTACCTTGAATCCGGACAAACATATGCTCTTGACGCTCTGCCGCGCATTTTATGGGTCAAGAATAAATTGCCCCAGGTTTATGAAAAAGTTGCGTGTGTAACCATGTTCAATGACTGGCTTATTTATAAGCTGACCGGAATATTATCATCCGAGCCAAGCAACGGTTGTACCTCTGGAATCTTTGACTTAAAAAAGCGCGATTGGGATGTCAAGATTTCCGAAGACTGCGGATTGAAGAAAAACATCTTCCCACCTGTGTATGAGAGCGGTACCGTTGTTGCCGGCGTAAGCGCCGACTGTGCTGACAAAACAGGACTTTGTGCAGGTACTCCTGTGGTCGCGGGCGGCGGAGATGCGCAGCTTGGCTGCATTGGCGTTTCGGTTACTTCAAAAAATCAGGCCGCTATTTTTGGCGGAAGCTTTTGGCAGTATGAATTTAACACCGATGAAGTAAAAATGGATAGCCAGTGCCGCGTCAGGGTTAATTGCCACGCTGTTCCAAATATTTGGCAGTACGAAGCACTTGCTTTTTATCCCGGCCTGGTCATGCGTTGGTATCGGGACGGCTTCTGCCAGCTGGAAGAGATAGAAGCGGCGAGAACAGGAACCGACCCCTATTATTTAATGGATAAAAAAGCTGGGGAAATTCCAGCCGGCTGTTATGGCATGATGTGCACCTTTTCTGATGTAATGAATTATATTGAATGGAAGCACGCTTCACCTACCTTTACCAATTTTGCATTGGATGCGAACAAATATAATCGATATACATTTTATCGTGCAATCATGGAAAATTCCTGCATGGTAACAAAGGGCAACATGGAAATGGTAAAGGAAGTAACCGGAAATATGCCGGACCATATTGTTTTTGCTTCCGGTGCGTCAAAAAGTCCCCTATGGTGCCAAATGTTAGCGGACGTGTTGGGTTTGCCTGTACGTGTGCCAAAAATTAAAGAAGCAACCGCTTTGGGCGCAGCTATTCTGGCTGGTGTGGGCGTTGGGGTATATTCCGATGCGGGTACTGCTGCAAAGAAACTTGTAAAATGGGATAAAGAATATCTTCCCAACAAGGAAAACACCGATGTTTATAACGAAATGTACGGCAAATGGCGTGAAGTTTACGCAGCGCAGCTTGCCTTATGTGATAAAAAAATAACGAAAAATATGTGGATTGCTCCCGGGCTATAACATTCCGGTGTGCTTCACAAAAAATAACGGAGGAACTATTGATGTTTATTGCAGATTCAGCCGATATGGAATATCGTTTCGGGGACAGCGGTCCCAAATATATCATGAAAGGTCCACGCATGAATTTTGGAATTGTCCGCTTAGTGAGCGGAGAGGACTTTCGTGGTCACTATCACAATGTAATGGAAGAAAATTTCTTCGTGTTGGAAGGTAAGATTGATTTTACCGTCGATGGGAAGTCCTATACTCTTGGAGAAGGTCAATATATTCACATTGAGCCGGGCGAAGTTCACTATTTAAAGAATAATACTGAAACGCCGGTCAAAGCAGCCTTTGCCCTTGCACCGTTCATGGAAAATGACAAAGTAGAAGTTTGAGGTTAGTTATGAAAACAATAAAAGCGATACCGATTACAAAAACGAATTTTTTGCCCTATGGCTTTGTCGCCGACATCGCTAATCCCGCTGATGCTTACAGTTTAGGAGAGAATCCGTGTGTGTTTCACAGGGATATGGTCGTGATGCCGGAAAAGGACTGTACCCCACCCGCTTTCGGTTCCTTGAAAGTTGACAAACGGGCGATGGTGATTGAGGATGTTGAATTTCACTCCGGCTGCTGTGAAGTAATGATGCCGCTGGATGACGATATGGTGATCTATGCCGGACCTGCTTCATCAGATTCCGTTGAGTTGGACAAACTGGAGGCATTTCTCGTACCAAAAGGATGCCTGGTTGTTCTTCGCGCGGGCAGCTGGCACGGCGCGCCATTCCCTGTTCATGTGGACGGAACCGTCTTGATTTGCTTACCTGAACGTACTTATTTTAATGATACGAAAAAGTATATTTTAAAAAATCAGGATCATATTTCTATTGAACTGTAAATTGCATATTAAGTCGATAAAAGGCTGTTTCACTACGATTTAAAAATCGTAGTGAAACAGCCTTTTTTTAGTTTTAGAAGATAATTGAAATCAGCATTTCTGCCATTATTCCCAAGAAACCGTCTTTGATTTAACATTTTTTCTTGCTTAGAAAATATGATAGTGCTATACTCGACTTTATAAGGTAATATAGTTCAAAGGTGGAAATAATATGAGTAATCTATTTTGGGGTTTCTTTTTTATCGTTTTTAATTTTAACTTAACCCTTGGCAATGCTGTGGTTGGCCTTATTCCTGATTTTATTGGGTACTTTTTAATTTTGAAGGGTATTATCGAATTGCAGGATTTGTCGATACATTTCAGAAAGATAAAAAGTTTGGTTGTATTAATGGTCATTGTAAAAATCATTACCTATTTTATGGATTTATTGGGGATGACCGCGCAAATTCAGACTGGCGCTGTTATCGTAGGACTTGTCCTTCTTGTGATAAGTCTATATATTGAATATTCCATTATTTGCGGCATTCAGGAAATAGAAAAAGCACAGAATATGAAATTAAATGCAGAAAAATTATTTTCTATCTGGAAAATTGTTGCGGTATTTAGTGCGCTCGCTTACATTGGACTTATTCTTCCTTCGTTGGCTTTTGTATTTATTCTCATTTCGGCAATTGCCAACATGGTATTTCTGTATAACTTATATCAGTCAAAAAAGGCCTATGAGCAAAAAGAATAGCCGGTAACGTGTAACCTTGCTGTTCATTATAGATGAGGCTGTATGAAAACAAAAAGCAAGCGGTTCAGCTTGCTGCAATAATCATCGCACATTCTAATTTCATTTAATCTATAAAATATTGATTGGAGAGTAAAAGTATGGATTTGGGAATAAACGAAAAATTAGAACAGGCTCAACAGGGCGTGGCTCGCCTGATTAAGATTGACTCCATGATTCAACAGCTGAAATTGGAGCAATCCAAGCTCGAAAGCAAAGCAGCTGAATTGAAGGATATTCTAAACAAAGAAAATTATGATGTAGAAAAAATTGAGAATAAAAGCATCGCATCTATCTTTTATTCCATGCTGGGAAAATTGGAGGA
>DAMDEB010000017.1:0-1766 GCA_032090075.1 Caproiciproducens sp.
ATCCTTCGGGGGTTTGGCGAATGTTTCTAACGGTAATACCGGCGCTGTCACTGACCGTCGAATAAGTGAGCAAATTTAGCCCGGCGAGCGCCGGCAGCGCAGTAAATTCATAATTTGTAACACAAAGGGCAAAGTTTCTTGCGCTGTCCGCCTGCTCCGCATCACAAAGGAGTAACAACGTTAACTTATCGTTTTGCAAGAATTGGTTGCTGACAGCGGCGGCCACTTCGATCTCTCGGTCGCAAAAAACCAAAATTTTCTTCAATATAGAAATAGTATGCCCATTTTTATCGCTGACAGCAATCCGCTTTTTGGCATGAGAAAAACTTTCCATCATTATCATTCCTCTGTAAAAGGATATTGTTACGCAACCTCATTTGGCTCTATAAAACCAACCGTAACGACCGTGCCCGGTGCAACCTTCGTACCCTCGGCAATGCTCTGTGAATTGGAAATGGGGCTTGAGCTGGTCAGCGCGGCTCCTGTTATGCTAATATTAATGCCCGCGTTCGCCGCTTCTTTGTTCGCCGTTGAAAGCGATAAGCCAACAAGCTTTGGCACTGTCACTGTTTTACTCACGTTCGAATCATCGGTAAACAGAACCACTGTACCATTTTGCGGAATTGACTTGCCCGGCTCCGGCACCTGAGAAATTACCTTTGCACCGCTGCCATAAACTTTGGGTACAAGCTTCATTTTGCCAAGCGCTGCCTTTGCTTCAGCAATCGTTTTTCCGACAACATCCGGCGCTTTCATATCAAGTTTAGCAAGTTCGGCGTCGGTATACTTACGCTCCACGCCCAGATACGGGAGAATTTCTTCCATTGTTTTCGCAAATACAGGTCCTGCAACCGCAGCACCGTAATAGCTGCTTCCGTGCGGCTCATCAAAAAATACAAGCATTGCGTACTGTGGATCATCCGCTGGGGCAAACCCGCAGTAGGACGCAATATACTGCATCGTGCCAGTTTTGTGGAAGACATCAATTTTTTGAGACGTACCCGTTTTTCCACCCACGCGGTAACCCGGCAGATAGCCGTTCTTTGCCGTACCGGTCGTTGCATTCTGCTGTAGAATTGCATCCATGCGTTTGGAAGTATCGCTTGATATAACCTGACGCTTCGGTGCAATATCGGCCGATTTGACAATATTGCCACCGTCATCAATAATCTGACTGACCACATGGGGCTGCACCAAATAACCGCCGTTGGCTACTGCCGCAACCGCGGTAATCATTTGTATTGGCGTAATACTGAAGTTTTGCCCGAAAGACTCGGTTGCAAGCTCAACGGGATTGAGCTGCGCGGCAGTGTAATAAATACTGCGTGATTCGCCGGGCAAATCAATGCCTGTTTTGTTTGTAAACCCGAACGCCGAAAAATACTTGAAGAAACGGTCGGGTCCTAATAATTGGCCTACCTGCATAAATACCACGTTGCTTGAGTTGCAGATTCCCTGTGCAAAAGTCAAGTGACCAAAGCCGCCACTCTTCCAATCATGAATTTTACTGCCGCCGATTGTTAGATACCATGGGCAGTTAAAATTCGTGTTCTCACTGACAAGTTTTTCTTCCATCGCGGCGGAACCTGTGATCATTTTGAAAACCGAACCGGGATAATAGGTGTCGCTCACCGCTTTGTTTCTCCACTGCTTTTCTCTTGCAGTTTTTAAAGCGGCTGTTTTTGCGTCCCCGTCCTGCATGCTGTTAATTTGGGCGGCCTCCGTGGGGTCGGCCACAGAAAACGGATTGTTCGGATCGAAATCAC
>DAMDEB010000017.1:1776-4601 GCA_032090075.1 Caproiciproducens sp.
GGCAACACCTTCCGCAAGATTCTTTTCGAGAAAATGCTGTACAACCTCGTCTATGGTAAGAACAAGGCTGGAGCCGTTTTGTGCCTCAACCTTCTGTTCATATTGAAAGGGCATATCTGTACCGATTGCATTTTTAGCAGTCACAAGTTTGCCCGGAACTCCCGTCAGGTAGCTGTCGTATTGCGCTTCCACGCCTGCAAGTCCCTGACTGTCCGTACCGGTAAAGCCCAAAACAGAAGCAGCGAACGAACCATAGGGGTAATATCGCTTATAGTCCTCAATCAGACGGATTCCGCTGCCGATGTTATTATCTGATTTAAACTTAATAATTTGATCCTTTACTTCAGTTTCGACCTTTCGCTTCAGAACATCATAATACGTTTTCTTCGTACTTCGTTTTAAAATATCCGCTTTGTCCATACCGAGAATTTCCGAAAGCCCCGTAGCGATTTTATCGCGGTTTTTATCCTGTATATACGCCGGTTCAAGCACCACCATCCACACCATGGCGCTTTTGGCAAGCGGTTTCATGTTACAGTCATAAATGGTACCGCGCTGTGCACTGATGGAAGTATCCTGCATCTGATTGTCAACCGCACGAGTATGCAGCTCCTCACCTTGAACAAGCTGAAGCCTGACAAGACTAAAAATAATCGCGCCAAAGCCAATTATAATAAGTACCAAAAGCACAAAAATAGTGCGGCGCCACATTCTGATTGTTGTACCCTTTGCCATCGCTGCTCCTCCAAATTAACTCTAATTCTACTCACCAATTAAAATGAATATCCCAATTGGAGAACACCCGGCTATGCCGTGTTTGTTTTGCTCTTAAAATAAGCACAAAGCCCGTCTCATGCAGAATCCAACGCGCTTCGCACTATAAAAACGTGATTTCACGTTTTTAATGGATTTTGGTATAAATATCATTTACAACGTGATGTTACAAAAATGAGAGTTAAGATTCGCTCTCAACTCTCCTTCTTGCATACTAAGCCAAACATCTCAATAAAATTGGGTAGTAATACTTATTTATCAATTATTTTATTTATGACAATAAATGCATGATTGATTCCCACAGCGAAGTCAGGAAGTTCGTGCCGGCATCTTTTTGGACAACTTGTGTTTTATCGCCCTTGGAAAGCGAAATCGATTCAACCTGATTTTGCTCAATTTTTTTCAGGCCGAGCTTCTCGGTTGCATAGTTTTCAACCGTTTCGAGGGAAAGCTGGGAATCGGACTTCATTTGAAGCTGCGTGTAAACGCTTGTGCTCTCATTGTAGGTTTTGGTCGCGGCGTTGAGCTTTTCGGTCAGCTCGGTCAGTTGCACCTGTCCGTAAACCATGGTGCTGACAATGCCAAGCATAACAGCCAGTACAAGGAAAGTAGATACCGCTTTCACGGGGTTTACTTTTGTTCTGCGGTTTTGTTCCAGCTTTTTTTGCGGAAGCGCAATGATATTATCTTTTTTCTGCGGTGCTTCCTGCTGCTGATGTTTTGGTTCAAATAATGCAAAATCATAGGCCTCGCTGCTGTTCCGAGATGCCATATCGCTCACTCCCAATCTATCGTCATTATCTTTAAAATAGAATTTACAATTTAATACAGGTTCTCAGCCTCGCACTGCGGCTGCGCGGGTTCTGTTCCAGTTCCGCTTCGCTTGGCGCAAGCCCCTTTTTAAAGAGGAGTTCGGCCTTTGGCGTTTTTCCACACACGCAGACCGGGAAATCCGGCGGACAGGTACAGCCTGTACACCACGAAGCCATGCGCTGTTTCACCATTCTATCCTCTAAAGAATGAAAAGTAATAATCGACAGCCGGCCACCCGGCTTTAAAACTGAAAATGCTGCATCCAGTCCCTGAGAAAGCCTGTCGAGTTCACCGTTAACCTCAATGCGCAGCGCTTGAAAAGTTTTGCGCGCCGGGTGCCCCTGTGCCCGCCTTACGGCCGCCGGAACAGATGCCTTTATCACTTCAGCTAACTGGAGCGTCGTTTCAATGGGTTCCTGCTCGCGTGCTCTGACAATACCCTGTGCAATGCTGCGTGCATTTTTATCCTCGCCGTAGCGGCTAATAATCTGTGCCAGCTGCTGCCATGTAAGGTCATTGACCAAATCCCTCGCAGAAACGCCTTGCTTGCTCATCCTCATGTCGAGGGGAGCATCATAATGGTAAGAAAAACCGCGTTCGGGATTATCGAGCTGATAAGAAGAAACGCCGATATCAAGCAGCACACCGTCGGCAGGAGCAAAATTTAAGTTTGATGCTACCTCGGCCATTTCTGAAAAATTAGCACGGTAAATGACAGAACACTTGTAATCCTTCAGTCTTTCGGTCACTGCCTTAATTGCGTCCGGGTCCTGGTCAATTGAAAGCAGTCTGCCCGTTGTGAGCTGATCCGCAATCGCCTGTGAATGACCGCCGCCGCCGGCTGTGCCATCGATGTAAATACCATCTGGCTGAATGTCGAGACTCTTGATTGTTTCGTCAAACAATACCGGCTTATGTTGAAATTTCATACTCATACTCCCGCCTATAGTTCGAGCATATCCATTGCGTCGGCAATGCTGTCCTCAGTAAGGGTGGAACTGAATTCACTCCAGTGCCCGGTATCCCAAATTTCAGCACGGCTTGACGCACCAATGAAGGTTACATCTTTGGAAAGCTTTGCATGGTCGCGCAAAGACTGGGGAATGAGAATTCGGCCCTGCTTGTCCGGTTCGACTTCCGCCGCTCCGGAAAAGAAAAAGCGCTGAAGGCCCCGCGCTTTGGAAATAGGCATTGCTTCCACTTTATCCTGAAGCCTTGTCCATTCCTGCAGTGAAAGC
>DAMDEB010000017.1:4611-10368 GCA_032090075.1 Caproiciproducens sp.
GCCCTTAGTGATATAAAAATGCTCGCCCAGGTCCTCACGGAACCTGACCGGAACAATCACCCGCCCTTTCGGGTCAATATTATGTTGGTACTCGCCGATCAACATAATGAGCCACATTGGGGGTAAAAGCGCAATGTGAAACCCACATCGTGCTACTTAGCCCCACCTTTCACCACTTGTGTTTTGATTATAGCGTATTTATTTTAAAAATGCAACCGTTATTTTTTGATTATGTCAACCGTTTTCGCCAATTTTTTCACATATAATCTTATATTGACGCAACAAAAAACGCGCCACAACATATTGTGGTGCGTTTCAAGAAATATTGTTAGATTTTTAAATTAATTTTGGCCGGATCGTTGAGAGGCTTTAATATTCTGTCTGGTCTGACGAAGCTCTGCCAAATTTGCAGCAAGTCCATCATCCGTACGCTTCATTAAATCATCTATGTAATCATTGGAAGCCTTTCGCATTTCACGGAACTTGACTTGAGACTGGCTCAGTAAATCGTTGGCCTTTAGCTGTGCCTGCTTTACGATTTCATCCTGATTCACCATTGCTTTGGCACGTTCCTCCGCCACACGGATAACCGTTTCAGCTTCACGTTTTGCATCGCTGATAATCTGAGTGCGGTCGGCGCAGATTGCCTTTGCCTGACGGATTTCCTGCGGAAGATTGACGCGGATTTCGTCAAGAATCTGTTTAAGCTCCTCGCCGTCCAAAACTGCACGACCCCGGCTGAGCGGAAAACTCCATGCCTTTTCAACCATTTGGTACAGCTCGTCTATTAGTTCTTCAACATTTAAATCACTCATTGCGTTTTACCCCCTGCACATAATCTTTCTTTGATATCCTCTAAAATACACTCAGGCACGAAATTTGAAATATCACCACCGAATCCGGCGATCTGTTTTACGATACTTGAGCTTAAAAACATATTTTCCGCACTTGTGGTCAAAAACATGGTTTCAAGGTTCGGGTTCAGCACTTTATTAGTAAGCGCCATTTGGAACTCGTACTCAAAGTCTGACAAAGCACGCAGACCCTTTACAATTGCGGTTACGTTGCGTTCCCGGGCATATTCAGCCAAAAGTCCGTCAAAACCCACGACTTCAACATCGTCCATCCCTTTGGTGCATCTCTTTAAAAGGTCAATACGCTCGTCTACAGTAAACAGCGTATGCTTTTCAGGATTAACAAGCACCGCTACAATCGTTTTGTCAAACACTTTTCGCGACCTGTTGATGATATCCAGATGGCCTAAAGTAACCGGGTCAAAGCTGCCGGGGCAAATTGCAATCTTCATATTTCGGTCACGTCCTTATGTCTGTATAGTGTTAATACAATTTTCCCATAGCGGTAGGAACGGACACGGATAAAATCCCCCGCGGTTTCGGGCATCTCCTCATCACTTGGGTTTTCACAGACAATCGTGCCACCCTTGTTCATAGTGTTGGCAGTCATCGGCAGTGCTCGCTGCAATATGCCTGTACGGTAAGGCGGATCCAAAAACGCCAAATCAAAAGGTTCCCTGTTCTCCACTAAAAACATTGAAAAGTCCATTTTTTTGACAAGCGCACGCTCTGTAAAGCCCGTATGCTCCAAATTCGCCTGCACAATGGCAACGGAGTCCTTGCTTGCGTCCACGAATACAGCTTGTCTTGCTCCTCGGCTTAATGACTCGATTCCCAGCTGGCCGGAACCCGCAAAAAGATCAAGTACGCGGCGTCCCTCAAGTTGAAACTGAAGTGCGCTGAACAACGCTTCCTTTACCCGTTCCGGTGTAGGACGAACGCTTTCTCCCTTTTGTGTGTTCAGCCGTTTGCCTCGTGCCAGGCCGGTTATCACTCTCATATATAAACTCCTTAAAATACAAAATAAATTACTTATCTTGGTTATTATCCCATTATAATGCCGTCGTGTCAACTTCTTTCACTATTTTCCCCATTGGCGTGAAAATAATCATAGACACGCTGCGCGGAAGGTTTTGTCATGCCCGGCGCACCGGCCAATTCCACCAAATCCGCATTTTTGATTGCAGAAATGGTTTTAAAATGCTTCAGCAGTGCTTTAGTCCTTGTTTGCCCAACACCCTCAATGGAAGTGAGGGTGGAAGATATCGTTGTTTTTTTACGGACTTGACGGTGATATCCGATTGCAAAGCGATGCACCTCGTCCTGAATGGTTGAAACGAGCGTGAACGCGCTACGATTGGAATTGATGGCGATTTCTCCGCCGTCCACTGCAATGGCTCTTGTGCGGTGCTTATCATCCTTGACCATACCGAACAGCGGGATTTTCAGCCCCGCAGCTTCTAAAACAGGCCGGATTGCACCGACATGGCCTTTACCGCCGTCGAGCAGAATCAAATCGGGAAGTCTGCCGAATCCATCCGTAATCTTCTTCTCCTGCGCGTCAAAATATTCATGAAAACGGCGTTCGATTACCTCCTGCATGGAAGCATAATCGTCCTGCCCTTCAACGGTTTTTATTTTGAATTTACGATAGGCGGATTTTAAAGGCCTGCCGTTTTCGAACACAACCATCCCCGCAACGTTGTCACCGCCCGCGAGATTTGAGATATCGTAGGACTCAATGTAAGCCGGGGGCTGCTCCATGCCCAATAACCGGCCAAGTTCATCCAGTGCGGAAGCTTCCCGCCCGGTGCGGTTCGTGGCTTGTGCAAGCTGCTCGGCTGCGTTGTTGCGGCACATTTCCACAAGCTGCGCCTGCTCGCCTTTTTGCGGCACGGAAACAACCACTTTCCTGCCCGCCTTTTGAGTCAGCCATTCTCCCAAAAGTTCAGAGTCCTCCACCGCACCGTCCAGACAGACGCGGGGCGGAATCCGGTCACGCATGGAATAGTAGCGTTCCAAGAACTCACTGCGAGCGGTCTTAGGATTGCCCGTTTCGCCCATTAAAAAGGTTTCCCGGTCACAAAGGCGGCCGTTCATAAAGCGAAACACCTCAAAGCAGCTCGTGTCCGCTCCCTGTGCAAGCGCGATGATATCCTGTTCCGGTACACGCGCCGCAACTACTTTCTGGCGGTCGCTCATGCGTTTAATCGCCGTGAGTCGATCCCTGATTCTGGCGGCGCGCTCAAACTCGAGCGCATCGGCGGCGGCGTTCATTTTTTTTGTCATTTCACGTACGGACTCAGCACTTCCGCCGCGCAAAAATTCAACTGCCTCGCCGACATATTCGTTATACTCGGCCTCGCCCATTTTACCTCTGCACGGGGCACAGCACTGCTTGATGTAATAATTCAGGCATGGCCTCGCCTTACCGATATCCTGCGGAAACCTGCGTGTACAGGTGGGCAGCTTAAATATTTTAAGTGCCTCGTTCACAGATTCCTTGGTTGCCCACGAGCTGACATACGGGCCTATATAATTTGCCCCATCATCCAAAAGCTGCTTCGCTTCGGAAATCCGCGGCCAAGGCCCCGCCGTAATTTTTATATAATGATAGCCCTTGTCATCCTTTAACAAAATATTATACTTCGGCGTGTGCTGCTTAATCAGGCTGCACTCGAGTACAAGAGCCTCAAACTCGCTGTCGGTCAAAATGTATTCAAAATATTCCACATTGCTGACCATGCGGCGAACCTTGTCATCGTGGTTCTTTTCCGAACCGAAATACTGGCTGACGCGGTTTTTGAGCGCCTTGGCCTTGCCGATATAAATAATCTTACCCGATTTATCGTGCATGATATACACGCCCGGGTTGAGCGGAAGGCGCATGGCGCGGCTTCGCAGCTCTTTAATATGCTTTTCCTGCTCTGTCATGGTACCCTCCTAAAAATTAAATAATAAATACAAAAAAAGCACCGCCGATAAAGCGGTGCTAATTGTCAGAACAACTTACTCGGCAAAGCCTGACTCAACCAGTTCTACAAGACTGTTGACTGCTTCCTCTTCGTCGGTACCGTCCGCAATAATACGGATTGATGTTCCGCCGACAATTCCAAGCGACAAAACGCCCAGAAGACTTTTCGCATTGACACGTCTCTCTTCTTTTTCTACCCAAATAGACGATTTATACTCATTCGCCTTTTGAATAAAAAAGGTTGCCGGACGCGCGTGAAGACCAACCTGATTTTGTACCAATACTTCTTTAACACACATTCTAATACACTCCTATAAAGAAAAATAAATTCCGTAAAATGATTAAAATAAACTATCAATTCATTGTAAGTCATGTTTATGATTAAAGCTATTATATCACATTTAAGCATGTCGTCAACAAAATAAAAAAAGTTTGGATTGATGACTGAATGATGGTTGTTATGTTCGGTCTCTATTTGTGCAATATGCCGTAATTGTTGAAAACTTTTGTTTTCTCTGCCATACTACGTGCTCACAAACTGTCGTATATACATAAAACCAGGCAGCTCAGATTTCGTTGTTTTTCGCTGAATTTTGTAATTTGGTTAAAAATTCCTTGTCTTTTTTTGTTAAATCCGCTGTTTTCAGCATATCGGGCCGTTTCTTCGCAGTGCGCAAAAGGGACTGCTCTCTGCGCCATTTTTGCACATTTTGATGGTGCCCGGTCATCAGCTCATCCGGTACCTTTCGACCCCGCCAAACTGCCGGTCGGGTGTACTGGGGATACTCCAAAAGGGAATTGAAATGACTTTCTTCCTGAAAGCACTCATCGTCGGAAAGTACGCCGTCGATCATGCGGCAAACAGAATCGGCCACCACAAGAGCGGGAAGTTCACCGCCGGTAAGAACATAGTCCCCAATCGAAATCTCTTCATCTATATATTCATCAATAATGCGTTCGTCAATTCCCTCGTAATGTCCACACAAAAACGCGATGTTTTCATATTTTGCCAATTCTTTTACGCGTTGCTGCGTAAGTGTTTTGCCTTGTGGGGACATATAAATCAAATGGGGTTTTTCGCCCAGCTGATCAATCAAATCGTCTATGCACAGGGCAATGGGTTCCGCCTTCAGCAGCATACCCATTCCGCCGCCAAAAGGAGAATCGTCAACTCTGTTATGCTTATCATATGCAAAATCACGAATCTGGTGGCAGCAAATCTGCACCGCACCCTTTTTACGCGCACGGCCAATGATGCTTTCGGACAGGACTGTTTCGCACATTTCCGGAAAAAGCGTGAGCAAATCAATCCGCATCGTCAAAAATCCCCCTCATTGGGCGTATCTGCATTTTACTATTTGTAATATTTACATCTATTATAACGTCAGGTATCGCCGGAATCAGATAATTCTTCTTATCTTCCGACGTAATTTGATAAACATCGTTCGCCCCGGTGCGCATAATTTCGGTCAGCGTACCATAATAAATGCAGGTATCAACATCAAAGACATCCATGCCGATTAAGTCCTGCATAAAGTAGCGACCCTCTTCCAGCTTTGCGTCGTTGCGGTCAATATAGATTATTTTACCGCGCAAAATATCCCCTTGTTCAATGGTGTCGATTCCCTTAAGCTTTAACAGAAGCTGTGTTTTATGAATGCGGGAAGAAACGACCTCCAGCTTTTCCGCCCCTTTATTCCAGTACAAGGTCTTAAACTCGTCCAAAAAATCGGCCGAATCGCACCACGGGTCAATGCGCAATTCGCCCTGCAAGCCATGGGTTCCAACGATTTTACCCGCTTCTAAAAATTGATCCAGCATGGTATCCTCCTATATGAATCCGCCGAAGCGGTTTATTAGCAAAAGGGGGGCAGACGCACAACGTCTGTCCCCTAAGTCCGCAATTAATCGATCTCGACTGAAATCTTG
>DAMDEB010000017.1:10378-13902 GCA_032090075.1 Caproiciproducens sp.
CTTGCCGTTGTTTCGGGTAGCTGCGGCACGCATGACAATGCGGATTGCCTTGGCAATGCGTCCCTGCTTACCGATTACTCTGCCCATATCATTTTCGTCAACATGCAGATGATAAACAACGGTTCCTTCTTCGTTTGGCTCGTCGACATCCACTTTAACGGCAGATGGTTCTTCGACAAGGCCCTGTGCAATCGCAATTAGCAGCTCTTTCATGGTAATCCTCCGCTATTACAGTACGCCGTGGCTCTTAAACAGAGCTTTAACGGTGTCTGTCGGCTGTGCGCCGTTGGAAATCCATTTCTTTGCCTTTTCAGCGTCTACTTTCACAACGGAAGGTTCCTCCATTGGATTGTAATAACCGATTTCCTCAATGAAACGGCCGTCGCGCGGGAAGCGGGAATCTGCAACAACTATACGATAGAAAGGAGCCTTCTTTGCGCCCATTCTGCGTAATCTGATCTTTACTGACATAATGTTTCACCTCCAAGAATTGATAAAATATCTTCACCAACAGGGAATACCTGATTGGATGAATTCAAATGATTAAAACGGCATACCCATACCGGAGAAACGGCGTTTTCCGCCTTTGCCCTTCAACTGCTTCATCATCTTCTGGGTTTGTTCCAACTGTTTGAGCAGACGATTTACGTCCTCGACCTTCATACCGCTGCCCGCCGCCATGCGCCTTTTGCGTGAAGGATTGATCAGGGCTGGCTTACTGCGCTCTTCCGGTGTCATGGAAAGAATAATTGCGGCCACACGGTCCATTTGACGGTCGTCAATATCGACATCCTTTAGCTGTTTGTACCTCCCCGGTATTTTGGATATCACATTTTTCAGCGGCCCCATCTTTTTGACCTGGTTGAGTTGGTCGAGCATATCGTTGAAGTCAAGCTTGTTCTGCATCAGCTTCTGCGCCGTTTGTTCGGCGGAATGCTGATCCAATTTACTCTGCGCATCCTCGATGAGCGTCAGGACATCGCCCATGCCCAGAATACGCGAGGCCATGCGGTCGGGATGGAAGACTTCAAGATCTTCCAGCTTTTCACCGGTACCGGCAAATTTAATCGGCTTACCGGTAACAGCACGGACGGAAAGCGCCGCGCCGCCGCGGGTGTCACCGTCGAGCTTGGTAAGAATTACGCCTGTGATAGAGAGCAGTTCATCAAAAGTTTTTGCAACATTAACGGCTTCCTGACCGGTCATAGCGTGGGGAGCAATCACTGTTTTGATGTTTTTGAGTTCATCCATCAACACTTCGTCAATTTGCAGACGACCGGCGGTATCTATCAGCACCATGTCGTTGCCGTAGTCCTTCGCGTGGGCGATGGCGGCTTTGCAAATTTTGATTGGATCTTCTTTTCCCATTTCAAAAACAGGAACACCCGCTTTTTCACCAACAACCTGAAGCTGTTTAATAGCGGCAGGTCGGTAAATGTCGCAGGCGACGAGGAGCGGACGATGCCCTTTGTTTTTCAGCATCAGCGCGAGCTTTCCGGCATGGGTCGTTTTACCGGCGCCCTGCAGGCCGCAAAGCAAAATGATGGTCGGCGGAGAAGAAGGACTAATGATTTTGGAGTCGCTTCCGCCCATCAGACCGGTCAATTCTTCGTTTACAATTTTAATGACCATCTGTGCCGGGGTAAGACTTTCCATTACCGCGGCGCCAACGGCGCGTTCGCTGACTTTATTGGTAAAATCCTTTGCTACCTTGTAGTTGACGTCTGCTTCAAGCAAGGCAAGACGAACCTCGCGCATCACTTCTTTTACGTCTGCTTCATTTAATTTTCCTTTAGACTTTAAACGTTTAAATGCGGCGCCTAATTTATCGGCAAGGCCTTCAAATGCCAATACAATCCCTCCTTCTTATTCGCAGAGCTTTTGTGTAAGATCGAGGATGACTTTGACATTATCCTCAAGCTCATGGGAATAAATAAAATGGTCGTTATAATCCTTGATTTGAGCCGCGGCAGAGCTGATTTGCTCAAGACCGTCCATCATTTCGCGGAAACGACGGGCAAGTCCCAAACGCTCCTCCATGTCAAGCAGCTGGAACTCGGCACGCTTTATAGAATCGCGCACACCCTGACGGGTAATGCCCTGATTATCTGCTATTTCGGAGAGAGATAAATCATCGTTATAGTAATACTCGATTACTTCGCGCTGTTTATCGGTGAGCATATCGCCGTAAAAATCAAGTAAAAGCGATATTTCCAAATTTTTCGCCACTGAACACCCCTCCATCTAACGTGTAAAGTAATTCACTTTACAGTTATGAATTATACAATAAAACGCGGCGCTTGTCAATAGGTAAAACCCATTTTTCACGCCGCATTTCTCTCCCATAAAATCAGCTTAGTAATCCGATGTAAGATTTCAAATTCTGCTCAATATAAGTTTTTAATTTGTCAATATTACCGGAAACGCCCACCACGAAATTTTGATTGGCAACCGTAAGGCTGCTGAGGTTTGCCCCGACCATATTTTCTAAAACATAAGTATTTAACAGGTCTGCATTTACGTGCAAAACATTGCCGTCCACGCTGACTTCTTTGGGCAATACCGTTTTGCCGTAGGAGAGCACCCACGCGGGATTAACAGGCAGACGGCCTATCTTCATCGAATTTACCGTTGCGCTAATCTGTTTTTCCGCAGCGGGAGCAACTGTCAAATTAGCACTTACCCCAAACCTCATTCCTTTGTAGTACACCGGCACATATGCATCGACCGTGTTGTCACCGTTGATGGTAAAACGTACGCCTTTTATCTTTGTTTGTGTTCCTTTTGCAATCTTCGCTTCTAAAATCGCATTCATCTCTTCGGAGGAAAGCTGCGCGGGTGCCCCTGTAACAGCAGCTTTGACAAGCTTTGCAACCCCTGTGTCCGCCTTTACCCCCGTGGCAATGGGTTGATTCGGGTCGCTCAGTATTAAGGCAAACAGAATTCCAATGATCATTAGCAATAAAACCACAAAGGATACAATAAAAATCAGCGGTTTTTTACCGCGCTTTTGGGCTGCCTGTTTCATAAAAATCATTCCTCCTTCTGCTTTTGACTGCGCTCAGTTTATTTTAATTCTACAACTGTTACGCCTGATTCGCCCTCGCCGTAAACACCCAGACGGTAGGTTTTGACGCTTGGGTGGCGTTTGAGGTGCTGCTGTACTGCGGCACGCAGCGCACCCGTGCCTTTACCGTGAATAATGGTAAGCTGCTCAATCCCGCTGAGCAGTGCCGAGTCGATAAACTGGTCGACGTTCATGATGGCCTCGTCGGCCATTTGCCCGCGCAGGTCAAGCTCCGTGACAACCTTTGCCTGCGCCCTGCCGGTCACGTTTCGGGTAACGGTGCGGCGGGGTGCTTTGACCGGTTTCTCCTGTACCAAACGAAGATTGGAAAGCGGTACGCGTGTTTGGATGATTCCTGCCTGAACCAACACATTTTTGCCGCTGCCTTCCGGCAGTTGCAGTACGGTGGCCTTTTTATCAATATCATAGAGCAAAACCGTGTCGCCAACCTGAAGCG
>DAMDEB010000017.1:13912-20537 GCA_032090075.1 Caproiciproducens sp.
TACTCGCCCTGTTCCTCTTTTTGATGAATGGGGTCGGCGGTTTCCTCCAGAGAACGTAAACCGGCTTTCAGCTTTGCTTTTTGTTCGGCAGAAAGTGTTTTGTTTTGCTGCCTTTTCAGTTCATCCATCTCATTTAAAAGAGCGTCAATCTGGCCGCGCGTGCGTGCGACCAACTCGGCCGCCTGGTGGCGCGCTTTTTCAATCTCCTTGTCGGCTTCAGCCTGTATGCTGTCGCGAATCGCCTGTGCGTCCTTTTGTGCACGTGCGGCCTCAGCGCGGGCCTGTTCAGCCCCTGTGCGCTCCGCCTCCAAACTTTGGCGGCTGTTTTCAAGACTTTGCACAACATCCTCAAAGCGTGTGTTTTCGCTGGAAACAAGCTCCTTTGCGCGTTCAACAACAGTGCTGTCCAAGCCCAATCGCAAAGAAATCGCAAACGCATTGGAACGCCCCGGCACGCCGATTAACAGGCGGTAAGTCGGGCGCAAAGTCGTAACATCAAATTCACAGCACGCATTCTCCACCCCTTCCGTCTGTAAGGCATAGGCCTTTAATTCGGCGTAATGCGTTGTGGCGGCAATTCTGGCGCCTTTTGCGCGCAGAGCTTCCAGAATTGCCATTGCGAGTGCCGCGCCCTCAACCGGGTCGGTTCCCGCGCCAAGTTCATCCAGAAGAATCAAACTGCTTTCATCCGCCTGTTCAATAATTCTGATAATATTAGTCATATGCGCCGAGAAGGTGGACAATGACTGTTCAATGCTCTGTTCATCGCCAACATCGGCTAAAACTTTATGAAATATGGAAATTTCACTGTTTTCGGAAACCGGAAGCAACAGTCCGCACATTGCCATCAGTGTTAAAAGACCAACGGTTTTGAGCGAGACCGTTTTGCCTCCTGTATTCGGTCCGGTAATAACGAGCGTATCAAAACGGATACCGAGTTCAATATCGGTCGGCACAACCTGATCGGCGCGAATAAGCGGATGCCGTGCTTTTTTCAGCAATATCCTGTGCTTATCATTGACAATCGGCATGCTTGCTTTCATTTTATAACCCAGATTTGCCTTGGCAAATATCAGGTTCAGTTCCACCGCGGCCTGATATCCGCTGATGGTACCGCTGGAAAAGTTGCCGGTTTCAGCCGAAAGCTCTGCAAGAATCCGTTCAATTTCAGCTTGCTCCTGCGATTGAAGCACCTTAACCTGATTATTGGCCTCAACCACTCCCATCGGTTCCACAAACACAGTTGCGCCGCTGGAAGAGGTGTCATGCACAAGACCGGCAATTTCACCCCTGCACTCCGCTTTAACAGGTACGACGAAACGACCGCCGCGCAGCGTAACAATGGGGTCCTGCAAATATTTTTGATAAACCGAGGAATGAATCATTTTGTCAAGCTGTTCCCGCACACGGGAAGATGCGGAGCGGATTTTACGCCGGATAGCGGCGAGCTGAGGTGAAGCGCTGTCCGCCATTTCCTCTTCGGAAAGAATCGCGTTGTAAATCCGGTCTTCCAAGTATTTATTCGGCATCAGCGAATCAAAGCGCCAATCGAGGCAGCTTTGCACGCCCGCGCTTTTCGCGCGCCACTCAACAATACCGCGCAAGGTGCGCAGTACGCCGGCAATCCGCAAAAGCTCAGCCATATTAAGCGTCCCGCCTGCCTCGGCGCGGCGAAGTGAGTTGGTGACATTTTTCAAACCGCCAAAGGATGGTGCACCAAACCGCGCAAGGAGCGTGTGAGCTTCATCGGTATCCGTCAGAATCCGCTGTACCTCGGTCAGCGAAGTGGAGGGAGTAAGCTGCAGTGCAAGCTCGGCCGCGTCGTCACAGGCGGTCTCAGCGGCAAGCAACTTCAATATTTTGTCAAGCTCAAGGGCTCGATAATGTTTTTTGTTTTCTTCCATAAACATAAATAATATCCTTTCTTAGGGTACAGGCAAATCGGGGGATGATATAGATTGCGTGTATATCCTCCGTATTGCGGCTTTATCGTCCATGTGCATTTGCATTTTATATTTCGGTTCTTCCATGTTACATCTGGGAATGAGCAAGCGTAATTACCACAATCTCAGGGCAATTCAAAATTCGTATTCCAAACGTTCCGCTGCCAAGTCCGCGGCTTACGAGCATTTTTTTGCCGCTATACTCATAGATTCCGGCGCTGTACTGTGGAAAAAATTCCCGTTCAGGGGAAAGCAGTCCGCCCGCAAACGGAAGTCGAATCATCCCGCCGTGGATATGGCCGCAAAAGGGTCAAATCAGCGCCCCATTCGGCGTAAGCGACAAAGCAGAGCGGGTTATGGGTTAGCAGAATTCCATACTGTGCGCTGTTATATTGACCCATCGCCCGTTCCATTTCCTGCTCGCCAAACGGCGCGGCAGGCGCCGACCATAACTTAGACTGCTTATAGTATTTGAGGGGAAGCGACATGCCGTAAAGAGTTATCTTTTGGTCTTCTTTACAAATCTCGACGTTCTCATTCTCCATTACATGGATGCCTGTCGCGGTGAGCTTTGCCAAAAACAGTTTTAGTTCATTGCGCTTCATATCCTGCTCATGATTACCAATCACATAATAACACGGATATTCTTTTGCAAGCGTTTCCGCCAACTGAAAGAACACATTATGATTGGAATCCGAACGGCTGATCATATCCCCCGTCATCACAAGTAAATCCGGCTGCACCGCGTCTATTTTCCGAATCAGCCGCACATTATCGTGTCCAAAGCGTTTGCTGTGTAAATCGGAAAGCTGCATAATTTTAAAATTCTGAAAGGCGGCAGGGATTTTTTCGGACACGATTGTATAATTTGAGACCTGCAGCAAATGGTTCTCAATAAAAGCGGCCGAAACTGCCCCGGCAGCTTTGACTAAAAATTTGTGCAAAAAGGTTTTGTTTCTTTTCTGTTCCATACTCTCTCCCTAATGGAAAAATCAGACACAGCAAAATTAAATTGCTACAGCAAATCATATAACATATGTACTCGATTTTACCTTTTGAACTTAATCTGCCTGCATCTGCCGGTAAAAATCAAGTGTGTTAAAACTGCGCTCCAATGTGGTTAAAACATATAGCTCGCTCGCACTTGAAAGTTCCTTCAGCCCTTGCGTAGACAGGCTGAAAGAAAACAATTTTTCAAAGTCGGCATAAATCGTATGGCGCAGACCGGTCATTGCACCGCGGCTCAATTTCACCATCGGCTCAGCAGAGGGTTGAAAACAATCCCCGCAATAAATCGACCCTTTTCGGGGCAAAAAATACATCTCATCGGCTTCGTAGCAGGAACAGCCGGCACAACAGACCAAGTCGGGCATATAGCCCGCGAGCGAAAGCATACGCATCTCCACAATTGCTTTAATCAGTAAATTGGGCTTTATACCCTTGCACAGAAAGTGAAATGCATTCAGAATTAAACGTAAAAAATCCCCGGCCTCGGCTTCTTGTGGAGCAAGCGCACCCGCAAGCTCGCAAAAATATTGGGCAAGGGAAAGGCGCTCAATATCCCGCCGGAGGTCAAAAAAGACTTCAATGGATTGAGCGTCATCTATTATGTATTTATCCCGCCCCTTAAAAATAGTGAAGCGGGAATAACTGAAAAGCTGAGTGGCTGAAAGTTTGTTGCTTTTGATTTTTTTTGCCTGTTGAGCAAAGGCGTGCACTACGCCTTCTTCACGCGTTAGAATGGTCACAAGCCGGTCGCTTTCACCCACGCTCTTCTCCAGGATAACCAAGCCGTTGGTCTCTATCTGCATTCGGGTCCTCCCGCATTTGCAATTCCTCGTCATAGTGCTTACATTGGCTGTAAATCAAATAATCGCTGACATTGCCCGTATTTTGAAAGCAATTCCACGCTGTTTTTTCATCCATATTCACCGCTCCCTTTTCTTTTGCTACTCTAAGTATTCGCCTTTAGCAAGGTTATATGAGCGGTAAATATATGAATTAAACCCAAAATATTACAAATTATTCAGTGAAAATATGCTTTACGTTATTTATTAAAGCTGTTGCTGTCAAAGCCCATACTGCGCAAAGCCGCCGCGCGGTTACGCCAGTCCTCTTTGACTTTAACCCATAGTTTTAAGTTGATTTTACAATCGAAAAAGCGTTCCATATCGCCGCGGGCCATTGTGCCTACTTTTTTAAGCATTGCGCCGTCTTTGCCGATTACAATGCCCTTGTGGCTCTCTTTTTCGCAGTAAATAGTAGCTTCAATATCGGTGATATTACTTTTATCTTCACGCTCGCGCATCTTCTCGACCACGACCGCAATCCCGTGCGGAACCTCTTTGCTGCATAGGCGAAGCAGCTTTTCCCGCACAATTTCACCCGCCAAAACGCGCTCGGGCTGGTCTGTTAATGTATCCTCGTCAAAAAAGTGCCCGCCCGGCATTGCAAGCTTTTCGAGCTCAGCCGTCAGATCCTTTACGCCGTTACCGTCAATCGCTGAAATCGGCACCACAGCCTCAAAGCTGTAAAGCTCGGAGATCTCGGTGATTTGTGCGATCAGAGCGCTTTTGTCGGACAGCAAATCAATTTTATTGATTGCCAAAACGGCCGGCATTTCGAGCGATTTGAATTTATCAATCAGTTCCAGGTCGGCGGGGGATATTTTCTTGCCGGCTTCGATCACCAGAAGGCACGCGTCAACACCCGAAACGGACTCGGTTACGGATTTCACCATGTATTCACCAAGCCGGTTGTGGGGCTTTAAAAGGCCGGGTGTGTCAATAAAAACAAGCTGATACGGCCCGCGTGTTAAAACGCCCATAATCCGTGTGCGCGTTGTTTGGGGCTTGTTTGAAACAATTGCGACCTTTTGGCCGAGCATTGCATTTAAAAGTGAGGATTTTCCGACATTCGGACGGCCCACTATGGCAATAAATGCCGACTTCTCCTCTGTATTATCTATCATTGTAAATTCTCCTTATTTGTCACGTTTTTTTCTGATAAAATCCCGGATGCCGATTGGCCCCATGGCAATGTACACAACACATACCGCTGTCAGCAGTAAGAACAGCAAAAGTATGAGTGGATTTAAACTGAAATACTGCACGATTTTTACAAACGCCGCGGGCTGCCAAAAAATGCATACACCGACAATCACCGAAAAAAAGGCACAGACCAAAACGCCGCCGGCAGCCATATCCTTTATAATTCGTACAACAGGATGGAAACTAGCCGCAGTCATATCCGAAAGCTCCTCCGCAACAGTATTAAACAGCTCAGCCATCATCACCATTGCAATGGTGAGAAAAACCACCGCATAACGCGCCCGTGACATTTCAAAAAAGAACGAAAAGACAAATACATACAGCGCTGCCACTGTATGTATCCGCATATTTCGTTCATTGTTAATGCAATAGACTATTCCCCGAAAAGCATATTTAAAGCTTTTAAAAAATCGCAAGCCTTACTCCTCATCCTCGTCCAAAACATAGCTGCTTGTACTTGGCAGACCGAGCTGCGTCATAACCTGCTCCTCTTTTTCGCGCATATGGACTCGCTCTATTCCACCGTTTTCGTGGTCATAGCCGAGCAAATGCAGCATGGAGTGAGCAGAAAGATAGCCAACTTCGCGCTCAAGGCTGTGGCCGTAACGGTCAGCCTGTTCCACGGCTTTTTCCATGGAGATGACGATATCGCCCAAAATTTTTGCCCCGGTTGAATGGTTGGTGTCATAAACACCGTTTTCACCCATTGGGAAAGAAAGCACATCCGTCGGAACGTCTTTGTCGCGGTACTGTTTGTTCAGCTCGTGTATTTGCTCATTGTTTACAAAAGTAACGCTAATTTCCGCCGGGTCACTAAATTTTTCCATCCGAAGCACTGCATTACAGCAGCGGCGCACCAACATGCGTAAGCCTGTTGGGATTTTTACTTCTTTTTGTTTGTTTTCAATAATTACTCTTACCTTTTCCATCGTGTTAACGCCCGACCTCCTCATTTTTTTCGTATGCTTTTATGATATCCTGCACCAGTCTGTGGCGCACAACATCTTTTTCATTGAACCTTACCTGTGCTATATCGTCAATATCGCGCAAAATCTTAATGACATCCTTTAAACCGGACCTGCGTCCGTCAGGTAAATCAATTTGGGTGATATCTCCGGTAATCACCATCTTGGAATTAAATCCAAGACGTGTAAGAAACATTTTCATCTGCTCGGGTGTGGTGTTCTGTGCTTCGTCAAGAATAATAAAGCTGTCGTCAAGGGTTCTCCCGCGCATATATGCGAGCGGCGCCACTTCAATATTGCCGCGTTCAACATATTTCTGGTAAGTCTCCGCGCCCAACATATCAAACAGGGCATCATAGAGCGGACGGAGGTACGGGTCAACCTTCTGCTGCAAATCACCCGGTAAAAAGCCTAACTTTTCTCCGGCTTCAACAGCCGGACGGGTTAAAACAATCCGGTTGACCTCCTGTGCGCGGAACGCCGTTACTGCGAGCGCCACGGCGAGATAGGTTTTTCCGGTGCCGGCAGGACCCACACCAATTGTAATTGTATGGCTCTTAATCGCCGTACAATACTTTTTTTGCCCAAGTGTTTTCGCCTTTACAGGCTTCCCCTTTGACGTTATGCAAATACAGTCGCCTGCAAGCGTATCAATTTTGTCCTCACT
>DAMDEB010000017.1:20547-23175 GCA_032090075.1 Caproiciproducens sp.
GGAAATACAGTAACGGACATTCTGTTCGCTCAGCGCTTCACCGCGGTTGACAAGTGAAAGCAGGCTGTCGATTGCACGCACCGCCCTCGCAACATCCTCCGGCTCACCGGAAACTTTAATTTCGCTTCCCCGCCCAGCGATGCTGACACGGTACTCTTTTTCCATCAATTTAATGTTTTCGTCAAAATTTCCAAAAAGAGCAACCGCCTGCTCCATGCGGTCAATATTTATCCTTTGTTCAAACATTCTATCACCCTATGCAGATTTTATCGACGGAAGCTGACTTTCCGAAAGATAAATTATTATTATTATAGCACAATTCTTTCTTTTAATCATCATGATTTGTACCAAAAAAATCAGTTATTTTATGATAATTTCCGATTCCTGTGCAATATTCTCCTCACATTTTACCAACTCGCGGTAAAGCAGTTTGGAACCGTCAATTTGCTCACTCGGGTTCATCGAAACAATTTTCGCATCGCCTAATTCCTCTTTTTGTTTTTGTGCCATTTGTTTTTTGGCTTCCACCAGTGCCTGTTCTTTCGTGAGCGTGACATCCACCGTCTGCTGCTCACTCCAATTTTCTTCATAAACGCTGATGGGAAGAACGGAACTCATCAGTTTTAAATCGGTGTGAATTCCCTCTGTCTTATAGTCGCCAATAGGTTTTTCAACAAGAGACAATGGTACACGCACACCGAAAAGGTTAAGGCTCCGCCTTGTCACCACCTGTCCGGTCGGCCCGGACACCCGGCGCTTTCGTTCGACTTCTGTTGTTAAAGTACGCGCAGTCGAAGCGATGATTTTTCCAGATGCTCCCCTAAGGGTGCTCTTTCCCTCGTCGTCTTCGACAACGCCGCTGATTAAAAGCTGCCCCTTGACCACCGCGTCGCCCTCTTTTACCATTGCAGTTCCGGTGTAAACCTCCATGGAGAGAATCTGCCCGGTCTGGGCGGCCTTAATATTATAAATTTTTTGATTGTCCTGTGCGATAATTTGCGGCCGGTCAATTTTTTCCTTTAACTGAACCTCGGCGGTACAGCCGTGCGTATTGACAGACAGCCAACCGATTTGTGTGAATTTCAGCATCAGTTTCTGCTGTAGAATTTGTGGCTCAATCTTCGATTTGAGCGTGCCGGGAACAACTCCTAATTCTTTGAGTTCCGCTTCAATCTGACCGGTGGGGATCGTCGTGTTGCCCTTCACCTCAATACTCCATAAGCGTGCGGAAAGCAGGTACAGCACCGCAATGAAGACAAGCGTCCCGACTACAAGGCCACGGCGCTTTCTAATCCCTTTAGTGGCAAACGAAAGGCCGTACCGCCCACCGACCTTTAATTTTGCATTTGCATGGCGCGCGCATGGGCGCAATTCGCGGTATCTGCCGGCGGCAACGCACGCTCCGCAGTCTGCGCCTCCCCTGATATTCCACAGGTTAATCCCGGAGCGGGCGCAATGATTTAAAAAGCGCTCCGGGCTGCCCCCGATAACCGAAAAGCGCACATACCCCATAAGCCAGCGCGTCAAACGCAATGAAACCATACCGTCACCTCACATACTAAACTCAATTCCAGTCAAAAAACCCGTTACCACAAGGGAATCCGCGGTCAGGCATTTAATCACAAGGTTGCGACCGGAAAAACGCACGATCAGTTTCCCCGTTTTGATTCTTACAACATCAATGTCATACTCAAGCACGCCGCTGCAACCGTCCACAATGACCTCTTGGTTCCCGTTTATTTCCATATGCGATGGCATTTGCATCGGTACCGCTAAATTTCGGATATTCATTTTATTCGCCAATATAATCCCCGCCCTAATTGTATTTATCACATAAAGCCTATGCGGCAGAAGGTGTAAATATCCGCTTATGGTCGGATTATATCACTGCAAAAGCCGATTGATATTGCTCGAATATCGGCGTAAATTTCCGCTCAAAGGCATATATATAACTTCATACAGCAACTTCCTGTGCTTACACACATTAGGGAGAATGATAAGCTACCGGCATTTCCCGTGCAAAGCAGGCCGGCTGTACATTGAGTTGAATGCCGCACGGAGGGAGGTTTCACATGAGGATAAAACAAGGTTTGCTGCTCACGGCGACTTTTCTGGTCGCATGTGCGCTGCTGATTTTTCCGGCTGAGGCGGCAGCGGGCGCAAAAAACGGAATTGGTTACTGCCTTCAGATTCTTATACCGTCGCTTTACCCGTTTATGGTACTTGCAGTATTTGTTGTTAAATGCGGTCTTTCCGAGAAAATGGGCAGGCTGTTTGAAGCACCTGCACGCCGCATTTTAAAGTTGCCGGGAAGCTCCGCGGCATCCATTTTGATGAGTGCAATCGGCGGTTATCCCACCGGTGCGCGCAGTATTGCCGCGTTGTACGACAACGGCGCGGTCAGTGAAAATCAGGCCGCAAGAATGCTTTGTTTTTGCGTGAACGCAGGCCCGGCGTTTGTGATCAGCGCCGTAGGCGTAGGCTTTCTGAAAAGCGCACAGGCCGGTGTGATTCTGTTCGCGTCGCAGCTGCTCGCCTCCCTGATTTTAAGCGTGCTTTGTGGCATAACCGCAAAGCACGAAACCGCTGTGCAAAAAACGAAGCCGCAGCAAAGTAAAAATATGGCGG
>DAMDEB010000017.1:23185-24902 GCA_032090075.1 Caproiciproducens sp.
GATGCACTGGTTGCGTCCGCCGCAGACGCCGCGCGTGCCATGATCAACATGTGCTGCTTTGTAGTGCTTTTCGCAGCGCTTTTGAACTTGATGCGCATTTGGGCGAAAGAGCCGCACGCAGCGGCGGCGCTTTCCGCGGTAATGGAAGTAACAGGCGGCTGTTCAGACCTTGCCCGGCTCGGTGTTCCTCTGTGGGTGTTCTCCTTTGCCATTGGCTGGGGCGGAATTTGTGTTCATTTTCAAGTAATCTCCTCTGTTGCAAACATCAAAATCAAGCTCTCCCGTTTTGTGTTGTTCCGTCTGCTTCACGGCGTATTTGCTGCCTTGATTACGGCGGAGCTGATAAAAATATTCCCGTTGGACGCAGAAGTTTTCAGTAGTACTTCCAAAGCGCTTACTGCAAGCTTTTCCGGCACGATTCCCGGGGCTGCGGCGCTCATCGCGCTTTGTGTGGCACTTATTTTCAATATTCCAAGTGAAAAACTGGAAATTAGTAAAAGCTGATGTTATAATATGATCAAATAATCAATAAAAATGCGTAAAACAAAACCCGCATGATTGATTTCATGGATATAGAGCAGAGGAGAATCAAGTATGTTCGGTAAAAAAAAAGGAAAGTTTTTTGGAAACAACATTCAGATAGAATGCAAATACTGTGCGAACAGTTCGGACTTTGACGGCGCCAGCGTCTGCAAGCTCGGCCGGTACCTTGAACCGGACGGAAGTTGCCGCCGTTTTGTGTATGACCCGTTAAAACGCACACCTTTAAACCTGCCGCCGCTGAAAGCACACAGTGCGGATGAATTTAAGCTGTAATACTAATCTTCAATTAAAAAGTTGACGTTTTTAATTGAAGAGCGCCCGGCTGCGCCGAGCTTTGTTTTGCGCCAATAAGCGCAAAACACGTCTCATGCAAAATCCATTAAAAAGGTTAATTAACCTTTTTAATGGATTTTAGTATAACGTCTGTAATACAAAAGCCTCCCGGAACAGTAAAACTGTTTGGGAGGCTTTTGTTAACCCTTGCGGGAATAGGATTTTTTCCACTTTGGCTTTTCCGATAATTTTTTGGCAGGTGGGTTCCGCTTCTCCGCGTCTGTGAAGCCTCTGGACGGCGCTTCCTTTTTCAACGGAGCCTTTCGCCTTGGATCGGCATTCTGCGCCATTGGGCGACGGCGGTGCAGCTCGGATTTTGGTGTGGGCGTTGTAATCAGCATCGGGTACGGATTATCATCCACCACAGGAATCGTTTTGTCAATCAGCTTCTGAATATTCCTTAAATCGGACTTTTCATCTACACTGCAAAACGAAATTGCAATTCCGCTCAGGCCTGCTCTGCCGGTACGGCCGATACGGTGCACATAGGTTTCCGGTACCTCGGGCAAGTCAAAATTGACTACACAGGAGAGTTCTTCAATGTCGATTCCTCTCGCAGCGATATCCGTTGCCACCAGTACCCGAATCTGACCGTTTTTAAAGCTGTTCAGTGCCATCTGGCGGGCATTCTGCGATTTATTTCCATGAATCGCCTGCGTGGTTATTTTTGCTTTGATTAGTTCTTTCACTACATTATCCGCACCATGCTTCGTCCTGGTAAACACAAGGGCGGAACGAATCGATTTATCCTGCAAAATATGAATCAACAGTTTTCGCTTGTTATCCTTATCTACAAAATATAGGGATTGATCAATCATATCCACCGTTGTGGCAGGCGGGG
>DAMDEB010000017.1:24912-25987 GCA_032090075.1 Caproiciproducens sp.
GGATTTACCAGAATGGTATTGACCATTTCCGAAATTTCCTTCGGCATTGTGGCGGAGAAGAACAGTGTTTGCCTTTGCTTTGGGATTTTTGCAATAATCTTTTTAACATCTGCGATAAAGCCCATGTCAAGCATCCGGTCAGCTTCATCGAGCACAAGTATTTCTACGTTCTGCAGATTGATATAGCCTTGATTCATTAAGTCGTTGAGCCGTCCGGGGGTTGCAACAACGATATCCACGCCACGCTGCAGCTTTTCGACCTGCATCTTCTGGGAAACGCCGCCAAACACCACGCAGGCGCGCAGCTTGGTAAAGCGGCCGTAAGAATGAAAGCTTTCGTAAATTTGAACCGCAAGCTCCCGCGTCGGGGTCAGTATAAGGGAACGGATTTTACGCGGCTCTGTTTTTTCGGTATTCGGATTGCTTAACAGCTGTAAAATCGGCACAGCAAACGCCGCTGTCTTTCCGGTACCCGTTTGCGCGCAGCCGAGCAAATCCCTGCCGGCCAGTACGAGAGGAATCGCCTGCTCCTGAATGGGGGTTGGCACGGCATAGCTTTCTTTTTCAAGCGCTTCTAAAATTTTCGGGCTGATATTGAGGTCTTTAAAATTCATATTTTCTCCTATTTTGTTTCAATTTGGGTCGCATTTAAGTATTTTAATGACTATCATCAATGATGCGAAACAGCAATGCTACGAGCGCTGCGCACCTCACGAAATATTGCAATTTACAATCAGTTTTATTCCTGCTTTTGCAGGAAGTTCTGTCACCAATGAGTATATCAATTAAACTTTATTTTAAAATTATACCACAATTCAATATAATAGTCTAATTATGTCCCGAAAGCCGGATTGTATGATTGATTTTGCGGTTTTACCGCATACACTTTTTAATTGGCTAAAATATCATACTTGAGCTGCCTGCAATCTGTAAGAAATTGGCAGCGTTTTACGAATGTATTTTTTTAACTTCCGTAAAAACTATTTGTGGAGGTGAATGGAATGCCTGAAAATACTTTTGCGGAAAATTTAAATACCAACCAATATTTTTTATCGCTGCCGTCCTATGTGCAGGA
>DAMDEB010000017.1:25997-26820 GCA_032090075.1 Caproiciproducens sp.
ATTAAGCAAGCGGGGCCAAAAGTTCAATCCGACGAAGATTTGCGTAAAATTGCCGACAATTTAACAAACCATAAATAATGTTGAGCGAGGCAGCAGTGCCCCGCTCTTGTTTTTTATATGCATCACACAGCATTATGACGGATATTTTATCCTTTTCTTCGTCTCGCGAATACACTGTAAGAACAATTCAAATTGAGTATTGGAGGTATTGTTATGAATATGAAAATACATCATTGCATGGAATCAAGTGAAAACATCTTAATAATGCACAGAGGAAAAGAAATGAAGCTGACGCAAAACAACCCAATTCAGCAATTTAAAAACAGCCCGAATTCTTATTTTGCAACGCTCTATTCCGCCAAGAAGCCGTGGCAAGCTAAATAATTCAAGAAAGACGGAGCAGAAATGCTCCGTCTTTTATGGCCTTGGCTATCTCACAAAACATGTCTGCAACATCAATGTCTCAAAATATGTTTGGTGCATCCCATACAAGTTATTTTTAATATAAGGAAAGGCGCATTTGCTTCATTTAAACAAATCTTCATTATGTTGGTAGGAGATACGATTATTTACTAAAATATTTTCGCATTGTTACGATAAATATTATAGCTCTACAATTATTGATATGGAGATTATAATATTGAATTTTAATATAAACGAACTATTAAGCTCGCTTTCTTCTACGCTCGATTATGTGGAACAGGATTTAGTGAACAACGTAACAAATCACGGGAGACGTGTAGCATATATTGCATCCCGAATAGGAGAAAAATTAAAGTTGGTCGATCAGGACCTTTTCGATTTGATTTCCTATTCGCTGCTG
>DAMDEB010000017.1:26830-32502 GCA_032090075.1 Caproiciproducens sp.
ACCAAATCGCTGGTTCAGCTGCATGGCTCAACGGATTACATCAAAGCGGAACTAACCCGCATGCATTGTATTGAGGGCGAAAAGAACATTCAATTTTTTCCGTTTTTTTCAAGTATTCCAAATGTCATTCTTTATCACCACGAGCATTACGACGGCAGCGGATTTTTCGGGATGTCGGGTGAAAACATTCCCTTGTATTCCCGTATAATCGCTTTAGCGGATACACTTGCAATTTTATTTTCAGAAAATCAAACTATCAGTGATATGATTCAATTCATCAGACACTCAAAGCGGGAATTTGACCCAAATCTAAAAGATATTTTTTATGATTTAAGCCGCAATGTAGAATTTTGGCTGAATATGGGTGACACCTATGTTAAGGATGCGTTAACCAAAATGATGCCCAAGATGAACCGAACATTCAATTACCGGGACATACACACCGTCTCGCAAATTTTCAGCAATATTATAGATGCAAAATCACCCTTTACAGGTACCCATTCAAGGGGAATCAGCGAAAAAACCGGAATCATGTGTCAATATTACGGGTATGACGAAGAAACTTACTGGAAAATGCGTATTGCTGCGGATTTGCACGATTTGGGGAAAATAATGGTTCCCAATGAAATACTGGATAAGAACGGTACTTTAAGTCAGCATGAAATTATAATCATCCAATCCCATACATTTTATACCCGCAAGGCATTGGAGAAGATCACCGGATTTGAAGAAATTGCCGACTGGGCGGCTAACCATCACGAAAAGCTCAACGGTAAAGGGTATCCCTACGGATTTGATGCAGAGCGTTTGGATTTCAATTCCCGCCTTTTGGCCTGTATTGATATTTATCAGGCGCTGACGGAGGACAGACCCTATCGTAATGCCCTGTCCCATACCCAGGCGGTTGGCATACTGCGCACTATGGCGCGTCAGAATTTGATTGAAGCATCGATTGTTGAGGATTTGAGCGAAATTTTTAATCGCAGTTCTGTCCTGCGCTTTTCTGAACAGCACTAATTTGAACCCAGATGTTTACGGGGGGTTCCATGCAGAAAAAATTGAGCACAGGTAAAATTACAGCCATATTAAAAAAGTTTACAATTAATTTGACAACCAATACAATTTAATGTATAATGAACGCAGTGCCTAACTTTTCGTTAAGCATATATTTTATAATCGAGGTATACTACTACATGTACGAAGACAAAACTTTAATTTGCAGAGACTGCGGAGCCGAATTTGAATTTACTGCAAGCGAGCAGGAATTCTATGCTGGAAAAGGTTTCACAAATGAACCACAGCGTTGTAAAGCTTGCAGAGATGCACGCAAAAATGCAAAGGGCACTTCCAATGGCGGTACCCGTGAAATGTTCGATGCTGTCTGCGCTTCTTGCGGAAAAGCTTGCAAGGTTCCTTTCAAGCCAAGAGAAGATCGCCCAGTGTATTGCAGCGACTGCTTTGCAAATAATAGAGCATAAACTTAAAAATTGTTTTTTTAGTGCATCCTTCGGGGTGCACTTTTTTTATTATCCCCCGAAGTTTCCGGATGAAAGCTAATTCGGCATCATCCCTCCCCCCTGAAATTTTGGAACTAAAAATTACTTCTGCATTACTTGACATAAAGCGGGAAATCTAATTTTGGGGTGATTTTATGAACGACCATTATTGCGGATGGGATAAAAATTTAGGTGACGATGCAACGGCAGCAAGTGACTTTGATTTTTTGCCGCTGCAGGTCAAGGAAGAGATTAACAGCCGCGCCAATCAAGGCGATCTTACGAATAACACAACCAAGCAGGAGAGCGTAAAATCCGATTGAAGCTTTTTTCCAACCTATTTGTTTTAATTCTCTACAATTAAAAATAGAGCCACATTAAACAGCCTGTATCGGCTTATTTAATGTGGCTCTATTTATTATATAAAATTTGTGTCAGTTCTGTAGGTTTTTATAGATTTTATGAATATACTTAAGCTCTTTCGGAAACTGCCGTAAAACGTTTGCGAATATGATCTTTTTTCTCGATTTCATCCACAAGCGCGACGGCATAGTCCGCGTAGCTCACGTAACTTTCCCCACCTTTATTAACAATCAGATTGTCTTCTCCTAGCGTATAGCTTCCAGTTCGGATACCCGAAAAGTCAAAGTCCGCAGCAGGGCTAAAATATGTCCAGTTGACCCCGCTTTTCTTGAGCGCTTCAAAGCCTTTTCCCATATTCGAGGCGGTGGGCTTAAATGCATCCGGAAATCCCTCCGTATCCATTACCTGCACGGTCTTCTCCGGGTCAACATAAAGACTTCCTGCACCTCCAACTACCACAAGTCGGGTATCGGGTGCCGCTTCAAATACACGGATGAGGCTTTTCATTGAGGTTTCGTGCTGTTCCTCTTTGCCATTAGGCGCGCGGAACGCATCCACAACCACATCAAATTTTTTCACATCGTCAGCGGTAATATCAAAGATATCTTTTTCAATCACCTTAACAAGACCGGACGTTATCTTTGCCTTATCCCGAACAATCGCGGTTACGTCATAGCCTTTTTTTAATGCTTCCTGCACAACTAAATTTCCCTGTTTGCCTGTTGCTCCTATGACTGCAATTCTCATAATTATATTCTCCTTTTAAAGTTTAATATTATTTTTATAAAGTCAATTGACTTATTCTTTCTATGCTATTATAATATATCCGTACCATATAAATGTAAAGTAAGCACTTTAAAGTGGTATAGTATCCAAATGTATACTAATGGATTATAAGGGAGTAAACTTATGATAAATACAGAAGAATTACCGCCTTGCCCTGTGGAAACTACCCTGCTGATGATGGGTGATAAGTGGAAAATACTGATTGTGCGTGATTTGCTTACCGGCACTAAACGATTCGGTGAGCTGAAAAGATCCGTCGGTAATATTACGCAAAAGGTTTTGACACAGAACCTGCGTATGATGGAAGAAAACGGGCTGGTTAACCGCAAGGTTTACGCCGAAGTCCCTCCCAAAGTGGAATATACGCTGACAGGGTTGGGACTCAGTCTGAAATCCATTCTTGATTCCATGTACGAATGGGGCGAGCAATACAGAGCAAGTCTGAAATAAAAGAAGTAATATTCTCCCGCTGGCCTGTTGGCTGACGGGAGATTTTTTTACTCAGAACTCCAAAAACGTTGTAATGGAGACATCTAAAAATATATTTTATTAGTTTCTTAAAATTACATCACTCTTTCTAAGTCCTCATTATATATTTATTTTTCTATGATATAATAAAGATAACAAATTTTAGGAGGCACACTATGAGTACTAAACAAAAGACATTGCTTGAAAGCAAAATAACGGTATATAGGGTTTGTTATCAGCAGGCCGAAATCAAAAAAGATCATAAACGCATGGATAAAATAGGAGTTATCATAGATGAGCTCTTAGAAGAGGTTGCCAGTTTAGATTGATTCCGAATATTTTTCCTGATCATTTTTGCGGCTCTTGCCCTTTATGGGTCTGAGCCGCTTTTTTATTGCTTCTCAAAACTTTCAAATTTGCTTCACTTTAAAGTCACATTGGCCTTCTATACTATAAATATCTTAGGAAGATAAAACAGATTACAAGTTCCTCATATGAGGATTTTTATATTTTCTTTTTCATAATTTTCTCTTCTCAGCCGCCCTGAAAAAAGGGCGGTTTTCTCTATCCTCCTTTATTTTCCCGTATCTGTATTCCGGATAAAAGAAAAAGCATGCCCCCTACTGGAGACATGCTTTCTTTTTCAAAATTTTTCAGATCATTATAATTACTGAGCCGATGAATTTGCCTCAACCCAAGATACAAATGCATCCATGAACTTTTGTAAAAACTCACGTGTGTTTTCATTAATCAGAACACCACTATCGTCAAAAAGTGCTGCCACATTTCCGATATAGGCTTCGGGTTGCTGCATGGTCGGTACATTCAAGAAAACAAGTGATTGACGCAGGTGATGGTTTGCACCAAAGGCGCTCAATCCACCCGGAGATACACTAACCACCGCGCCGGGCTTGCCGTCCCAGACGCTCTGCCCGTACGGTCTTGATCCGACATCCAATGCATTTTTAAGCACAGCAGGAACGGACCTGTTATACTCTGGCGTTACGAAAAGGACTCCATCAAATTTCTTCATGAGCTCGCGGAAATCTGTCCATGGTGCAGGCGGAGTGCCTTCGTCATCAAGATCCTGATTGTAAATTGCGAGTTTGCTGATGTCAATTTCCTCCATCTCAAAAGATGCCGGCGCCAATTCTTCCAAAACTTTTGCGATTTTTTTGTTAAAAGATTCTTTGCGAAGACTCCCTGCCAATACTGCGATTTTTCTGGTTTTCATATATAGTTCTCCTTTAATTTAAGTTTAATTTTTTCTTTATTTTTATTTTTATTATCTTCTTTAATTTATAATATATCTTTAAAATATATATTGCAAGTATGCACTTTTAGGTAACATAGTTTACAATAGATACTATTGTAAACTATGTTACGATGAAATGCACTGAAAAAGATGTATTGATTTTCGGTCGTACTCCAATTTGGATAAGAGAATGCCACTCAAATATCTTAAAATCTCACATTGACAAGCTGTGCCCTAAAATCATAGTATGTACTGGTCTCTTAATGGAAAGAGGTGAGGTTGAATGTGTAGACGGTGTCGTTGGTGCTGGTGTAATTGCCGTTGTCGTTGGATATGGTGCTGCAGGTAACAAAAAAATGATGTCGCTTGCTGTAAGTTAGCAAGCGACATCCCTTTTTAAAATAAACAAAAAAGTAGCGTCACCAAATGATCGGAGACGCTAACTGATGGTGTTGTTAATCAAATGTAATATTATCCGGAAGAATGCCGTATTGTTTGGCGATAATGGATTTAATTTTTTGCTTGTCCAGCCAAAGTGTCGAATTGATACTGTCAATCAGTCGCTTGGTTGACTGATTGTACCTTCTTCCACTCTCGTTGTATAAGCTTATGTCAATAACGCTGATACCCTCTGAAGTATTATTTGCAATCACAATTGCTTTATCTGAATTCATTTACTCATCCCTCCAATATCTTTATAGTAATTGAAATAATTTCAAAAGTCAATGTCAGAAATAAAAGAGTATCTTTTATTGTTTTAAAATATAAGCAATTTATTATTTCCGGCATAAAATGATTTGGGAGGTGTTACTTTGTATTTAGAACCACAATTCGACCAATTGCAAAATTTATTAAAAAGGCCGCCAGATGCGCATGCCGCGGTTAAAGGCAGCCCAAACTTTCCTAATATTAATGGAATGGTTTTCTTTTACCAGCTATCTGACGGTGTTCTGCTAATAGCACAAATGCACGGCCTTCCTCATGGGCCAGAAGTATGTTCAGCTGATGTATTCGGATTTCATATACACGAAGGAAGCTCATGCACTGGAAATAGCGAAGATCCGTTTGCAAGCGCAGGTAAACACTATAATCCAAACAATTGCCCACATCCTGCACACGCAGGAGATTTGCCGCCGCTATTCGGAAATCATGGATATGCCTTCATGATGTTTATCACCGATCGGTTCTCGGTGAATGAAGTCATCGGCCGCACTGTAATCGTGCATTTATCGCCAGATGATTTTACAACCCAGCCGTCAGGAAATTCCGGAACCAAAATCGCTTGCGGCCAAATCGTACACAAT
>DAMDEB010000018.1:0-3849 GCA_032090075.1 Caproiciproducens sp.
TAAAATCCATTAAAAAGGTTGATCAACCTTTTTATAGCGCGAAGCGCGTTGGATTAGTATTATTCGATGGTGCGGTTCCATTTGCACAGTTTGTCCGAAATAAAATCGATGGCGACGAACAAGGCGAAACCGACAATTGAAATAACAAGGATACCGCTGTACATATCAATATAATTGATTCTCGACCACGCGTCCAAAATGTAATACCCCATGCCGTACCTTGTGCCGTAACCCTCGACGAAAAACAGGATGGAAACAGCTGTGCCGAGCGATACCCTCACGCTGGTGAGCAGCTCCGGCAAAATGGCGGGCAGCGTGACATGGCGGATAATCTGCCACCGACCCGCCCCCGCGCTGATCACCGTCTGGTACATCGTGGGGTCAATATTGCGCACGCTGTCGCGTACGGATACAATCACCTGAAATACGATAATTAAAAAGATAATCGCGATTTTCGAGCCGTCGCGCATTCCCCACAGCAGCATGGCAATCGGCAGCAGCGCCGTTTTTGGAATCGGATAGCTGAAATAAATCAGCGGATACAGCACTTTGTTCCATTTCCTGGAAGAAGCCATCAAAATTCCGAGCGGAACGCCTACCGCGAGGGAAAGCGCCAAACCGATTCCAATGCGCTTTAAACTGTATAAAATATGGATAAAGATGTGATTGGTCAGCACGCTGCCGAAGTTTTGGTAAACAGTGACCGGGTTGGGGATAACGGTTGTGTTCATCAGCACGGCCGCAATCAGCCAAATCAGGTTCAGCAAAAGGAAGCCCTGTACGAACATCCTGCATCGGTTTATCAGCTTTTTCACAGGGCACCCCTTTCGCCGTCCGGTTTTAACTGTTCCCGCAGCAGATGCTTTGTGACTAAATAGTCCACATCCTCCGGGTACAATTTTCCGAAATACGGATTGTTCATCCGGTACTTGATGTCCCCCATGTGCGCGCCCATGACGAGAATGGTATTGCCCAGATAAAGGGCTTCTTCAATGCTGTGCGTAACCAAAATGGTCGTCGGGCGGTTCTGCTCCCAAACCCGCAAAAACAGTTCCCTTGCCTCTTCGCGGGTGATTGCATCCAAAGCGGAGAACGGCTCGTCCATCAGCAGTAAATCCGGCTTCAGGATAAAGGCGCGCGCAATCGCCGCGCGCTGTACCTGACCGCCGCTCAATTCCTTCGGGTACCGTCCGAGCAGTGCGGAAACGTCCAGTGACGCGTAAATCGCTTTCATTTCCTGCCTGCGTGTTTCGGTAATCTGTTCATGGCGTATTTTCAGCGGCAGCAGGCAGTTTTCCCGCACGGTTTTCCATGGCAGCAAGCCGCAGTTTTGCGGGATTACCCCGATTTTGTGCGTTTTGGGGCTTAATGGTTTTCGTTCGTTATCCTTTATGTAGTCCACACTGCCGCCGTCCTTTGCAACCGTACCCGCAAGGGTGTTGATGAGGGTGGACTTGCCGCAGCCGGACGGCCCGAGGATTGCCAAAGCCTCGCCCTGCTCAATTTGCAAAGAGAGGTGGTCAATGACCGGGCGCGTTTCTTTTTTTGTTTTGTAGCCGATGGAAACATTCTCCATTACAAGCATTTTTTTCACCACAGGATTCTATTATTTTGAATAAACGTCGGCCGTCATCTGATCATAGGTAAGCGATGCGCTGCAAAGGCCCTTTTTGCTTGCCCATTGAACCGCCGCCGCCACATCGGCTTTCGGCGGAAGGGTGCTGGTTCTGAACTTTTTAACGGTGATCTTTCCCACCATTTCTTCGGGGTAGCCAACCGCTTTGATGACTGTTTTTTCATATTTTGAAATATCGGTATGATTCATGTAATCCACCGCTTCATTATATGCTTTGTATAAATTGTGAATCGCCGCCGTCTTTTTCGTGAGCGCGGTCTGCGAAAATGCGGAGACCGCCGGGTAAAGTCCCAGTTCATTTGCGCTGCCCAAACGCACGGCGCCGTCGTTCAGCGCAAGCGTGGCAAAAGGCTCCGGCAGCAGCCCAAGGTCAATTTTATTGTTGCGCAGCAGCTCCAGCCGGTCGGGTATCCTCGGCACGACTTCCTTTACCACGTCGGTGCCCGTCAGCTTATTCGCCGTTAAAATATCGTCGAGTGTGTACTCAATTAACGTTTTTTCCGAAATAGCGATGCTTTTTCCCTTGATCTGGCTGATATTTTTAATGCCGGTGTTCTTTCCGGCGACCAGAATGTAGTCACCGTCGGTAATTCCGGTTATCTTTACGTCAAACTTCGCATTCTGATACATGCAAACGCCGATATAATCCGTCAGAACGCCGTCCAGTTCTCCGGACTGAAACGCCGCGTCGCGGTCTTTGGCGGAGGTGAATACCTCTAAATCAAGTGTAAAACCGTATTTGTCGGCTAACTTATTTTCGTTTATTAAGACATAGGGAATTACGTCCGATGAGGACATCATCCCGATGCGGATCACAGGCTTTTCTGTACTGCCCGTACTGCTTGCCCCGGTATTCGGTGAAGCGCACGCCGTAAACGTTAGAACAATGGTCAATAGTACAGAAAGTATTTTTATTTTATTCTTCATTTTCATTCTTGCCTTCCCATCTTTGATAACAGCTGTTTTCAATTCCGATGCAGTCCATCGTCTTTCCGGCGACAAAATCTATGACGTCGTCGAGTGTCTGCGGATGATTGTAAAAGCCCGGCATAGCGGGCAGAATCGTCACGCCGAGCGTTGAAAGCGAATACATATTTTTTAAATGAATAGCGGAAAACGGCGTTTCCCGCGGAACAAGCACCAACTTGCGCCGTTCTTTCAGCATTACATCTGCGGCGCGGGTGAGCAGCGTTTTTGTCACGCCGTTCGCGATTTCCGCCACGGTGGACATGGAGCAGGGGATGATTGCCATCGCGTCACAGCGGTACGACCCGCTTGCCACAGCGGAGAATAAATTGCCGTTGTCCTCCAAAATCACCGTTGCTTTGCTTTTCTTCCACAGTGTCGCCTGTTCCGCCAAATCAACTCCGGTTTCGTACTTCAGCACCTTTTCCCCCTGTTCGGAGGCAATAATGTGCAGTTCTATTTCCTGTTGTGTCAAATAGGACATCAGGCGCAGGAAGTAAACGCTCCCGCTGGCACCCGTTATCCCTATGATTATCTTTTTCATTCGGTTACCTCTGTATCATTTTACTTCGTAAATCAATCAGCCGATTGCATGATTGCTGCAAGTGCTCCTGTGCATTAAATAAACGCGTCCAGCAGGCCGAACACAAGCAAAACAATGCTGACCAGCTGGTTGACGCTGTAGGATGCGATATTGACATGGGTCAGATTGGTCGGCGAAACCATCCGGTATTCCACAACAAACAGACCGGCGATGATGGCAACGCCGATATAATAGATGATTCCGAACTGGGGAACCAGCAACCCGAGCAGGACAAGGCAAAGCAGTGTGATGATATGGAAGGACATGGCAATGCGCAGTGCGTTTTTCACGCCGAATTTAACCGGGATGGAGTGCAACCCGTGCGCCGTGTCAAAATCATAATCCTGGCAGCCGTAGATAATGTCAAACCCGGCAACCCACAGGGTGTTTGCCGCGCCCATCACGAGCGGAATGAACGCCAGTTTTCCGGTGACCGCCAGCCATGCGCCGACCGGCGCACAGGCACAGGTAACCCCCAAAACCAAATGGCACAAAAAAGTGAACCGTTTGGAGTAGGAGTAGATAATCAGCAAAAATAAGGCGACCGGCGACAGCGCCAGACAAACCCAGTTGAGCTTATATGCTCCGAAAAGCATCACGAGGAAGCAAACCGCGGTAAAAATGATGACCTCAACCGGCTTTACCTCTCCCTTTGGAATCTGGC
>DAMDEB010000018.1:3859-4381 GCA_032090075.1 Caproiciproducens sp.
GGGTTGAGCGCGTCTATTTTGGCGTCGATGACGCGGTTGATCGCGTTCGCGCCGGTGCGCGCCCCCATAAAGCAGACCACAATCCAAATCAGTGTGGAAATTTGCGGAAGCCCCTTTGCGGCGATTACCATGGAAACAAGCGCAAAGCTAAATGAGAAAATCGTATGGGAAAACATCACCAATTTGCCGTACTCTTTCAGCTTGTTCACTATTTTAGTCAATACCATATTCGTTCCACCTTTTCGTTACAAGTTGTTTGATCGCATCCGTCATGGTAATATCATCCGGCCAATCGCGGGTAAGACCCTCTTCCCGCAGTTTTTTGGTCGCGTCAATTCCGATTTGATTGTGCAGAAGGACAATATCCCGTTTCGCGTCAATATTATTGAATACTTTCCACATCACAGTGGATAAATCGGCGGGGTCAACGTCATCGTCAACGGCAATTATAAATTTATCGCGGCTTTGCTTCATGGCTTCTTTTAAAGCTTCCCTGCCCTGCCACGCGCTTTCCTTGTGTAC
>DAMDEB010000018.1:4391-7328 GCA_032090075.1 Caproiciproducens sp.
CGCCGCTTTCCGCAATTTTTTCAGCTGCGGCGGTTGCGTCCACACCCAACCGGCTGCCGTACAGCGCACGGTCGGACGAATGGTCGAGCGCGTCCAGCGGGCCTTCCGACAAAAACAGGCTTTCCCCGCCGTGTACATTCTTCAGCACCGCGTCGCGCACCTGTGCTAAATTCTGCACATCAACTGTCTCATCCACCGCTACAATCAGTTTGGTGTACATCATCTGCCCCATACCCCAAACGGCGTTCATGACTTTGCGCGCACAGCCGGGGTAGCGGTTGCGTACGGACACAATCGCGCAGTTGTGAAACACGCCCTCAAGCGGCATATTCAAATCGACCAACTCCGGCATTTGCAACCGCAGTACGGGCAAAAAAATGCGCTCAGTCGCCTTGGCCATGTAGCAGTCCTCCATGGGGGGCTTGCCCACGACCGTCGCCGGGTAAACCGCGTTCTTTTTATGTGTGATGCAGGTAACGTGAAAGCGGGGGTAATCGTCCGCAAGCGAGTAATATCCGGTGTGGTCACCGAACGGCCCCTCGCGAACAAGCTTTTCCGCCGGGTCAACGTAGCCCTCCAGCACAATTTCCGCGTTGGCGGGGACATAAATATCATTGGTAACGCTTTTTACCATTTTAACTCTTGCTTTTCGCAGCCAGCCAGCCAGCATCATTTCGTCGATCATTTTGGGCAGCGGCGCGGTCGCGGCGTAAGTAACCGTCGGGTCGCAGCCCAGCGCGACGGAAACCGGCATTTTCTCCCCGCGCTCCGCGTAACCCCTGTAAATTTTCGAGCCGTCCTTGTGCTTGTGCCAATGCATTCCGGTACTGTTTTTATCCAAAATCTGCAAGCGGTACATTCCGCAGTTCTGCTGCTTCGTTTTGCAGTCCTTCGTAAAAACCAACGGCAGAGTTACAAACCGCCCAGCGTCCCCGGGCCAGCATTGCAGCACGGGCAGGGTGGATAAATCCACATCCTGTTCAACGACCTGCTGGCACGCTCCCTTAAACCTGCTTTTTTTCGGGAACACGTGGAGCAGGCGGAAAAAGCGCGGAATGCTTTTCATCAGCTTTTGAATGGACAGATAATTTGCCAAATCCAAATATTGCGCGACTTCCTCGCCGATCTCATTTAGGTTTCCGGCACCTAAGCCCATACTCATTCTGTCGTAGCTGCCCATTGCGTTCATTAAAACCGGATACTTGGAGCCGGCCACATTGCTGAACAGCAGCGCCGGGCCGTGGGCTTTGGAAACGCGGTCGGTAATTTCCGTAATTTCGAGTTCCGCCGAAACACTTGCGTCAACGCGGATTAAATCCCCGTTGGCCTCCAGTGCTTTGATAAAACTTTGCAAATCCTTATATGTCATGTCATCCCTCGTTCATTATTGTAGAAAAATTTTCACTGTTTTGATACTTTCGCAGTACCAGTCATTCACTTTATTATTAAATCCTAATACATCACCCTATATTTTGCAATAGAAAAATTCTCTGCACTTCATTTGATTCTGAGATAGAACAAAATAAATCAGCACTGAAAATTCCCGCCCAGAGCAATTTGCATCTGGGCGGGAATAATTTTAAGTGAAGCTTCAGTTATATTTTTAAATCTCTTTTTTGGTAGGAAATAAAGGTAACGGATGTCAGAAGGGCAAACAGGATGATGGATAGTGCGGCGTATCCGCCGTTCAGACCGCCGCCGTTCAATGTGTTCGCCGTATCAAAATAAGCAAATGGAGTCAGTACCCTTAAAAAAGCGATGCTGTCGGTCAGGCTGATTGCGATATTGATGAAATAGGTTCCGAGCAGGACGGACAGTGCAATGGAACTTGTGCGCTTTGCGTCCTTGTAAACACCTGCCAACGCGCTTCCAAGGCTGATAAAAATCAACTGAACAAGGAACATGCCGAGCATCAGCACGGCAATGCGCTTTGGAATGGATGTGTCTTTGTCCAGCATATTGAGCGCACCGATGGTGACAAACAGGTTGCAAAGATTATAAATGATTGTGTTGACCAGTACAGCAAGGCTTTTTTCAAAAATCACCTGCCGCCTTGACAGTGGTTTTACCATTAAAAATTCCGTGGTTTTATCCCGCTCTTCCTTTGCAATGGTTCCCGCACCCAAACTGACCGCGTAAATGGCCGCCATCAGCAAAAGATACGAATAAATTACGCCGAAGTAGCCGAGGGCGGTTGTCAGATCAAACCCGCCGCCGCCCATCAATACCTGCACCGCTTTAGGCATTCCGGCTACCAGCTCATTTAGTTTTTGGTCGCCTGCGGCCAGTCCCGAAAATTTGCTCATGCCCGCGATAATCATAAAAACAGCCGCGGTACACCATATCAGCAAGCCTTTTAAATTTGCCCGCAGTTCTCTTTTAAACACATGCATTGTCACACCCCCCTAAACAGCGTGTACATCTTTTTTGATGTACAGCAAATAGCTCGCAAAAATGCACACGGTGCAAACAGCCAGTACCGTCAGCAGCGAAGATGGCTGGTAGGATAAATTTTTGATGATTTCCGTACTGTCGAAATACTTGAACGGCGTAATGTATTGCAGCAAATCCTTGTCAATAAAGGAGTCGAGCATGGAAAGGGCAAAAAACGCAAAGGTTAAGCAAAGAGAGGTAGTGACCACCGATTTTACTTTTTGGAATACAATACCGAGCAGCGTTCCGATACTGACAAATACAAGCTGAACGAAAAACAGGGTCAGGGAAAGAAGTACAAGCGCCTTTGTGTCAAATTCCGTATTTTTAATTGTCAGGCAGAAGACGGTTGATGCGACCAGATAAACAATGTTCGTAAACACAAGTGAAGTCAGTGACGCAAGCAGCTTTGCGGTCAGCACGGTTTTGCGCTGAATCGGCTTTGTCAGTAAGAAGTCGGCGGTTTTTGCCCGGCTTTCTCTTGAAATCATGCCAATTCCTAAA
>DAMDEB010000018.1:7338-7790 GCA_032090075.1 Caproiciproducens sp.
CGATGTATACAAAAACAAAGGAATAAAAGCCCAGTACACTGAAAAGATTGTCAACATTCATGCCGAAAGCAGAGATCAGTTCCGGCGGGAAGCCTTTCAGCATTTCCCTTACCGCTTCCTTATTGCTCGCGTAAGCGGGATAAATTGACATAAACAACACACATACGGCGGACAGGGTAATGGCCCATATGACCGTGTTTTTTCGGATTGTTTTCAGTTCGAATAAGTAGATACCCATAGCCTGCCTCCTATTTATAATAATGCATGAACAGCTCTTCCAAGTCCGGCTCCTGAATGCTGACATTGGTCAGCTCAAGGGCGGAGAGCTTTTGCATAATTCGGTTCAAATTGCCGCCGAACAAAAACTTTGCCTTGTTTCCGTCAAGCTCAAGTCCGGAAATACCGTCAAGGGAAAAATATTCTTTTTCAATATTGGACGAGGCTTCCACCGC
>DAMDEB010000018.1:7800-9681 GCA_032090075.1 Caproiciproducens sp.
AAGCGCTTTCACGCAGGGTGCTGATTTTATCCACCTTTATGATTTTACCCTCTTTGATAATGGCGACGCGGTCGCAAACGTTCTGTACTTCGCTCAATATATGGGAGGAGAATAGAATCGTCGCCCCTTTTTCATTTTCCCTTTTAATCAAGTCAAAGAACTTCGCCTGCATCAGCGGGTCAAGCCCGCCTGTGGGCTCATCCAGAATAATCAGCTTTGGGGAGTGCAGCAGCCCTTGCACAATGCCCACCTTTTTCCGGTTGCCGTAGGAAAGGTCGTCTATTTTCCGTTTCAGGTCAAGCTCCAGAATTTCGGACAGCTCCTTGATTTTGGCAGTGCAGTCCTTTTTGTAAAAGCTTGCCGAATAGCGGAGCAGGTCAATCACGCGCATATTATCGTAGTAAAAAACTTCAGATGGCAGGTAGCCGACGTCCTGCAGAATCTCCGTTCTGTCTTTGATGATATCCTTGCCGAAAATGGTCGCGCTGCCGCTTGTCGGGTAGATGAGCGACAGAAGCGTGCGGATGGTAGTTGACTTACCCGCACCGTTCGGGCCGATAAAACCGAAGATTTCCCCTTCCTCCACCTGAAAGCTTACATTTTCAATTCCCCTTGATTTACCATAGGTTTTGGTTAAATTGCGGATTTCGATCACACTCATTGCAGTGCTTCCTCCTTATAGAAATTCTCTTTTAATAAGCGTAAATAACCGTTAAACTGTTTGATGGTGCTGTCGACGTTGATTTCGCCCTGCTTGTTCACTTCATCCATAAAGCCCTCTGCCGACCAAACAATAATTTTCATTACCATCGAAGGGTCAACGCCTTCCTTGAATTTTGAATAATCCGTATTGGCAAAAATCGTCGGGAATCCGGAGTTTAAATATTGATCATTGATTGCCCGAATCCCGGGTTCCACTTCCTTGTCAGTTTCAAAATAGGCGGTTTTCAAAAAGTCGAACAAATACGGATACTGCACCAGAACCTTGGCTTTAATCCGCTGGGAAAGTTCAATCTTTTTAAAAAAATCCCTTTCGCTGTAGTCAAATTTACCGTAAATTTCCTTACAAATAAAATCCGAACAGTATTCATACAAATATATAAATAAATTTTTCTTGCTTACAAAATAATGAAAAATAAGCCCCTTTGAAATTTCCGCTTTTTCCACAATTTTATCAACCGCAGTTTTTTTATAACCGTTCTGTGAAAATAAAAGCATAGCCGCGTTTAATATTTTTTGTCTTTTTTCATCCGGTAAGTTCATAAATTTTTCAAACAAAGCAACCATCCTTTCCTGATTGACTGAATTGGTCAATTGAAATATAGCACGATTGACCGGATTAGTCAATAGAGCTTGCAAAAAAATAATGATACGGATTATCCGTTGAGCCTGACCTTTTTTCTTATGGGTACGGGGCATGGCGGAGGAAAATATTTTTGACAGAATCTGATAGTTTGTTAGGGGTATTGTCAATATGGTTCATATAGGGAATTATAATAACGCAATGAAATGATACCATTATAACTAAAATACCCATTCATGTATCCGGCCTTGTCTAAAAAATCACAACCTTGTCTGTTTTGGTTAAAACCATGCTCAGCCGTGTCAAAATTGCATGAAATTGCATGAATACGAAAAGTACTGTTCCGCTTTTTGCTTGCTGAACACGGCTTGTGTTAGATTGGGCAGAGCCTCACAAAACCAATTTCCGAAAATCGAGCCGCGCTGCAAAAATCAGCCATGATATTTTCTGTAATTCTGTGAATAATAGAGTTACAAATAAGCGGAAAAGGATGCTTTTTAACAGCATGCTTCCAAATAATCTGATGATCGAAACGGGCATTCTTTATCAAGCATGAACCCGAATCATAAAACATGCAT
>DAMDEB010000018.1:9691-14080 GCA_032090075.1 Caproiciproducens sp.
ACATGCATTGATGAGAAAAAGGGACACAGAAAGGTTTTGTAAGGAATATGGATATAGATTCCTATTTTACAACGAAGCGCCGCAGGCGCGTTAAATTGATATATAATCCATCGGCCGGGGCGGCAAGGCTTGCACCGGTACAGCTGACGGACGTCGTCAGCGCGATGCAGGCGTGGAAGCTGACTCCGGAGGTTTTTCTGCTCGAGCCGGGCAGCGACCTTCCGGGTATGGTTCGTGACACACTTGCACAGGGAATCCATCTGTTTGTTGCCTGCGGCGGCGACGGAACAATTTCCGCAGTTGCAAAAGCAATCGTGGGGCAGCCCGCAACGTTAGGGATTATTCCCGCCGGAACACAGAACAATATTGCACGCGCCTTAAACATTCCTGAAGATATTCCGGCTGCAACCGCGATTTTGCGCACGGGCCGCCGCACCAAAATCGATATGGGCAAGGTGGCCTGCAACGGAGCCGAAACGCTTTTTATTGAAATTTGTTCCGTGGGGTTGATGTCATCCGTTTTTCCGTCAATAGACGATATCCAGCATGGCCATTTAAACAAAGTCGGCGATTTCCTGTCAACGCTTGTCACCAGTGCTCCGTCCGAAATTAAGCTGGTGTTCGGGAACGGGCAGGAGATTCATGAAACAGGGCATGCGGTGATCGTTTCAAATATGCCATATATCGGGCGTCATTATCAAGTTGGGGATAAATCCGCATATAGGGATGGCCTGCTTGATGTGCTGCTTTTTGCCGATTTAACCAAGATGGATTTACTTGGCCACGCCATGAGGGGAACCAACCTGTGTGATTCGGTCGATCCCCGTATCCGGCATTACCATGTGAGGGAAATTGATATTACCGCCCTGCCCCCCATGCCGGTTATGGCGGACGGGCTGACTTTGGGTGAAGATCCCGTTCATATTGAAGTACAGCACCATACACTGGCGGTTATGATTCCGCCGGCGCAAGAGGTGGTGCTGTCGACACAAGAAACACCGGAGGTATAAGCCGATGAATGCGCTTAACAATCTTACTCAGATTGCCAATAAAATATCTGGAGCATTTGAGCGGGTAATCCACCGTATCCGGCGTCTTCGCCCCATATGCTGGCTTATCATTATCACGATTATGCTGATCCTGTTTATTACGGTCGTCCCTCCCCGCTTTTGGAAAATTCTCTGGCTTGGCGTTAAGTCGCACAGGCCGTTGGTGGGGATGCTGATGATTTTCTGCCTGCTTGCGATTTCACTGGTGTGGTCCGCCGGACAGCGGATTGATGACTGTGTATTTTCGTTTTTCAATATGTGCGGGCGGCGTCCGCGCTGGCTGGATCGAACCATGCTGATTATGACGGAGTTTGGCAACGGGGTTGTAACACTGGGCATTGTTGCTGTTTTTTACTTTGCTGTTAATCATATTCTGGCTTATAAGTTTGTGCTGGGTACTCTGACGCTGTGGACAGTCGTGGAGACGATGAAGGTGTTGATAAGTCGTTCAAGGCCATACATAAGCCTGGATGATGTGCGCATTGTAGGCTTGCCGGCCAAAGGAAAGTCATTTCCAAGCGGCCATACCAGTCAGGCTTTTTACACGGTAACACTGCTCACGCAATACTTTCATATCAACTTTGCACTTACGCTTACGCTGTATGTTTTCGCGCTGCTGGTGGGAGTCACACGCATGTACATGGGAATGCACTATCCGCGTGATGTGCTGGCCGGGGCAATTTTAGGCTCTTTCTGGGGATTGATTGCATTCATTATTAATCCTTATATTTTTCGATAATTTATTCATTTTGATTTAAATATAAATTGACATCAAAAAACAAGCAATACCATTTTTGAAATCGTACTGCTTGCTTTTTATTTTATAAAATTCTGAGGATTACATTACTCTGCCGGGGAAAATCGCGTCCACAATTCCAATGACCAAAGCGCCGATGATTGCGCCCAATATCGTTACCGTCATATGGGGAACCACAAATTGTGCCACATATAAAATGACTGCGGCAATCAGGAATCCCTTGATTCCTTTTCCAAATGGCGACGCATCCACGCCCATCATTTTTTCCACTATATAATCGAGAAGGGTAATTACCACAGCTGCTACTAAAAATGACCATAACCCGCTGATGGAAAAGCCCGGCGTTAAAAAGGATACGATTGAAAGTACCACCATCGTAATAATTAATCTGCCGATCCAGCCAAGAATGCTTTTCCCGGTTTCGGGCTCTCTTTTATCCTGATCTTCCATTATCAATAACCTCCAAAGTTTAAAAATTAAATTTTTATGAACATTTTGATAGCTTTTACATAATTATTCAAAATATCCATATTTCTTAATAGAGATAAAAATTGAAAAATGCATCAGTATTTCCCTGCTGTGCGGTTGCATCGTATCCGTAAGGAATTGCGGTCAAAGTGACTTCTTCTGTTTTTTTCATCAAACTGAAAGGGGCTGCCTCAAAACGAGGCAGCCCCTTTCAGCAGCATATTTAAAATTAACTCCGCTTTATCAATCGCATATAGAATGCGGCAGTTGTAGCGATTTTCTCAACAGGAATACGTTCATTGTTGCCATGAATTGCGGCGCGTTCTTCCTTTGACAGCGCCATTGCCGAAAAACGGTACACATGGTTGCTGACTCTGCAATAGTGGCGGGAATCGCTGCAGGCAACCATCAGGTACGGCGAAATGAGGGCTTCCGGCCAAGTTTGGGAAATCGCATTTTTTACACGCTCCCAGGCTTCGCCCTCCGTTTCAGAATAAATTGACGGATTCATTCCGTAAACCTTGTTGATTGTGATATCCGGATTATTTGCAGCTTTCCGAAGATATTCCACTGCGGAATCCGTCGTTTCATCTCCGATCAGACGCAGGTTTGCGGTGACCGTTGCCAGCGGGGGAAGCACGTTGGGCGCCTTGCTGCCCTGCATCATTGTAAATGCGCAGGTGGTGCGCATCAGCGCGTTCAGCTCCCCTCCGCTTTTGCGGCAGATGCTGTCCAGCACCGGACGGAAGCACCAGAGGTTGGAGAAAATAAGACGGAACAGGAACGAGGAATGGCGGCCTAACGTATCAAACATTTCGGTAGCGGGCTTTGTCAATTGCGATGGAAAAGGCTTGTTTTCAATTTCTACGACAGCTTTGGCAAGAACGCCCACCGGAGTATGGGGCGGCGGAGAAGATGCGTGCCCGCCCCTGCTCTTCATGGAAAACTCCACGTTCAGCAACCCTTTTTCTGCAATACCAATCAGTGCGCAGGGCTGTGTGACACCCGGGAACACCCCTTCTACCACGGCGCCGCCCTCGTCAACAATCAGGGCAGGCTGAATGCCGCGCTTTTCAAGTTCTGCCACGATGGAGGGCGCACTTGAACCGTTCACTTCTTCGTCCCCCGAAAAGGCAAAATAAATATCATTCTGAGGGGTGAAATCTTGCGAAATCAAGTTCTCGGCACCTTCAAGCACGCCGCAGAGGGTGCCCTTGGTATCAAGGGTTCCGCGTCCCCACAGAATTCCGTCTTCTAAAAATCCTTCAAAAGCAGGTTTTTCCCAGTCTTCTTCATTGGCCGGTACCACGTCATAATGTGCCATTAAGATAGTAGGATTTTCCGGCGACTTGCCCTTCCAATGATAAAGCAGGCCGCTTAATCCAATGCGCTCTCTTTCACAAATGCGGTGAACATTGGGGTAAAGGCGGGGCAACAGTTCACGAAAACGTTCAAACTCTGCTTCGTCAATCAAATCGGGATTTGAATTTGATACGGTTTTGCAGCGAATCATCTCCCTAAGGTTTTCAACCGCTTTATCCTGGTCAACCGTTACCGGTATTACCTGTGCGGGATGCTCCGCCACCGGGCGGAATTTTGCAGTGCGAATCAGGAGTATTGCCACAAATATGATTAGCACCGCCGGAATCAAAAGCCACCACATAAAACAAGATCCTTCCTATGATTAAATACGGCCCTTTTTATAAAGAACCCGTGCCACAGCAATTGTAATCAATGCGCCCACCGGCACTAGCAAGCCGACCGAACTGGCAAGCCCCGGCTGCAGAACAAATAAAATTACCATAAACAACAGAGGCGTCAATGCAATCTTCCAGTTTTTTGACACATACACCACCGCCAGGCCGCCGAACAGAGCCGGCAGGATGTTGTCAAATGCCGGTTTCAGCACAGGGGACTGTAAAATCGGTTCAAATTGGGACAGCAGCAGAACGCCCACAGCAATGATAACAGTCGTGACAATGGACGATACCGCGATTGCAATCGTGGAAATAACCTCCCCTTGTTCGCTGCCGGGTTCTACTTTTGCAGCTTCCATTGCACCAAGTGCGCAAGGCACCTTAAGGTTGCTGAGGTTTCCTGTTACAAAGCCCAGAT
>DAMDEB010000018.1:14090-17096 GCA_032090075.1 Caproiciproducens sp.
CAGATAAGAGCCTGCCGCGCCGAGCATAGGAACATATGTAACCACCTCGATAACTGCGACGGTCCAAAAGATAGGCGCAACGCCCAAAAGGCCTTTCAGAACATCGGTGGCGGCAGGCCATGCATTATAATACACACAAATGGATACAGGTACCATAACAAGCAAAAATGCAGCAGTCAGCGTCCATATGCGTCCGGTAAAGTGAACAGAGTCATAATAGCTTTTTTTCTTCATGTTGAAACCTCCTTACAGCAGCGACTGTGTCAAATTTGTGATGGGAAGTGAAAGCGCCATAGCTCCCAGCATACTGATTGGCAGCGCGAAGTCCTCGACCCACTTGATGTGAAATTTTTTAACAATAATTCCACACACAGCCATAATCAGTGCGGAAGCAATCATCACAAAGACCGGAATCCAGCCTTTCAGTCCTTGATGGATGGTAGCAAAAATGACCCCTAAAAATGCGGAAATCATACCCAGAAACAGTGAGGTAAGGAAGATTTCTCCCCATGCATTGTCTTTGGATTTTAGCTTTATAATACCGTTTTCAATTTTCTTGCCAAATATAGAAACAAGAAGCAAGCTTGGTAAAATTCCCAAAGTCATTACCCACGCGATTGCTGCGTACACCTTTGGGTCGGTAATTGTTTGGGTGATGCTTGCGCCGATTGCTGAAGCGGCTGTCGTTGCTGCGGTAAACTCATATGTCAGCGAGCCGATTACGCTCAGCCGCAGCCACGGCAGCGGAAAACCGAGGAATTTAGACAGAGAGATAACACCGATTAAAATTGAAACCGCCGGCGCAACCGTGAAAAGCGCACTGGACAGCATCGTCTTTTTCAGCGTTGAAACCTCCATGCCAAGCTCCTTTGCGCGTCGCCAGGCTTTGATCAGGAAGAACATGGATTGTGCAATGACATAAACGATTACAATGGCTACAATGGTATACATAAACGAACTGTTGGGATTGAAATGCATCGAAGAACCTCCTTATCCTGTATATTTTTACATTAACACTATACATGATTATGGATAAAAAGAAAACAACATGCGTTCATTTAAATTCATTTTTTGTCGATATCTGGTCTAAATCTTTTCAAAAAGAAATAAAAACACCTCCGGCCCAACCTGCTTTCACAGAAAGGAACGGAGGTATTATTTTTATCTATAACGCGCAGCGCAGAATGATATGAAGCTTTGAAAATTGCAGCATCCCGTGCGAATGCCGCATTAAAACTTTTTCCGAAGCATGGAGAAATCGAAGAAATCGGTGTAAAACCCGAGCGAACATAAAAGCGGACCGTTCGGCTTTCCATAGCCAACTTCCTCAAGCAGCAGCAGCGCATCACTGGACTGAAGGTGCAGCGTGCTTCGTATGTTTGCGTCGGCGTTGGACGCGCGTACCTTGGTGATGTTCGTGGTTACGATTACGCGGCAATAATGCTCAAGGATATCAAAAACAGGAAGGCTCCAGTCAATAGACTTGTAATTGATTCCTGTAAATAACTCCGTGGCCATGTAATCAATGGAATAAATGACGGGAGTTTCGTCGGCTAAAATCCGCTTTTCGCACACAATCAACTCGCTGCCGGGGGGAATTTCCAATTTTTTTGCAAGTTCCTCCCCTGCTGTTTCCAGCCGAAGACTGATACTGTCAGTACTCGGGCGGCGGCCCAGGTTGACAATTAATTCATTATATTCCAACTTTAAATCCAGTCGGTTTGTCAGGTTAACGATACCGCGGTTAATGACGGTGCCAACGCCGCGGGTGCGTTTAATAAAGCCCTCCCGTTCAATATCGGAGAGCGCGTCACGGATTACCGTGCGGCTTACGCTGAGCTGTTCGGAAAGCTCAATTTCCGATGGCAGCTTTTCCGCCTGCGCAAAAATGCCGTCCTTTAATTCTTTGATCAGCAGCAGGCTAACCTGTGTGGACATCAGCTTGTTGCTCAGGTTAGACAGCGAATATTCTATAGCCATATAATCGGCCTCCTGTGTTGTAGAATGCAAAAAAATATAAAAAATATGCAAATTTTATCTTGCAAGGCTGTGTAGAATCGGTTATTATGGAAGAAACAATAATATGACTAATCGTAATTATGTACAAATTCGTAAAACAAAACTATTCATAAAAGTGCTTTTTTATTATACTTTAAAATGGAGGAAAAGACAAGATGGTTTTAAATTCCTGTATTTTCCGTTCAAAGTCAAACAATCTGTTTTATCGGTAAAAACTCCTTCATACGCAAGAGTGCGAATTATCTTTCAATGCGATATGTTTATTAGAGGATAACGAAAAATTAAGTGATGCTTCAAGGCAGCAGAAGCTTTCTGTATTCGACGTTCTGTGGGTTTGATCGCTTATGAAAATCCAAAGCGCTTCAGCTTCCATTCCGTTATTCGCGAACAAGAATAACGGAATGGCACCCGGCTCACAGCCACGGTCATGGATTCCGCTGTAATCAATCGAAACATTATAATTTTTATTATAATAAATTTTAAGAAAAGAAAGAGGAATTTTACATGAAGAAACTTTATTGCGCATTGCTGGCAGGCTTAATGATTTTTGCAGCCGGATGCACATCCAACACAACGGTCAGTTCAGCGGCCCCGGCAGCCTCTGCCCCGGCGTCTTCCGCGGTTGAATCCAAAGCAGCGGAAAAGGTGGAACTGATGGTTTCCGCCGCCGCCAGCCTGACGGACTGCATGAATGAGCTCAAAACGGCCTACACAGCGGAGCACCCCGAAACCACCATTACCTACAATTTTGGCAGCTCCGGTTCCCTTCAGCAGCAGATTGAACAGGGCGCGCCCTGCGATGTTTTCTTTTCCGCCGGAAAAAAGCAAATGAAGGCTTTGCAGGACAAGAATCTTCTGATCGCTGATTCGGTCAAAGATGTGCTGCAAAATCAGGTCGTATTAATTACCCCGAAAGATGGCAAAAAGATTGCTTCTTTTGCGGATCTGACCGGTGCTGACATCAAAAAAATCGGCGTTGGCGAACCC
>DAMDEB010000018.1:17106-18135 GCA_032090075.1 Caproiciproducens sp.
GGGGCAGTACACTGCACAGGTTTTTGAGAAAATGAAGCTGACTGACAAGCTCTCTTCCAAACTTGTTTACGCAAAGGATGTGCGCGAAGTGCTTTCATGGGTGGAAACAGGGAATGTACAGGCCGGTATTGTGTACTCAACGGATGCCAAAATCAGCGATAAGGTTGAGGTCAGCTGTGCTGCGCCGGCAGATTCTCACGATAAGATCGTTTACCCACTCGGCATTACAAAAGACAGTAAACACGCGGACACCGCAAAGCAATTTGTTGATTATTTGCTCGGTGCCGATGCGAAAAAGATATTTGTAAAGTACGGATTTTCTCCGCTTGCATAGTCTGATAAACCGTAATCGCTGAAAATTAATATTCCATTATGCTTGTTTTCTGCTATAATGAACATGCTGTTATAAAGCAAAATAGAAAAATGAAGGAGACTGTATTATGAAGAATATTGTAATTTCGGCGAAAAACGCACCGGCGGCTGTGGGCCCATATTCCCATGCAATTCAGGGTGGAAACACCCTTTACACCTCAGGGCAGCTTGGAATTGACCCGGCGACCGGCGCAATCCCGCAAGGCGTTGAAGCGCAGGCGGAGCAGGCAATGAAAAACCTCGGCGCAGTGCTGAACGCGGCTGGGATGGATTTCTGCGATGTTGTGAAAACAACGGTATTCCTGAAGAACATGTCTGATTTTGCAGCGATCAACGCAATTTATGCGAAATATTTTACCGCTGACGCACCCGCGCGTTCCTGCGTGGCCGTTGCTTCCCTTCCCAAAGACGGTTTGTACGAGATTGAGGCAATTGCCGTAAAGTAAAAATGAAAACGAAAAAAGACACTGCCCATACATAACGGGCAGTGTCTTTTTTGCTGATGAATGATTAGAATTTCCAATATTACTAAAATTTGCATAATGTAGTCAATTAAATTGCAATTATGCGTGCAATTCAATAAAAATTAACATAAAGAATGACTTTTTGAATAAAATATTATTGAATCATGCAAAAAAATAATTTTGGATTGACACT
>DAMDEB010000018.1:18145-20817 GCA_032090075.1 Caproiciproducens sp.
GGCGCTCACCGTCCTATAATTAATACATAACAGTAAAGGCGCTGTAGGGTTTATCCTACGACGCCTTTTTTGTTTGGCAAAACAGTTTCGCTTCGCACAGCTGCTATCGCAGAGAATTTATAGCTTTTTTCTCAGCATGAAAAAGTCAAAGAAATCGGTATAAAATTCGAGCGAACGCAAAAGTGGCCGGTTTGGTTTTCCGTAACCGACCTCATCGAGCAGAATCAGTGCCTCACCGGAGCGAAGCCCCAATTTGCTGCGAATATATTCATCCGCGTTGGTGGCGCTTACCTTGGTGATGTCAGTGGTTACCATTACCCCGCAGTATTTTTCGAGGATATCAAAAATGGGGCGGCTCCAGTCAATGGTTTTGTAGTTTACTTCTTTAAATAAGTCGATGCACAAATAGTCAAAGGAGTAAATAACGGGAATTGTCCCCGCTAAAATGCGTTTTTCGCATACGAGGATTTCGGCACCAAGGTCAACATCCAATTTGCCGGCAAGTTCTTCGTTTGCGGTTTCCAGCCTCAAATTAATGCTGTCGGTGCTGGGGTGATAACCGGAGTTCAAAATCAATTCATTGTATTCCAGCTTTAAGTCCAGCCGGTTGGTCAGGTTGACAATATTGCGGTTGATTACGGTACCGACTCCGCGGGTGCGCTCAATAAAGCCCTCGCGTTCAATATCGGAAAGTGCGTCACGGATGACGGTGCGGCTTACGCCCAGCTGTTCCGAAAGCTCCACTTCCGCGGGAAGTTTTTCCGAATTCGCAAAAATACCGCTTTTCAATTCTTTTATCAGCAGCAGGCTTACCTGCGTAGACATTAAATTACTGCTTAAGCTTAAATTGGGTAATGGGGATTCTCCGGTCATGCAACTTACCTCCAAAAAATTTTTTAGGGAAAAATAATATAATAAATACCTAAAAGATTATGCATAATTTATCTTGTAAGGATGTTTAAGATAGGTTATCATAAGGTTAGATTATTAGTATGACTAATGATGAACTTGTATAAAAATAGTCAAATCAACTTTTTACATCTAAGCTAATTATAGTATACTTGAATTTAAGGAAAAAGACAAGATTGTTTCTACTGTTTCCATCAGCTTCAGCAAAGGTGTTATTGAATATAGATAATAAAAATTGATCAGTAAAATGCCTTTTGTTTATTTTGCCGGTTCAAAAATTGCATACATCATAAAATTAAATATCATCTTTCTTGTTTTGAAGTTTTCGTTTCCAAAAGATAAGAATTTTTCAGAAAAATTGTTAATATGCCCGGTCGCTATTATTTTTTTATGTTGCATTGTGCAAATTAACCTAAATTTGTGGTTTTAAAGTTTTATTTTTAAGGAATCTTGTGATTTTCCATTGACATTTCCACTCTAAGTTTGCTATACTTGCTTCGATATCAATTAGTAATACTAATGACCATATTGACCGAGCGCTTTATACATAACGGGAACAATGAAGTTGACTTCCCGCATTTACAGCAGACTGAAACCGTTTTTACTTGATTATGGGAGAAATACGAAATGAACGAAAGTTCCCGACGTATTTATTATAATTTGATTGCCAAGGAGGAAAGTTTTCATGAAAAAGAAGATTATAGCAATGTTACTTTCAGCAGGAATGGCTTTATCAATGTGGGCTTGTTCAGGCGACACACCGGCTGCAGCAACGGGCAGCACAGCGTCAGGCGCCACATCGGTAGCAGCAGCTGTTGTTGAACACAAGGCAATTCCAAAGGACAAAATCAAGGTGGGTTTCCTTTATGTCGGCGTCATTGGTGATGAGGGTTATTCCTATCAGCATGATCAAGGCAGGCTGGAACTTGAAAAAGAACTCGGCGTTAAAACCATGTACTTAGAGAATGTTCCTGAAACCAGCGACTGTGAAAAATCCATACGCGATTTAATTGATCAGGGCTGCAACGTTATCTATGCCACAAGCTTTGGTCACATGCAGTGGATTGACAATGTTGCCAAAGAATATCCGGACGTATACTTCGGCCACGCAACCGGTTATATGACTGAAAGCAACATGTCCAATTACTTCGGCAGAATTGAACAGCCGAGATACCTTTCCGGAATCGTAGCCGGTATGGCCTCCAAGAACGGTAAGTTAGGTTATGTTGCCGCTATGCCAACCGCCGAGGTTATCCGCGGAATCAATGCATTTACATTGGGCGTTCGCTCCGTTAATCCAAAAGCGACGGTTGAAGTGAAATGGATTAACTCTTGGTACGATCCGTCACTTGAAAAATCCGCTGCAGTTGAACTTTTGAACAGCGGCTGCGACGTACTTGCCCAGCACTGCGACACCACTGCTCCGCAGGTTGCCGCACAGGAAAAAGGCGCTTTCGCGGTTGGATACAATGCTTCGACTCTTAGCGCAGCACCAAAGGCGTATCTGACTGCTCCCCTGTTCCATTGGGGCGTATTCTATGTGCAGGATGTTAAAAATATCATTGCCGGCACATGGAAATCCCAGTCCTATTGGGAAGGCATGAAATCGGGAATGGTTTCCCTTGACAAGCTTTCCGCCAACTGCCCGGCCGGTGCGCAGGCAAAGGTTGACGAAATGACAAAGAAAATCGAAGATGGCTCTTTCGATGTATTCACTGGTGAAATTAAAGACAATACCGGCGCCGTAAGGGTAAAAGCCGGCG
>DAMDEB010000018.1:20827-22555 GCA_032090075.1 Caproiciproducens sp.
GCCGGCGAGAAGATGTCCGATGCAGACCAACTCGCATGCAACTGGTTCGCAGAAGGCGTTATTGGAACAATTCCAAAGAGTTAACTGATTTGCCCAAATGATGTTTTGCAGCACAAGGGTCAACACACGGTGGATGCCCTTGTGCTGTATCATTTATAATACGCTTTGAAAAGGACTTTTTCAAAGAATAATCCAAAGCCGGAACTCTCCGGTGGACCTGCGTAATATAACGGGAGGTAAGTATGGAAGATACAGCTTATGTGCAACTTAGAGGCATCACAAAAACATTTGGAACCGTGATTGCCAATGACGGTATTGATTTGGATATAAAAAAGGGAGAAATCCATGCACTGCTCGGTGAAAATGGGTCCGGAAAAAGCACCTTGATGAATATTCTTTCGGGAATTTATTCTCCGGACAAGGGAAGCATTATTATCGACGGGAAAGAAAAAATGTTCGGTTCTCCAAGCGATTCGATCGCTGCGGGTATTGGTATGGTGTATCAGCACTTCAAATTGGTTGATGTGTTCAGCGCAAAAGAAAATATCATCGCCGGACGAAAAGGTTCTTTTATTATCAATGACAAGGAAATGACGCAAAAAATCAACACAATTGCCGAAAAATATGGTCTTGCAATTAATCCGGACAAAAAAGTTTACAATATGTCCGTGAGTGAGAAGCAAACCGTTGAAATTTTAAAAGTATTATATCGCGGTGCAAACGTACTGATTCTGGATGAGCCGACTGCCGTGCTTACGCCTCAGGAAATTAAGGTACTGTTTGATATTCTTCGCAATATGAAGCGTGAAGGCTGCGCGGTCATTATTATTACACATAAGCTCAATGAAGTACTTGATATCAGTGACCGTGTTACTATTCTAAGAAAAGGCCACAGCATTGAAACAATCATAACGGCGGAGTCCGACACGCGAAAATTGACGGAAGCCATGGTAGGCAAGCCGATTTCGCTCTGTATTGACTGCCCGAAAGCGGACGATAAAATAGTTCACCCCATCTTTGAAGTGAAGAATTTAACCGTACTCAACGGGGAACAGAATAAGGCGGTGGATGATCTTTCGTTTACCTTGAACTCCGGTGAAATTCTGGGAGCTGCCGGTATTGCCGGAAGCGGCCAAAAAGAGCTTTGCGAGGCTATCTACGGGATGGCCCATATTCAAAGCGGAAATATTATGTTCCATGGGTCTGACATTGTCGGTTTAAAACCGAAAGACATCATCCGAAAGGGAATCAGCATGAGTTTTGTGCCGGAGGACCGGTTGGGAATGGGTCTGGTTGCCGGTATGGACATCGTGGATAATGTATTGCTTAAGTCCTATCAAAATAAACCCGGTATGTTTATTGACCGAAAAGCGGGAACTGAAAAAGCAGAAGAAATCATTGAAAAATATTCTATTGATACCCCGGGCCCCTCGCAAATTGTGAAACGTCTCTCCGGCGGCAACATTCAAAAGGTACTGCTTGGCCGCGAAATCGATACGAATCCGGAGGTTCTGATTACCGCCTATCCTGTGCGCGGCCTTGATATAGGCGCGTCCTACAATATTTATGACGTGCTGAACGAGCAAAAGATGAAGGGCGTTGGCGTACTGTTTATCGGTGAAGATCTTGACGTGCTGCTGGAACTGTGTGATAGAATCATGGTTATTCACGACGGCAAGATCATGGGAATTGTTCAGGCGAATCAGATTACGAAGGAAGATATCGGAC
>DAMDEB010000018.1:22565-32144 GCA_032090075.1 Caproiciproducens sp.
CCGCAAAACAGTTGAAGAGGAGGTATCTGCAAATGCTTAAAATTGTCAAAAAAAAGGAAAGCTCCTCCATGCAGTCCACTTTGCTTCGTATCGGTTCGGTTTTAATTGCATTGGTGGCTTCCGCTGCTTTTATTGCGGCATTGGGATATAACCCCTTCGTTGTGTATCAAAATATTGTGGCCGGTTCTGTCGGTTCCGCTTACCGATTTCAGGAGACGATCAATAAAACGATTCCTTTGGTCGTGCTTTCGCTCGGTATCGCGGTATCCTTTAAAATGAAGTTTATGAACATCGGTGCGGAAGGTCAGTTCTACCTTGGCGCCATGGCAGCGACCGCAATTGCACTGAATTTTCCAACTTGGCCTATTTACATATTGATTCCGCTGATGATGCTGGGCGCTATTATTGCAGGCGGTATTTGGTGCCTGTTCCCGGCAGTACTCAAGTCCAAGTTTGGAACCAGCGAAACACTTGTTACCTTGATGATGAATTACATCGCCGTCAAATTTGTTTCCTACCTGCAGTACGGCCCGTGGAAGGACCCAAAAGCGAAGGGCTTCCCGAGAATAGCAAAATTTTCAGTCAATGCGGTGCTGCCAAAGGTTTTTGGTATCCATATGGGCTGGATTATCGCTCTCGTACTGGTTGTTATCATCTATATTATTATGAGTAAATCAAAATTAGGGTATCAAATTTCCGTACTCGGTGAAAATGAGAATACCGCGAAATATGCCGGAATGGATACCACAAAGATTCTGTTTATCTCCGTAATCATCGGCGGCGGCCTTTGCGGACTGGCCGGTATGATTCAAGCCTCCGGAATTGAGGGCTCGCTGACAGACCAGCTTTCCGGCGGACTTGGCTTTACCGCCATTATTACGGCCTGGCTGGCCAACCTGAGCGCTCCCGCCATTTTGGTGGTTTCCTTCTTCTTTGCAATTTTGGTTCAGGGCAGTACATACATACAAAGTTCCATGCAGATTCCTTCCGCTGTGGCAGAAATTTTGCAGGGAATTATCATCTTCTTTGTTCTTGCAAGTGAATTTTTCACACAATACAAATTTGTTTTAGTACATAAAGTGCATAAGGAGGCGGCGAAATAATGGATTTTTTGAATTCAACCGGTTTATTTTTACAGACCTCCATTCAAATGGGCACACCGTTGCTTTTTGGTACACTCGGCGGCATTCTTTGCGAAAAAGTAGGCCACTTGAACCTCGGTATTGAAGGAATGATGCTGCTTGGTGCAGTAACCGGATTTTTGGTAGGCCTTAAAAGCGGCAACCCCATGCTTGCTGTACTTGCGGCAGGAGCCGCCGGCTTGCTGGGCGCATTGATTTATGCAATTGTTACCGTTACATTCAAAGGCAATCAAACCGTTACCGGCCTTGCGCTCACTATTTTCGGCGGCGGTGTTTCGAGCTTTCTTGGCAAGAGCCTTGCCGGAATTTCTCTTCCTGCCGGTATTGCAAGCGGATTAGGTACTAAAGAAGTTCCTATTTTGAAAGATATTCCCGTGATCGGAACCGCGCTCTACAAGCAGAGCATTTATGTTCACATTGCGTTGATTGTTGCCATACTGATGTATTTTTATTTTAAAAAGACAAGGATTGGCTTAAGCTTGCGTATCGTGGGCGAGAACCCGTCCGCAGCCGATGCCTCCGGTGTGAACACCACTCTTTATAAATATGTTCATATCCTTGCAGGCGGCTTTTTATGCGGCATGGGCGGCGCTTATCTTTCCCTTGTGTTTGTACCGAGATGGCAGGACAACATCACTGCCGGCAGCGGCTGGATTGCAGTTGCCCTGATCATTTTCTCAACATGGAATCCTGCCAAGGCTATTTTTGGCGCCTATCTGTTCGGCGCTCTGCGCGGCATTGGATTCAAGCTTCAAAATGTTCAAATTTTCGGAAGCTTTGAAATTTCTTCACAGCTTCTCGATATGATTCCGTATATCATGACAATTGTTGTGCTTGTTTTTACCACGATACGGAAGAAGAAAGAAAATCAGGCTCCGGCATGGCTGAGTCTGCCGTATTTCCGTGAAAACAGATAACGGTTCATCCAGTTGATATTACACTGATCGGGATTACCTTAATAGATACGAAAAAATCCCCCCTCTCACAGATGTTGAAACATGCTGGAAAGGAGGGATTTTTACACTTTATTTAGAATCGCTGTCTTAACATTGAGAAATCAAAAAAGTCGGTATAGAACTCGAGTGAGCGTAAAACCGGCTGATTTGGATTCTCATAGCTGATTTCGTCCAGCAGGTTCAGCGCTTCCCCCGCTTGAACATTCAGTTTACTGCGGATGTAAGCGTCTGCGTTGGTTGCGGTTACCTTTGTAATATCCGAAGTGACCCGAATATCGCAGTAATCTTTCAGAATATCGAAAATTGAACGGCTCCAGTCAATGGTTTCGTAATTTACATCTTTCAATAGACTCATGGGCAGATAGTCGAAAGAATAGATGACCGGATTTTTTCCGGCTAAAACGCGCTTTTCACACGCAATGATTTTAGCGCCGGGGGCAATATTCAACTTTTCCGCGAGCTCCTCACTCGCTGTTTCCAGCCTTAACTGAACACCATCGGTAATGGATGGGTAACACGAGTTGACAACCAACTCGTTGTATTCCTGCTTTAGGTCCAGCCGGGTTCCTAAATTGACGATGCGGTGATTGATGACGGTGCCGACTCCGCGTGTGCGCTCAATATAACCCTCACGCTCAATGTTGGAAAGAGCGTCGCGGATTACAGTACGGCTCACACCCAGCTGCTCGGAAAGTTCGACCTCCGGCGGAAGACGCTCTGCGGCTGCAAAAACACCTTCTTTTATTTCTTTGATCAGCAGCAGGCTGACTTGGGTGGACATCAGCCTCGATAATGGGTGTTCTTCGGACATATGATTGGCCTCCTGTGTTTGATGCGGCTTCCGTATTTTCTGCTATTTTCAGGTTTTTTAATATAGAAATACGGATGAGCTGAAAGTATATATAAAATATTATAAAAATTATGCAAAATTTATCTTGCAAGGCTGTTCAGAATAGGGTATTATAAGGATAAAGCAATAGTATGACTAATGATAAACTTGTACAAAATTGTTCGAGCGAATCTTCAATAAAGATACTCTTTAATTATACTTGAATTTGCTAAAAATGACAAGGCGGTTTTTCTCTTGCCATATTTTGAGTTTCGGTCGAAAGGATGGGTGTCATGAAGAAGAATCCGTTTATTCTCAAAGGGAATATTATCTATTCCGTGGATAAAGCCACACTTGTTTCCATCCCTCATGGCTATTTGGTTTGCGAGGACGGGTGCTGTACCGGAGCGTTTGAACAGCTTCCCGAAAAATTCAGCTCCATTCCTGTGACGGATTACGGTGAGCAGCTTATTATACCCGGTTTGGTGGATTTACATCTGCACGCACCGCAGTTTACTTTTGCCGGTATGGGCATGGATATGGAGCTGCTGCCCTGGCTTGAAAGGTACGCGTTTCGCGAGGAGTCAAAATACGCGGACTTGGAGTATGCGGAGAAACGCTACAACTACTTTGCCAAAGCCATTTCCTCAAGCGCAACCACGCGCGCTTCGATTTTTTCCACGCTGCATGTGCCCGCAACACAGCTTTTAATGCGTATCATGGATAAAACCGGAATGAAAACGCTGATTGGTAAGGTGAACATGGACCGCAACAGCCCGGATACTTTGCGCGAGACAACGGCGCAGTCCTACGCTGACACGGAAAAATGGATTTTGGAATGCAGCGATCAATATGAAAATGTGAAACCCATCCTGACTCCGCGGTTTATTCCATCCTGTACAAACGAATTGATGGAAGACTTAGGAATTCTTCAGAAAAAATATAAATTGCCGGTACAGTCCCATCTTTCCGAAAATCATGCGGAAATTGCCTGGGTAAAGGAGCTGCATCCTGAAAGTTCCTGCTATGGGGACGGTATGGACTGTTTGGCGGGGAATGCCCCACCATCATGGCACATTGCGTGCACCCCTCCGAAATAGAAACAGACCTGATGCAGAAGCGCGGCGTTTACATTGCCCATTGCCCGCAGTCCAACATGAATATCTCAAGCGGGGCGGCTCCTGTGCGAACCTATCTTGACAGAGGAATGCATGTCGGCCTTGGAACAGACGTGGCAGGTGGCTTTTCCATTTCAATATTCCGTGCGATGAGCGACGCGGTGCAGGCTTCCAAGCTGCGCTGGGTTCTAAAGGATCAATCGCTGAAATCGCTTACGATTCCGGAGGTTTTCTACATGGGAACCAAGGGCGGCGGCTCGTTCTTCGGAAAAGTCGGCAGCTTTGAACCGGGATACGAATTCGACGCAGTGGTACTGAACGACGATAACTTTGGCTCAGTGGAAGATTTAACTTTGGAACAGCATCTTGAACGTTTGATTTACCTCAGCGATGACCGAAATGTAAAAGAAAAATACATTGCCGGAAAAAAAGTAATTCATAATGCATAATACGGTGGTTTCTTCAAGAGAAAGCATAGCCCCCACCTCCGGAAGGAACAAATTGCCGTGTACAGATAAGGAGGATTTTATTTATGGGAATCGGAAAAAGTATTAATCGTGTTGATGCTTGTGAAAAGGTAACCGGCGGAGCGAAATATATGGATGACCTGATTGGCTCCAACGCATTGATTGCAAAGGTTTTACATAGCACAATTGCCAATGGCCTTGTGAAAAGCATGGACTGTTCCGAAGCGGAAAAGGTACCGGGTGTCGTTAAAATCATTACCTGCTTTGATGTTCCGGACATTCAGTTCCCCACTCCGGGGCATCCGTGGTCGGTGGAAAAAGCGCATCAGGATGTTTCTGACCGCAAACTTTTGAACCAGCGTGTCAGAATATACGGCGACGATATCGGCGCCGTTATTGCGGAGGATGAAATCTCCGCAATGCGCGCCTTGCGGCTGATTAAAGTGGAATATGAGGAGTATCCTGTCACCCTTACCCCGCAAGCCGCCATGAGCGAGGGTGCTCCGGTGATACATGAGGAACACCCCGATAATATTTTGGCACACAGCAAATTTGAAATCGGTGACTACGATGAAGCCATCAAAGAACCCGGCCTAAAGTGCTTTGAGGGTGAATTTGAAACACAGGTTATTCAGCATTGCCACATTGAACCGGCCGGCTCGCACGCTTATATGGAAAAGGGCAGAATTGTGGTGGTTTCTTCCACCCAGATTCCGCACATCGTCCGCCGCGTTATCGGGCAGGCAATGGGTATTCCGTGGGGTAAAATCAGAGTGATTAAACCGTATATCGGCGGCGGCTTCGGCAATAAACAGGAAGTTCTTTACGAGCCGCTGAATGCGTATTTGTGTTCACAGGTTGGCGGACGTCTTGTAAAGCTGGAGCTTACAAGAGAAGAAGTTTTCACCTGCACCCGTGTAAGGCACTCCATTCGGTTTAAGCTGAAAACCTATGTGCGTCCCGACGGCCGTCTGGTTGCCCGCAGAATTTATGCCTACTCCAATCAGGGCGGCTACGCTTCCCACGGCCACGCGATTGTTGCAAATGCCGTGAACGCATACCGCCACTTGTATCAGGATGAAAAGGCGCTTAAGTCGGACGCTTACACAGTATATACCAATATTGCCACAGGCGGCGCAATGCGCGGTTACGGTATTCCGGAAATCGATTTTGCCTGTGAATCCCATATGGACGATATTGCAAGAGGACTTGGAATTGACCCGATTGCATTGCGTAAGAAAAACCAGATGCAGCTTGGTTACAAAGACCCGCTTACCGGAATTACCTGCTATTCCAGCGGTCTTGAAGAGTGCGTACAAAAGGGCAGGGATTTTATTCACTGGGATGAAAAACGCGAGGAATACAAGAACCAGACAGGGCCAATCCGCCGCGGCGTCGGCATGGCTATCTTCAGCTATAAAACAGGCGTGTACCCCATTTCGTTGGAAACCGCCAGCGCTCGCCTGATTTTGAATCAGGACGGTACCGCGCAGCTTCAAATGGGCGCTACGGAAATCGGCCAGGGAGCCGACACCGTTTTTACGCAGATGGCTGCCGAAACAGTCGGCTTTAACAATGAGGACATCAATGTTGTTTCGACGCAGGATACCGACGTGAGCCCGTTTGATACCGGAGCGTATGCTTCCCGTCAGACTTACGTAAGCGGCATGGCGATTAAAAAAACGGCGGAACTATTTAAATCCAAAATTTTGGATTACGCAAATTACATGCTGAAATTACCGGTCGAAACGATGGATATCCGCGAGAGCAATATCGTTGACAAGGAAACCGGAAAAATACTGCTTTCTATGGCTGATTTAGCCATAGAAGCCTTTTACAGTCTGGATTACTGCACCCATATCACCGCGGAGGCAACCAACCAGTGCAAGGATAATACATTCTCCTTTGGTGCTTGCTTCGCAGAGGTCGAGGTCGATATCCCGTTGGGTAAGATCAAGGTTTTAAATATCATTAATGTTCACGACAGCGGAGTCCTGATCAATCCGAAGCTGGCCGAGGCACAGGTGCACGGCGGCATGAGCATGGGGCTTGGCTACGCCCTGAGCGAGCAGCTTCTTTATAATGAAAAAGGAAAACCGCTCAATAATAACCTTCTGGACTATAAGCTTCCGACCAGTATGGATACGCCGGATCTGCATGTCGCTTTTGCGAATACAGTGGATTCCAGCGGCCCTTACGGCAACAAATCACTTGGCGAGCCGCCGGCAATTCCGGGTGCGCCCGCAATCCGCAACGCGGTGCTGTATGCAACGGGCGTGGCAATCGACACATTGCCGCTGAACCCGCAAAAACTGGTTGAAAAATTCTCACAAGCCGGATTAATTTAAGAAAGGGGCGATTAGAAGTATGTATGATATTGAAAAGCTGTATCAGGCTAAGGATGTACCCGACGCAATCGCCGCGCTGACTGCGGACCCGCAGGCTATCATCATTTCCGGCGGCAGCGACGTACTGATAAAAATCCGTGAGGGAAAGCTGGCAGGGTGCTCTCTGGTGAGCATCCACGGCATTAAAGAGCTGGAAGGCGTTACAATGGGGGAAGACGGAACCATTGTGATCGGCCCCGCAACAACATTCTCCCATGTGACCTATCATAAAATTATTCAGAAGTATATTCCCATGCTGGGTGACGCGGTGGATCAGGTGGGCGGGCCTCAAATCCGCAATATCGGAACCATCGGCGGCAATATTTCCAACGGTGTTACCAGTGCGGACAGCGCATCTACGCTGTTCACCATGAACGCGGAGCTTGAAATTACCGGGCCGGAGGGCAAACGCAGACTGCCAATTGAGCAGTACTACAAAGGGCCCGGCAAGGTGGATTTAAAGCATGGCGAAATTTTGACGCAAATCCGTATTTCCAAAGAGAATTACGAAGGATTTTATGGACATTACATTAAATACGCCATGAGAAACGCAATGGATATCGCAACGCTCGGCTGTGCGGTCAACTGTAAACTGAACGCCGAAAAAGATTGCATCGAGGATGTGCGGATTGCCTTTGGCGTAGCCGGCCCTGTTCCGGCACGCTGCCACGCGGCCGAACAGGCAGTGAAAGGCGCAAAGCTTTGCAAGGAAACACTCGAGCTGTTTTCAGAAACGGCACTCACTGAAGTGAATCCCAGAACCTCATGGCGTGCCTCCAAGGAGTTTCGCCTGCAGCTGGTTAAAGAGCTGAGCCAAAGGGCACTCAAACAGGCAATCGTTTTAGGGGGAGGAATGGTAAATGATTAAAATAATTCATATGACAGTCAATGATAAACCCATTGAACTGGCCGTTGACGACCGGGAAGCTTTGGTGGATACCCTGCGTAACCGCCTTGAACTTACCAGTGTAAAAAGAGGCTGCGAGGTTGGCGAATGCGGTGCCTGCACCGTTTTAGTCGACGGGGAAGCTATCGACTCCTGCATCTACCTCACGGTATGGGCCGATGAAAAACGTATTCTTACGGTAGAGGGATTACGCGGCCCGAACGGCGAGTTAAATCCAATTCAGCAGGCTTTTGTGGAAGAAGCAGCCGTGCAATGCGGTTTCTGTACGCCCGGCCTGATTATGTCGGCGGTGGAAATTGTGGGAAGCGGAAAAAAGTACAATCGTGAAGAACTGCGCAAGCTGATTTCCGGTCATCTTTGCCGCTGCACCGGCTACGAGAACATTTTAAATGCGCTGGAAAGAGTTGTAAACGAAACACACCGTTATGTTGGTGATGACAAAGAATAATTTTTGATCAGTATCGGGAGGGTTCGCCCTCCCCCGCTGATTTAAAATTTTTAAATTTTGCGGTACCCGATATGTTATAATAAAGATAACGCATCTATACTAAAATCCATTCAAAACGTGGGATCACGTTTTTATAGCGCGAAACAAGCACGGCACAGCCGGGCGTTTTCCAATTGAAATATACATTTTAATTGGAGAGTAGTATCACAAAGCGAGGTGGTTCATGTGGAAAAACAGAAGAACGTTGCAATGACTTGTTCCATCCGGGTACGGCTGAAGAAAAAGAATTACTTTTTTGGGCTGGGCGTGCTGGAAATTTTGCAGTTGGTGGAAAAAACCAATTCCCTGCAAACGGCAGCCATGACGATGGAAATGAGTTACAGCAAGGCTTGGAAAATCGTACGCGCTGCGGAACAGGAACTGGGGTTTAAGCTGATGGACAGGCGTGTGGGCGGCGTGGGCGGCGGCAGTTCTCAGCTCACAGAGCGCGGCAAGGATTTTGTCGATCGATTTGAACAGTTCAATAATGAAGCGTGTAAAACTACCGATATGCTTTTTCAAAAATATTTCAGTGATTTTGCACAGCTCCAACAGGAATCCTAAAGCAGGGTATCTGTGGGATTGATGGAAAGGAAACGGCAATGAAATTAATTAAAACGACAGAAGCAGTTGGGCATGTACTTTGCCATGATATGACGCAAATTATCAAGGATGTAAAAAAAGGGCCGGCATTCCGCAAAGGGCATATTGTTCGTGAGGAGGATATCCCCGTGCTGCTTTCCATGGGCAAGGAGTATCTGTATATCTGGGAAAAACAGCCGGGTATGCTTCATGAAAACGAAGCCGCGCAAATTCTGTATGATATTTGTAAAAATGACAATATGACGGCTACCCCCGTCAAAGAAGGCAAGATTGAACTGGTTGCCGACATTGACGGCGTATTTAAGGTCGATATTGATAAGCTGGACGCACTTAATTCGCTGGATGAAATCATGATTGCGGTGCGCAACAACAATTATCCGGTTAAAAAGGGCGATAAACTGGCGGGTACCCGCGTGATTCCGCTTGTGATTGACGAAAAAAAGATGGAAGAAGCAAAACGCATCGCGGGCGATACGCCGCTCCTTTCCATTCTGCCGTATCACCATAAAAAAGCGGGTATTGTCACGACGGGAAGCGAGGTATTCCTCGGCAGGATACAGGATACATTCGGCCCGACCGTCATTGAAAAACTAAAGGAATTTGACGTAACTGTCGTCGGCCAGAAAATTGTAGGCGATGAGCCGGAGAAAATCACGCAGGCTATTTTTGAGCTTTTGAACGAT
>DAMDEB010000019.1:0-5220 GCA_032090075.1 Caproiciproducens sp.
CAATATCCTGCGGTAGGGCTTTTTATCCTTTGTCCGTTGACTCTGGTTCAGTTCAAAACCGGGGGGTAATTATTTTATTCTCCAATAACCTGTATCTGAATTTGCCTCTCTCTCGCCCTGGTCTGATCAAAATCTATGAAATAGATATGTCCAAACTTTCCAAGGTCCAGCTCTCCATCAAAGATTAGAATGGATTCGCTCCTGCCAAGCAACATGGAACGGAGGTGTGCATCTGTATTTAAGGTTTCAGGCTTGCTTTCTCCATACCTTGCTGAAAACTCAGTAAGCTCCGGTCCCGGATGCATGTATTGTCCTTCTTTGCGGCAGGTCGGAATAATAGATTCTAAAATGTCCAGTAAATCTTGCTGCAGATATTCCAGACCATTGTAAGTAAGGTCGAAGGAACATTCTTGTGTTGCAACAGAGCAGGTGGTGTGATGGGTATAGACCAAGCAAAATCCGTTTTGAACTCCGGAGCGTTCAACGGTTTCCTTTACCTGTTTTGTAATGGTGCGAAAGGTGGGAAGTTTTCCTGTGGAAGAAACAGTAATGGATTCTCGGAATATTTTCATTTTGAATTTTCTCCTTTTTCAAATCTAACTGTTAAATCATCATAAGCACGGCGCACACTAAAAATCATCTCTTCAACCATCGCATGTGGGTCAGGAGAATTGACAATTCCGGAAGCTGCGCCGACCGCTTGTGCACCAGCGTAAATCAGGTCATACACCTGTCTGCCGGAAGAGATACCAGCGGCAATCTCAACGATGGTATCGGGGGAAATCTCCTTAATCGCCTGGGTGACCTCCTGTATATAGGCCCGGTCGCAGGTACGTCCGGTTCCGATCAGCTCGGAGGGCTCCGGATTCATAATATCCGGATGCAATTGCGCGATCGCTTTTGCCTCCGCTGTAGTATCTGCACAGACAAAGGAAATTAGCTCCAGCTCGCTTGCCCTGTCAAGGGTCTTCTTGATGGAGGAAAGGGACATGGGACGTTCACAGTGGTTAATGACCACTCCTTTAGCACCGGCTGCTTTCACCGCTTCGGGAAGCACATCCGCCATACCGCGCCCGGGCCTTAAGGTATCCATGTAAGGCGCAAGGACGATCAGTCTGTCGGTACAGTCGGTGACACGCCGTATTTCAGTGTAGGGTGCGATAAACAAGACATCAATATCAAACTTCTTTGCACAGGCATCTGCCGTTTTGGCGAGTTCCAGTACTTGATCGCCGAATATATAATTTTTTACGCCTATTTCAAAAAAAGGAGCCTTGATCTGAGGTTTCATATTTCTATTCCTTCCAAATGCTATACTTTCATACTACAAACGCCTGCGCATTATACTCTTATTATGTTTGCACCTGCGTTTTCACAGTCAGTGAAAATCGCATCATTTAGGTTCCGGTCTGTGATAATGGAAGAGACTTCGTTTAAGTCCACGTAGGAAATCAAGGAATTCTTATCAAATTTACCGGAGTGTGCCAGGATGATGACATTTTCGGAATGCTTTATTAACTCTGCGTCAAAACGAACAGTATCCAGGTCCATCGCCATGATACCGCCTTTTGTAGAGATCGCATCAGCACCCATGAAGCAGCAGTCGAACTGAAGTTTCTTTAACGATAATTCGCTGAAGTAGCCGACGAAATCTCTCCGCCGCTCACGGTACTGTCCGCCCAGAAGAATTATTTTTTCCTGTACTGGATGGAGGATTTCAAGGTTTAGCAAGGAGTTGGTAAAAATAACGAGACCTGTCAGCTCGCCTTTCTTGATTCGCTCAGAGAGGGCAAGCGCCATCTGCTGGATTGTTGTTCCGGCTTCCAGAAAGATAACCTGATTGTTTTTGATCAAGGAAGCGGCATAACTCCCTACTTTTATCTTTTCTTCTAAATGTTCATTTTTTAACTGTTCAAATGAATACTTGTCATCAGGGACATCCAGAGAACTGATGGAGCCGTGGGTGCGATTAATCTTCCCTTCTTCAGCCAGAGCGGTGCAAAGACGCCGTGCGGTAGGAATTGAGATACCCAGTACTTTGGATACTTCCGGAATACGCATTCTCTTGGTGTAATGAAGTATTTCTAAGAGTTCATTCTTTCTAAGTTCGACCTTATTCATAGTCAGTGTTGACCTCTTTCCGATTTCTTGTTGTTTATATCTTATCTTATATGATCGAAAAAATCAACATAATGATTGAAAAAAGTTATGAAGATCTCTAATCGCTTGGTTAATGGCAACAAATTGAAAATAATTAATTATTAAACGGTCTAAAATGAGCGATAAAGAAAAAGTAAATCGTTTAATTGAGTGATAATCAATCAATTATGGAACAAAACGATAAACAATAATACAAAATAAGAAAACTCATTGACAAAATGAGTGAAATGGTTTAATATCAGATCAAAAAGAAGAGCGAATAAGAAAAATCCAACAAAACAAAAACGCTCATGACTAAAATAGAATTAAGAGAAAGAGAGAATAATAAATAAATGGGATGTTATCATAATTATTTCACGATTCAGTCCGACAGACGGGTTACTTTTGATGATGTAACAGACAGGGTAAAGGAATTGGTACAAGAAGCCGGAATTAAAAATGGCCTGCTGACAGTTTATTCCCAGCATACGACCTGTAGTGTATTGATTCAGGAACAGTCAGATGATGTGAATTACTGGGGTACACAGTTTGTGCTTCAGGATATGGTAAACGGGCTGGCAAAGATTTTTCCTAAATGTGAGACGGAAGGGCAGTATCTGCATCCGGGTCCGCTTCATATTGAGATTGCGGGGCGTGAGCGAGCAGAGGAAGCACTTTGGAGCTTGAATACAGAGGCACATCTTCGGTCAGTAATGCTGGGCCGTTCGGTAAATGTACCGGTGATTGACGGAGAATTGCAGCTTGGTGAATTTGGCAGAATTTACTTTGCCGATTTTGATCAGGTGCGTGCGAGAGAACGGAATGTAAGGATTACTGTCATTGGGGAATAGAATGTTCAGATGAATAGCGATTGGAGAGCAGCTTACCGGCAAACAGAGATATTAAGACGAGTGACCGTCTGCTTTAAATAGAGAAAGGAGGGATATATTTGAATAAGTATTTGACATTGGACGTGGGGACAACAGCGGTGAAAGCTGCTCTGTTTGACAGCAATTTTCAACTTTTGGATCTGGTGATAAACGAATATATGCTGTTGACTCCAGAGGAAGGCATTGTGGAATTGCCTGCCGATGTGTATTGGGAAAATTCAGTATCCGGTATCCGAACGATTCTGGAAAGGACAAAAAGCAGCGCGGATGAAATTAGGACAATTACCTGTACCACACAAGGAGAAACGCTTATTCCTATTGATAAGGAAGGAAAGGCTTTACATAACGCTGTGGTTTGGCTGGATGCCAGAGCAAAAGGGGAAAGTGAGTGCCTTTCAAAACAGTTCACAAAAGAGGAATTCTTTGCTAAAACGGGAGTACCGGAAGTGACCGCCTATTGCCCGGTGGCAAAATTGCTTTGGTTTAAGAATAAGAAGCCGGATATTTATGAGGCGGCAGATAAATTTCTGTTGTTGGAAGATTTTCTGATATACAGGCTGACCGGAAAAATGGTGACCAATCCCTCAATCTGCTGTAGCACTGGCTATCTAAATATTGGAACCGGGCAGCTGTGGAAAGAAGTGTTTCTAAAAAACCAGCTTTCTATGGAGAAGATTCCGAAGATTCTGCCGTGTGGCACCCAAGTAGCTGCATTGTCCCATGAGGTGGCTGTGTGCCTAAGATTGACAGAGAAAACAATTGTTACTACGGGTGCAATGGATCAGGTAGCTTCGGCAGTTGGAGCAGGAAACTGGAAGGATGGTATTGTGTCGGAAACGACGGGAACTTGTTTATGTGTGGCGGCTTCACTAAACAATCCGCTGCTGGAACAGTGGTCTCCGGTTCCGGTTTACAGTCATTGCGTAGAAGGGCTATATCTAAAGGTAGCAGTGGTACAGACAGCCGGAATGATCTTAAAATGGTTCCGAGATGAATTTTGCCCTGATTTATTTATAGATAAGGTCAGTGCTTATGATAAAATGTCCGGCATGGCAGAAACGGTACCGCCGCTTGCCAGAGGTGTAATGCTGGTTCCTTATTTAACCGGCACGGAAGCCAACAGCCGCGTTAGAGGTGCTTTTACGGGGCTTGGACTGGAAACGACAAGAGAATGCTGCATTCGAGCGGTTATGGAAGCGATGGGTTATACCCTTCGCGAGAAATTAGAAGAAATTCAGATAGAGAACGAACAGATCATTTCACTGGGCGGCGCATCCAAAAGCAATGTTTGGAATCAGATCAAAGCGGATATCTGTGGCAAGAAGATAGTAATTCTGGAAGCAGAGGAGTCTACTTCACTGGGGGCGGCAATACTTGGAGCTTTGGCAGTCGGGGATCTGCGCTCGATGGAAACGGTAGCGGAGCAAGTAAGGACGAAGAAAAGCTACACACCTATTACAGAAAATACGGCGCTTTATGAAGCGGAATATAAAAAATTTCGGAACATCTGTGAATTGATCGCTTCTGTTTATAAATAAAAAGAGGGGAGAAAAAGGGAATGGAGATAAGAAAACCAAGACTGGGACTTCTGGGATTGATAACCAGAGGATATGAAGATACTTTCCCCGGTATCCTGGAAAGGCAAACCAGATACGCCGGAGAACTTGTGGATACACTCAGCAAGGTAGCGGATGTTGAGTTTGCGGGTCCCGGTGTGGATCGAAAACGAATTGAGGAAATTGTAAAGCAGTATAACGAGAAGGAGCTGGATGGTATCCTCATCGTCTTGCTGGCATATTCTCAAGGTGCATACCTTGCACGCGCCTTAGAGAACAACCGTCTGCCGATTGCGCTTGCAGTTGTACAGCCGGATCAAGAAGTGCTGGATGACTGGGAAGAGTTAGATCTGACGGTGAATCAAGGAATACACGGCGCACAAGATAATGCGAATGTAATTAACAGGCTTCGGATCCCGTGTGAATTTTTTGCGGGAAACAGGCATGAGCAGAGATTTCTTAACTTTGTTGAGGACTTTGGAAAGGCTTGTTACACCAGAAACCGTTTGAAAAATATGAGAACGGGAGTATTCTCAAGAATGTGCGGCATGGGAGATATTTTGACTGATGATATGGCATTTTTATCTAAAATCGGGCCGGAATCCTGCCATGATACCATAGGAAGCGTTTATTCC
>DAMDEB010000019.1:5230-14872 GCA_032090075.1 Caproiciproducens sp.
GAGCGAAGAAGAAATTGAAGCACAGATAGAGAAGGACTACGCCAAATTCGAGGTGGATCCTAATTTAAGCAAAGAGTCGCACGCAATTGCAGCGCGTGAATATCTGGGATTTAAAAAGTATCTGGAAGATAAGGGATACGATGCTTTTACGGCGCACTTTGACCAGTTTGCAGATGACGGGAGATTTCGCCAGCTGCCACTTTATGCCGCGTCCAATCTAATGGCAGAAGGATATGGCTATGCGGCGGAAGGTGATGTGATGTGTGCCAGCATGGTGTCAGCAGCTCATGCATTGGGAGATAATGATGGGAACTTTACAGAGATGTATGCCATGGATTTTGCCAAACAGGCAATCATTTTTTGTCATGCCGGAGAAGGTAACTGGGCTACCTGCAGGAAGGATAAAAAGGTCCGTCTGATAGACCGGTATCTGGGTGAAGGCGGTCTGGAAAACCCGCCGACCTATATTTTCACACCGCAATACGGGCGGGCAACACTGACATCCCTGGTAGCGGTAGAAGGCGGTCATTTCAAACTGTTAATCGCTAATGGTGAGATTTTACCCAAATCCGATCTAAAACACTGTGAGATGCCATACTTTTTCTGGCGTCCGGATGCCGGGATAGAGAATTGTGTGGAAAAATGGCTGCAAAACGGTGGCACTCATCATGCGGTAATCAATCTGGGCGATGTATCCAAAAGGTGGAAAATGCTGGCGAAGATGCTTGGCATTGAATGTGTGGAAATCTGATTCTGTGTGTAAACGATAGGAACAGATACTATAAAATGATTAGAAAGAAATGGAGAAAATAAAATGGGAGTTAAAATTAGTGTAATCGGTGCAGGCAGCGCAGTGTTTTCATTGAGTCTGATCAGAGATATCTGCTGTGCCAAGAACTTGAGCGGCTGTACCGTATCTTTTATGGATATCGATGAGAAAAGATTGAATGATGCATATGCACTTTGCTGTCGGTATGCCAAAGAAATGAAAAGCAATATTGTTATTGAGAAGACCATGGACAGGATCGAGTGCATAACAGGGGCTGATTTTGTTATTAATACAGCGCTTCATGTGAACTATGAGATGTGGAGACGCGGCTGGAAAATCGCGCAGGATAAAGGCTACCGCTATGGAGGCAGCATGCACATCATGCATGATGAGGCATTTTGGATCAATTACTACCAGTTTGGTCTGATGGAATCAATTTATCTGGACATTCAGAAGGTATGCCCAGATGCTTGGTACCTCGTAGTAGCAAATCCGGTATTAGCCGGCATCACCTATTTGAAGAGAAAATATCCGGATTCCAAGATCGTGGGTCTCTGCCATGGCTACAATGGCGTGTTTGCAGTAGCTGGTGAGATGGGTTACGAGAGAGAACAGGTCCAGTTTGAACTTTCGGGTGTAAACCATATGGTCTGGATGAATCATTTTACCTGTGACGGTAAGGATGGATTCAAATTACTGGATGAATGGATTGAAAAGGATGCACCGGCGCATTTTGAGGAAATCGGTTACTGCAGTTGGACCGGTCCTAAACCGGTTGACTTGTATCAGAGATTTGGAGTATTCCCGATTGGAGATACCGGAAATCCGGGCGGCGGTGCCTGGGGATACTGGTATCACACAGACGATGAGATCCAGAAACGATGGAAAGAGGATCCCGAGCGCTGGTTTAAAGAAGTTTACTTTGAAGGCAACGAAAATATGATAGCGCAGATAAGCAAAGCAGTCGCTGATGAGAATATCTGCGTTACAGAGATGTTCCCTCCTGTATATCCACCGCATGAGCCTATGGTTCCGTTAATTGAATCTATTGCTTGTGATATACCACGTGTTATTATTACCAATATTTTAAATGACGGGGAATTTGTGCAAGGCGTTCCTAAGGATTTTGAAGTGGAGATTCCCACACTGGTAAGTGGAAACGGCATTCAAGGTATCCGTTGCAAAAAACTGCCCCAGCCTATTATTGCCCATATTCTAAGAGATAGAGTGGCACCGGTTTTAGTTGAGCTGGAAGCATACGAAAAGGGCGACTATGAGATGCTTTTGGATATGATTATGATGGATCCCTGGACCAGAAGTGAAAAACAGGCACGCGAGCTTTTGGATGAGATCCTATCTCAGCCGGAGCTATCTGAGATGAAAGAACACTATAAAAAGAGAATGCCTGAAGAATAAAAATAGATTAAGTAAAATTTTGTATAAAAACGAATAAGAAACTCCTTTTCATAAAAGAATTCAAACTTGAAAGGGAGCTTTTTACCGTGAGCAGCATAAGCAAAAGTAATAAAAAAGCATGTGAACCCCCAGAAATTCAGAAGTACAACCCAGAGCGATTTAATATGCATTCATATTGTTCCCCAAAGGTACAATATTGTTAAAAGAAGCCGATTCTTGCAAAAGAGTCGACTTCTTTTCTTTTACATGATAGAATGATTTAAGCACATATCATATAAGAGGGAACAGATTGATCGCAGTCATTACTTCTGCGATTTTAAACGTATTGCCTATTATTTCAAATTTTGATCGTCTGTACAAATGATGTCAGACTTAAAAAATATAGGCCGGTCTCTACTTTTTCAATAGCATTTCTATTTGAATCTTATGAATTATGTCAAACATAGATCAATCGTTTCTATGACGGAGGAACCATTCATGCGTAAGATTTTGATTTTAGTTCTGACTTTGAGCACATTATTCAGCTTGTGCGGATGCGGCAAAGAAAGTTCCAGTACAATTAACTCCAATTATTCTTCGGCGGTATCGCAAACTGCATTAATTTCTGTAAATGATTCTGATTATCAATCCTATACGGTGGATGATAACGGCAATATTTTGGATCCAAAAACAGGAGCCCTCATTACAAATGAAGAATTGGCCGTTGACAGCAACGGAAATATTATACTGAAAGAAAACAAACAAGTTGTTGTGACTTCTGAGCAAGTTCAGGAAAACAAAAAAACATATAGTTCTTCAAAAACTGAAAATAGAGAAAATTCATCGGAAGCCAAAAAGGTCAGCAGCTCCCCTGCAAGCAAGACACCCTCTTCTGCAACGTCAAAACCGGCCGTTTCGACTAAACCGAAACCGCACAGTGAACCAATTCCGCTTGACAAAGTAAAAAATTGGGATTCACTGTACGGTAAAAAGGAATGGATATTATTTAACGATGAACCGAGCAGGCAACGGTATGAAGGCTCCACTGCTTTTGTATGCAGATTTACTGCGGGGCAGGATTCGTACGCAACGATTACTGTGGAATCCCTTTGTTTGCTTGACAAGTGGAAATATCCTTTGAACGATGACAACGTGGTGCGAACAATAAACGGTCAAAAATATGTTCAAACCTTTTGGTGCGAGTATAAGGGAAGCCTTTATACTTTTGTTGGAAGCGAAGATGTCGTCACACTTGAACTGAGATGTTATGATGGTACCGGTCGTAACTGGCTGTCAGATGAACTGAAGTTTAAACGTACCGAAAACAATTCTTTGCAGCTGACAAGCGGTGATTATAGTGAGTTTGGATTGAAGCGCGGAGATGTTTTCACACGATAACCGACGTTTTTTGTACTTGAGGTCAAGTATTACTTTGAAATTGAAAACTACGCCAGAACTCATTTCGTATGATCATGCAATAGGGATGAATCTATTGACAAATATTAATTTAAATATCTAAAATATTAAAAAATTTTAAACTGTGATGCAAAGTTCACTTGACAAATTATGCAAAGTACGCTATGCTATATTTGCAAAGTCAGCATTGCAAATTGGGGGCGCTTTTTTGAAGACCAAAATTGCAGAATTGCGAAAATCCAAAAAAATGTCGCAGGAGGAACTCGCACTTGCCATTGGAGTGACAAGACAAACGATTACATCGATTGAGGTAGAAAAGTATACTGCATCTTTGCCGCTGGCATTCAAAATTGCTCATTACTTCGGGATGGCAATAGAAGATGTGTTTGATTTTTCCGAGTACACAGATAGAAAGGAACCGTGAAATGGATCATTATAAAAAGGTAATTAAAATAAGAATGTTATTGCTTGTTATTCCCATGGTGCTTGCTGTGTCTTTAGGAATTTACGATGTATTCTTAGTAAGTCCGGAGCTTAAAGATAGTTTTATTTTTGGCTTTCAATGCGGAGCGGTTACTGCCTGCGGTTTGATGTCGGCAATTCTTTTACTCCGCTACAGAGTGATACTGAAAGATGAAAAAAAGTTAACACTGGAGTTTAATAAAGAAAATGACGAAAGACTGAAAGCGATTAGAGCGAAGGCCGGTCTGCCGATGATTTTCGTTACTTCTGTTTTAATGATACTTGCCGGTGTTATCGCCGCATATTTTAATGCTGCAATTTTTATTGTCCTTATTGTTGCTGCCGTTTGTCAAATGATGATAAGCGCGGTTGTAAAACTGATCTATATGAGGAAAATGTAGGGGGTAAGTGTAAATGAAAAAGATACAAATTATCAGCACACTTGTCTTAATGATCAGCATTGCATGTCTCATAATTTGGCGTTTTGCAGTCCCATTTCCCGATTGGGTGGTAAGGGTAGTTGGCATTTTTATGTTGGTTTCCATGTTTATGACGGTGTTCAACACAGTGAAAATTACTGCGGCCAAGAAATAGGCTCAATAAGCCGGGTTTTATTTTAAACAAAATTGGAAGCTAACGTATCGCGTCAGCTTCCAATTGCTTTTTTCATCACCTATAGCAGCTATTTACAAAGCTGTTTATCTCTTTCCGGTACCCTAAACTCTGAAGTACTGCTTTGTGATTGGCCTAATTTTTCCCTAATCTGTTATACACTTCGTAAGCATCATCAATATTATATTGCTCTGACTGGTGATTCCCTTTGGCGCCTGCCGTGATAAGAATATACTCTTTCCCGTCTTTTTGGGCAAGGCTTGCGAGGCATAGGCCGGCTTCATCGGTATATCCGGTCTTTCCTCCTAAAATTTTTCCTCCGTTTATGACTGGATTCTCTATGTTTTTGAACATTGTGCTGTTAAATGTAATGCCGTTTGGATGCTTATTAGTGGACGCCGTGGAGTAACGTGCAGAAGTAAAAACATCACGGAATGTGCTGTTTTGCAACGCATAACTCAAAAGTTTGGATAAATCCTTTACGGTTGTATAATGATTTTTGTCTTGAAGACCCGTGGAATTGGTAAAATGCGTATTGCTCATGCCGAGCACTTTTGCTTTTTGATTCATTTTCGCGACGAATTCTTGCTCCGATCCCGCAATATGATCTGCAAGACCAATACAGCACTCTGCTCCGCTTGGAAGCAAGACCCCGTAAAGCAAATCAATTGCCTTGACTTTTTCGTTAGGCTGAAACCCCGCCATTGAAGCGTCTGCTTTGTACAGCTCTTGAAACATAGAATTGGGAAGTTCAATTTTTTTCTGTAAATCGGATAAATTCTCTATAGCAACAATTGCTGTCATAATCTTGGTCAAAGATGCCGGGTAAATTTTTTGCTCGCTCATTTTCTGCATCAGAATGGCATGGTCATCCAAGCGAACCAGAATTGCATGGGGACTATGCAGGCTGCCTATGGATACGGAAACGTTGGGGTCGGAAGCTACTGTTAATGAGGGAACCGGCCCGGCTTTATCGCTATCAATTTTCCCCAACAATGATTTTCCGTTAAGTGCATTGATTGATTTGTAAGCGAGAACAATAACAGCAACCACCAATAAAATAATCCAAAATTTCGATTTCTTTTTTTTTGCTTGTTGCACTATAAAAACAGCTCCTTATTCTATATTCATCTTATTCTATCACAGAACAAAGCGAAATGTTTGAATTCTTGCTTATGAACTTCTTAAGATTTTCTTACAATGGGAACTTTTCAGTAAAGGCAGCAACTCCCCTGCTTATATATTATTTTCAATAATTATAAGCAATTATCTTTGATTAGGGTTATAATATAGTGAATAGATTTTGATAAAAATTGGATGTTTATGAAAAAACATAATCCGTAACCAGAAAGGAAATATCTATGAAAAAGACGAAAGTCATTGCCTTGCTGATTCTTGTTCTGCTCTTTGGCGTAATCATATTTTTCACCTCACCTAATCTCAATCCTTTATACGCAGATGGCCTAGGGTTCTGGAGTTTTGTAATCACGTCATTCTCCCTGTTGATTTGGCTGCTTAACATTGGTAAGAAAAAACTTATTGTTTTAAATGATAATGCAGCAAGATTTAACATGATGAAACGAGGGCGCAAATACTTAATCGTTGCGGCTGCGCCGTGGGTTATTTTAATTGTTGTGAGCATTTTTTCCAGCGTACTGTTTCATACGGACAGCTATAAAAATCAAATGCCTGAACCTGAAAACAGAACATTTTCCTCCGATGTTCAGGCAATTGATATAGCACGGCTTCCGGTCGTTGACAGCAACCTGGCGGCACTTCTTGCCGATAAAAAGCTTGGAGAAAAACCCGCACTGGGCAGTCAGGTCACATTGGGTGAGCCGACAATTCAAAAAGTAAATGACAAACTTGTGTGGGTAGTCCCGCTGCTGCACTCCGGATTTTTTAAGTGGATTTCCAACTCAAGCGGCACCCCTGGCTATATTTTGGTCTCAGCGACAAACCCAAAGGATGTAACCTATGTTGAAAACCACCCCGTAAAATACCAGCCGAACGCTTATTTTTTTGACAACCTGCAAAGGCATACTCGCTTTTCCGGCGGATTTTTTACCGGGCTTACAGATTATTCCTTTGAAATAAATGATGATGGCAAGCCTTACTGGGTTGTGACTACCTATAAAAATCTTGTAGGAATGAGTCTTCCCGAAGCTGACGGTGTGATTGTCATTGACGCCGGTACCGGTGAAAGCGTAAGATACGGCATCAATAACGTACCAAAGTGGGTTGACAGAGTACAGCCGTCTGATTTTTTGATGACACAGATAGCAAACCGAGGAAACTACATCCATGGCATATTTAACTTTTCAAATAAGGATAAATTCCAGCCTTCTGAGGGTAATGCCATTATCTATAACGGTGGAAGATGCTACTTATACACCGGCCTTACCAGCGTGGGAGCCGATGAAAGCGCAACCGGATTTATGCTGATTGACATGGTTACCAAAAAGCCATACCGTTATCAGATCAGTGGAGCAACCGAATACGCGGCACAGCAGTCGGCTCAAGGCAAAGTGCAAAATCTGAAATACATGGCGTCATTCCCGCTCATCACGAACGTGGACGGACAGGCGACCTATTTTATGACATTAAAGGATGCCGCCGGCCTTATTAAGCAGTACGCTTTTGTATCAATCGTTGACTACACAAGTGTTGGAACCGGCGAAACCATTGGTAATGCGATATCAAACTACCGGTCTGTTATGAAAAACACGAGCGGCAGCTCTGCAATTGGCACAGGCGACCAGCAAGAGGAGCTGCAAGGCACAATTGACAGAATCTCCTCTGAAATCATCAACGGCAACACCGTCTATTCCATGATTGTAAAGGAACAGCCCGATAAGATCTTTACTGCCGTTGCGGATATTAGTCCGGAACTGTCGCTGACAAGAGAAGGGGATGCGGTAAAGTTATCCTATGTAAAATCCGATCGTACAATTATCAATATTGCTTCTTTTGACAATTTGAAGTATACGCAAAAGTAATTTGAATTAAAAAAATACCGGAACCACAAAACAAAAGAAAACAGCAATACGGATTTTTCCGTATTGCTGTTTTTTGTGAGGTTAATCCACCGCAGGTACGGTAACCCCCGCACAAGCGCTGAAAGATATGCAGACCATCTGAAATGACCGATGGCCTGCTATTTCATTTGATTTCAACCACTTTCTTTAGGAACTCCATTCCCTCTGTCTGATGGGAAGTGACGATTAAAATTCCGTCGTACTCCCGTTTGTCCAGAATGCGCACGATCAGGTTGCGGGTTTCGGCATCCACACTGGAAATGGGCTCGTCCAAAATAATTACATCTTTTTGAGAAAGCAGCGCCCGTATGAAAGCGATAATTTGCGACTGACCGCCGGAAACGCCGGAGGTGTTCTGGCTGATTTCCGTATCCAACCCGTTCGCCAATCTTCCGATATACTCCTGTAAATCGAGCTGTTCAATAAGCTTTTGCACATCCTGACGGGTTTTTTCACTTTGCCCGTACAGAATGTTATTTAAAACGGTTCCCCGAAATAAGAAGATGTTTTGCGAAACAATTCCAACACGCTGCCGCAAACTGTCACAGTTCAGTTGCGCCGCATCCATCCCGTTAACTGTTATTTGCCCGGATGTCGGCTGATACAGCCCGAGCAGGAGCTTAATCAGTGTTGTTTTTCCGGACCCGTTTTCGCCCTTCAGAAGCGCCATTCCCTGTGTACTCGCAAACACTTTCGCGATATACAGAGAAAATGAAGTATAGAGCCCGATTGTAAACTCGCCTTTTAAAATAAGGATACCGGAGATAAACAGAATCAGCAGGGTACCGGCATTGTTAATCAAGCCGATATTCTGCCCAAACAGAATCATGGACTTGCTCTGTTTTACACTGTACTTGACCAGTTCGCTGATTTTTGTTTTAAATTGAGCAAGATGTTTTTCTTTTCCGCTTAACATCTTAATATCTTCAATGCCATTGATGATTTCAAAACACTCGCCATTTAAAATTGCGCTTGATTCCATCATGCTTTGTGTGTTTTTCATGAACCCTTTGGTGGAGACTTTTGTTGAAAAGAAAAAGATCGGCGTTAAGGCCAGAACTACAAAAGCCAGTTTGTAGTTTATGGCAAACATTGTGGCAATTGCAAGCAGCGCATCTATAATGCTAAGAAACATCCCTACTATACTCGGGGAAAAGATACTGCCAACCGTACCGCATTCCGAAATTCTGCTTTGTACATATCCTTTTTCGGTACTGGAGAGATAGCTCATCGGCAAATCCATCACTTTCCGCATCACGGAATATCGCATTTCATTGACGACGGAATTGTTGATTTGAATAAACAGATTCTTTGAAACCAACGAAACGCCGTACTGTAAAAGGTACAAGGCGGCAATCGCACCGGTATACAGGTAGAGGTCGCGGTAACTTTTATTGCCCATCAGAACCTTGTCGAGCAAATGTCCGATTAAGTACGGAATAGGGGTCGCAAGAATAGAGCTCAGGATAATTCCTGCAATTCCCGCAATCAGTATCAGTCGGTATTTTTTTAGAAACGGCTTCAGCCTTAACAGGCTTTTCCATTCTCCCATTATGATCATTCCCTTCATTGCATGAACGTTTGGCATATCTTTTAGTATATCATAAATGAAGAATGGAAACTATATGAGAAAGGAAACGGAACCCCCTGTATGGAAGGTTCTGTTTCCTTATTCTTAGAGCAGTTTTCACCTTTTTATGCCGGAAATATGCTAATTCAACGACGAATCAAGTTCAGATTTTGCGAAGATTTTTCAATATTCTGTTCCATTTGCTCCGTGATCTTTTTAGACTGCATCATTCCCATGACACATGCTCCCACAACCGGCTCGTACCGGGCATTGATGATGTTGACGTTGGGCGCGGACTGTTTAATGAATTTTTTCACCATTGCAGTCAGCCTGTTATGCTCCCCTTTGAAAACACTGCCGGCCAAAACAACGTCAGCCTG
>DAMDEB010000019.1:14882-21301 GCA_032090075.1 Caproiciproducens sp.
CAATGCGGCAATCATATAGCTGCTCATTTTATCCGCAAACTCGTCAAGTAGCTGCTGTGTCACAAAATCTCCGTCTTCGGCAAGGTCAACAATCTGTGGAACCAGATGAATGATGCTATCCATAAACTCGTTGTTTACCACAGATTTATGAAGCAAATCATCAATGGTATGTTCACCGGAAAAATCCATGAACAGCTTTGTCAATTCGGTCGAGGGGCAAAAACCAAGTTGTGCGTCAAAAACTTTTCTAAGGGCTCTTCGTGCCAATGCGCTGCCGCCCTGCATACCGTCTTCAATATAATCCCCAAGTACAAACGGGTTGCCGTCCGGGCTGATCACCGCACCGTTCAGGCCTGTTCCGGCGCAGAGAATCGCACCGCTGACATTTCTTGTACCGCCGTACATTGCAATCAGGCAATCGCTACATACCTTGACATTTTGAACCTGTGTGATTTTGCGCACCGCAATCTTCAGCGGAGGGGCGTCCTCCGGCCAATCCTGACCGGTAATTCCCGCAACAACACAATCAATATCCTCCGCCTTTATTCCCGCCTGCTGTTTCGCTGTTTGAACGGCATCCGCAATAAAAGACATTGCATAATCCATTCCATCTTCGGGGTAATACGCTCCTTTTACAGAACCGGCGCCACAGATCACACCTTCAGCATTCATAATTGCCGCAGCTGTTTTTGTCCCACCTTGATCAATTCCTAAAATGTAGTTCAAAAGGGTCCCTCCACTATTTCATGGAATACGGGCGAATCCACGCTCCATAAAAAATTATTTATTGCCGCTTGCAAGAATCTCCTTCAGCGTCGTGTCCAGTTTATTGGCGAGCGCCGGGCAAACATCAGCGGCCTTTTTCTTCCCGTTTGTAACATCCGTCAATTCATTTAACAGCAGATTGTGAATTTGGCCGGAACCTGTAATCAGATGCTCAACATCCTCCACGCCATATTGCAAGCCGCCGGTGATAACATTTTTCAATTCTTTCGGGTCAACATCTTTGAAGTAATTGTAATATGTATCAAGTGCCAGTACACTTGACGGAGGGTTGCCTTCACTGTACTCAATCATTTTCTGCTGAATCTCCGGTTCTGCCATAAAGGAGATAAACTTAAAAGCCTCCTCCGGATGCTTTGAGCCTTTTAAGATAAAATACGGGTCGGTAAACAGCACGTCTCTCGCTTTGTCATTTCCGCCAACCGGAACTGCTGCCACGCCAACACGGAACGGCAGATCGTTTAATCCGGAAAGGCCCCATGCGCCCTCGACTTCCATTGCAATTCTTCCGGTGAGCAGCGGGTCACTGTCGTTACTGCCGGTCATTGCATTTAAAGTTGCCGGGTTCGGGCTGACGCCGTCAGCAAACGCAAGGTCGGCAATCCGCTGATACGCGGAAATGACGTTGGACTTTTCCATATTGCTGGTCGCGGCATATCCTTTTTTTGCGGTGTCCATATTGAACAGCTGCGGCCCGAAGTACTCCGTGTCCTGCAGCGGGCTTTTTGCGCTCCAGTCCCATTCCAGTCCGTATATTGCGTTTCCGCCCGTACCGGAAGTCAATTTTTTAGCCATTTGCACCATTTTGTCAAATGTCCAGCTCTTGTCGTTATAATCCGAAGGCGGGTACGTTACGCCTGCTTTATCAAAAATATCTTTGTTATAGATGAGTACGCTGGTGAAGGTGTTGAGCGGAATTCCGTACGTTTTTCCGTCTACGACCGCGGTATCCATAACATTCTTCGGAATGCCAAGCTTGTCATAGTCAAACTTATATTTTTCAATGTAAGGCGTCAAATCCGTAAGAAGCCCCTTGCTGTAATAGTCCATGAAGCCCATCAGTTGGACATGCGTGGTGATGTCCGGCGCTGTACCGGATGCGACAAGCGTTTGCAGTTTGGAGTCGAACTGGTCATAGGGCACCGCAATGACCTCGACCTTGATGTTTGGATTTCTTTTGGTGAATTCAGCGCCTAATTTATCAAAATACGCTTTATCCGGTGAATTCGCCTGCATAATGGTAATGGTTACCGGTTCTCCGGCTTTGCTGGCCGCTGATTCGCCCGGCGCCTTGCTGACTGCTGTGTTCTGCCCCGTGCAGCCGCCCATTGCAGCCACCGACAGAAGCATTGCCATCGCAGCTGCCGTGATTGATTTCATCATCTTTTTCATAATAAAGACCCCCTTCAAATAATTCCATCGTTTAAACTGCTATTCTTTAATACCGGTTGTCACAATTCCCTCAACAAAGTAACGCTGACAAAAAATAAACAGAAGAATGCACGGCGTTGCCGAATAAAGCGCGGCAACCATCATCGTATTCCACGGAGGAAGCCGGAACTTAGAGGTAAGACCGGAGAGCAGAATTGGCAATGTGTACTTATCAACAAAAGATTCGCTGTCACAACTGGTGGTTCCTTGAAAATAAAAAATAGCAATAGATAAAACAGCACCCGGGCCGAAAAAGCCTGGGTGCTGTTTTTGCTTGATGGGGTTCCTCAATGAAACTTTTTATAGCGATACATTGATACCCGTTCGCTGGGAAATATAAAGAAAGCCATTCAGTCCGGGCTGTTATCTATTGGCTCGTTAAGATAATCTATTTCAATAAAAATTACAATATGATATAATAGCAGAAGAATTATCAAACATCGGAGGCAGCCTATGAACGTTTTTGACATCGTGGGGCCGGTCATGATTGGCCCGTCCAGTTCCCACACGGCGGGCGCGGTTCGCATCGGAAAAATAGCCGGAGCGCTTTTGGGGAACGCCCCCGTTTCCGCGCATATTTTACTGCACGGCTCGTTTGCAAAAACCTACAAAGGGCACGGAACGGACAAGGCGCTTGTGGCTGGAATTATGGGGATGACCCCCAGCGACACCCGTATCCGGCAAAGCCTTGAACTTGCGAAGGAGCAGGGGATTACCGTCGTTTTTGAAAAAGCAGAACTTGAGGCCGCACACCCGAACACCGCTGTTATCACGCTGAAGGACGCGCAGGGCCGCACCGTAACGGTACGCGGCGCTTCGGTTGGCGGCGGCAATATCGTAATCAGCGAAATCAACGGGATGAAAGTAGATATCACCGGGCAGCAAACGACACTGCTGATTTTGCACCACGATGTTCCCGGCGTCATCGCGCACGTTACAAATTATATTGCGAGTCAGGGCGTGAATATCGGAAATTTCAAATTAAGCCGAACCCAAAGGGGCGAAACCGCACTGATGACGATTGAAGTGGACGGCGAATTCAGCAAGGAAAGCAACAAGGGCATTGAAACAATGCCGGACGTAATTCAATCGATTATATTGCAGCCAAGCTAAAAAGTTTGATCTATAAGAGCAGCGGAAAGGCATGAACGCATATGGGGATTTATTATTCTATTGAAAATTTAGTTGCGGCCGCGTTATCGGAAAACAAGAAAATATCACAGGTTGTGTTGACGGAACAGGCACATGAATTGCAAAAAACCGAAGAGGAACTGTATCATATCATGAGAGAAAGCTTTCTCGTGATGCAACAATCCGTGGTGGAGGGAACCGCCCCCGATATGCGTTCCGTCAGCGGGCTGACGGGCGGCAACGCCTATAAAATGAAATGTGCGGTGGACAGCGGCAAAAATCTTTGCGGAAAAGTTTTTGGGAACGCCCTTGTTCGGGCGCTTGCGGTTTCGGAAAGCAACGCCTGTATGGGCAGAATCGTGGCCGCGCCGACCGCTGGTTCCTGCGGCATCATTCCCGCAGCATTGCTGTCGATTATGGAAGACCGCAGTCTGAACGAGCATGACGTGATTATGGCACTGTTCACTTCCTCCGCTTTCGGCATGGTCATTGCCAACAACGCCAGTATTTCCGGCGCGGAGGGCGGGTGCCAGGCGGAATGCGGCAGCGCATCCGCAATGGCCGCCGCTGCGCTGACGGAGTTGGCGGGCGGCACTCCCGAAATGGCGGCGCACGCCTGTGCGATTGCGCTTCAGAATATCCTCGGATTGGTTTGTGACCCCGTGGCGGGATTGGTGGAGGTTCCGTGCGTCAACCGCAACGCCATGGGGGTAGCCAACGCCTTTGTGGGTGCGGAGCTCGCGCTCGCGGGCATCGAAAGCGTGATTCCCGCCGACGAGGTCATCGTCGCGATGAAGCGGGTAGGGGACGCAATGCCGAACGCCCTGAAAGAGACCTCCGAGGGTGGACTTGCCTCCACACCGACCGGAAAACGGCTGAAAAAAGAGATTTTCGGAGAATAATAACGAACTCCTTCCGCCGCGCCGTCTACACGGGCACGCGGGGAAAAGCTCTTTGCTTGATGGAGTAGATCGCATAATCTTAATCAAAATACAGCAGAAGCTGTTCAGTGGGATTCGTCCCCGCTGAACAGCTTCTGTGCGTAATGAACCGCGCCCATGGCGTCCTTGGAGTAGGAATCGGCATGGATTTGTTTGGCGTATTCCGGCGTTAGCACCGCGCCGCCGACCATCACCTTGCAGTCAGGTAAGCGGGCGTGCAGCTGCCGGATGGTTTCCTCCATATTTGTGACCGTGGTTGTCATCAGCGCGCTCAGTCCGACGAGCTTCACGCCGTCTTTCTCGGCTGCTTCCACCACTTTTTCAGGGGATACATCCCTGCCTAAATCAATCAGATCATAACTGTAATTTTCCAAAAGTACTTTTACAATATTTTTGCCGATATCATGCACATCGCCCTTTACGGTCGCTAAAATAATTTTTTCTTTTTTGACCTGTTCGCCCTTGCCGCTCATTTTACCGCGTATTACCTCAAAAGCTGACTTGGCGGCTTCCGCACTCATCAAAAGCTGCGGCAAAAACAGAACGCCCTGTTCAAAATCTTTCCCTACCTGATCGAGCGCGGGGATCATCTGTGTGTTGATAATATGGAGCGGGTCTTCGGTTTCAAGCAGCTTTTCGGCCGCCGCGCGCGCGCTGTCCTTCAGTCCTTTTACAACCGCTGCGTTCAGCGACAGTTCACCGGATGGGGGAGCGGAGTCCGCTTTCTGACCCGAATATCTTCCGATATAATCCATACATTGATTATCCGCGCCGCTCAGCGCACAGTACGCGAAGTACGCGTCCATCATCGCGGCGGAGTTCGGGTTGACAATCGCCGCGCTCAGGCCGTTTTGCAGCGCCATGGTGAAAAAGGCAGCGTTGATATGTTCCCGCTGCGGCAGACCGAAGGAAATATTGGAAACGCCGAGCGACGTGTGCACCCCTAAATTTTCACGAATCATGCGCACCGCGTCCAGCGTGACTGCCGCGTTCTCCTGCCCGGCGCTGATAGTCATGGCAAGCGTGTCCACAATGATATCTTTTTTATCAATTCCGTATTCCGCGGCGGTTTTTACGATTTTTTCTGCAACTGCAAAACGCCCCTTCGTTGTGGTTGGAATCCCATCTTCATCCAATGTCAGTGCTATCACAACGCCGCCGTACCGTTTGACGAGCGGGAAAATAGCGCGCATGGATTCTTCCTTTCCGTTGACCGAGTTAATCAGCGGCTTGCCGTTGTAAATTCGCATTGCAGCTTCCATTGCTGTGGTGTCGGAGGTATCAATTTGCAGCGGCAGGTCGACCACGCTCTGGATTTCCGTCACCGCGCGCTGCAGCAGGGCAGGCTCGTCGATTTCCGGCAGGCCGACGTTCACATCGAGAATATGCGCGCCATTCTGCTGCTGGGTAATTCCCTCGCGCAGGAGGTAGTCCATATCGTTGTCGCGCAGCGCCTGTTTTAACCTTGATTTTCCGGTGGGGTTGATGCGCTCGCCGATTAAAACCGGTTTTCCGCCAAAGAAAACCGCCTTTGCAAAGGAGGACACCACCGTCAGACGCTTCTGTTCCTGTGGTACGGGCTGAATATTCTTGCAAAGTTGGACGGTAGCGGAAATATGTGCGGGTGTTGTACCGCAGCAGCCACCGATTATCCATGCGCCGCCCTGCGCGATTTCTTTCATTGCAGCGGAAAATTCCGCAGGCTTTACATCAAAGACCGTTTCTCCGTCGATGCTGTGGGGAAGCCCCGCGTTGGGGTTTATAATAACGGGAACAGAACAGCTGCTCATCAGCTGAGAGAGCAGCTTCTTCATCTGCTCCGGGCCGAAGCCGCAGTTGAGGCCCAGCGCGTCCACGCCGAGTCCCTCCAAAAGTGCGACGGCGGAAGCGATATCGCCCCCGGTCAGCAGCTTTCCCTTTTCGTCCACAATGACGGTGACAAAAACAGGTAATTTGGTGTTCTGTTTTGCCGCCAAAACAGCCGCTTTGCACTCATAAGTATCACTCATGGTTTCAATTAAAATCAAATCGGCTCCGGCCTTTTCTCCAGCCGCCGCCGCTTGTGAGAAGACGGCATACGCTTTTTCAAACGCAAGGTCACCAAGGGGCTTCATCAGCTTTCCGGTCGGCCCG
>DAMDEB010000019.1:21311-24234 GCA_032090075.1 Caproiciproducens sp.
TGTACCGCCGCGGTGACAACTTCCTCTACGCTGTGACCACACTCGCTCAGTTTAATTTCATTTGCTCCAAATGTATTTGTTTTAATGATATCCGCTCCGGCCGCGCAATATTGGGTTTGAATTTCCGTAATCAGCTCCGGGTGGGTCAAATTCCAAAGTTCGGGCAATTCCCCCGCGGCAAGGCCTTTCTGTTGCAGCATGGTACCCATTCCACCGTCAAAAAAGGTGATCCGTTTTCCTAACTCTTCTAATATCCTCATGTTCTCAATCCTTTCTGAACGGGCAATTCAGCGATCTGCAGCCCATGCATTTCGCAATATGGCAGCTTGTTTTTTCGCTTGTCAGCCCAATGACGGCTGTGACGGATTTGGACGGAGCAAGCATACAGCCATCCGTTACAGTCAAGCCGATTTTTTTCTGAGCGTCGAGTATTCTTAATAGATCATGCTGATGGCGGATGGAGAAATCGCCGTAGCCGGGACTGTAACGCGGTCTTAAAAAGAGTCCCCGCTTTGCAGCTTCCGCCGAAAACTGCCGCTCACAGTCGTCGCAATAGCTTTCCACCATGGCAGCGGCGCAAGCCTGCAAAACCACGGCGCGGCTCATGTCAATTTTAGAGGTGCGCTCCAACAGAAAATCCGCCTGCGTGCCAAGCGTTGCCGCAAATAAAATTGCTTCTCCGCAGCCGTCGAGGTGACCGATTAAATCGTTGCTTTCTATTTTCAAACCGTCAAGGCAGACCGCATTGTCCGTAAAGGTCACTTCGACCGAATGGCTCAGACTGCGCGGGGTAACCGCCCGGCTCAATTCTTCCATGCAGGAATCGATGCTTTTCAGCACTTGCTCGTCGCCCGGTTTGCCGCGGTAACCAAGGTAACGCAGGATTTCTTTTATATCCGTCATGATATCACCGTATTATTTCTGAAAGATTATCCATAATTTTCCCGGCGATATCCGGCTTATTCATGGTGTAAATATGAACCGCGCTTACTCCGTTGGAAATCAGGTCAATAATTTGTTCGGTAGCGTATGCAATTCCGGCCTGCTTCATCGCCGCCGGTTTATCCGCAAATTTGTCAACAATTGCCTTAAAGCGGGGTGGCAGCGCCGTGCCGGAAAGCGCGCAGATTCGCTGTATCTGTTTGCTGTTGGTCACCGGCATGATGCCGGCTACGACCGGAACGGTAATTCCTTTCGCCAGAACCCGGTATAAAAAATTGTAGAGCACATTATTGTCAAAAAACATCTGTGTGGTTAAAAAATCGCAGCCGCTGTCGACTTTTTGTTTTAGATAATTGATATCATCCTCTTTGCGCGCGCATTCCACATGTCCCTCAGGGTAACAGGCGGCACCGATGCAGAAATTATCGCCGCTCGCTTTGATTTCGCGTACCAATTCGCTCGCGTAATGGTACTGCTGCGGTGACGGGAAATTCGTACCCTGCGGAATATCCCCTCGCAGCGCGAGAATGTTATCAACATGATTGTCCTTTAATGTTAAAAGAACGCGGCCGACCTCCTGCTTTGTGGACGAAACACAGGTCAAATGCGCCAGCGCAGTCACGCCGTGATTCTGGATATCCGCGGCAATACGGGTTGTATTTTCAGAAGTACCGCCGCCCGCTCCGTAGGTCACGCTCATAAAATCGGGCTTCAGCGCTGTAATTTCGCGCACAACCTCCTGCACCTTGTCGATATCCCCGTCCTGTTTCGGCGGAAACAATTCACAGGAAACGGTCACTTTTCCGCTTTTTAAAAGTTCACTGATTTTCATGATTGTTATTCCTTTCGCGGTGATGTCCACCGTAATCCCCGTTGTTCAATATCAGGATATATAAAAACCCCGTCTTCCAAAAGCGCCGCGCTTTTATGAAGACGAGGTTACAAATCCCGTGTTACCACTTCAAATTCGTCCGTTCCTTGCGGAAGCAGACCTCTCAAAGTATTACAGCCAAAAAGGCCGCCTATACTCGCTTTCTTTAACGGGAAATCCCGTCGCAGCCTTAGTTGAACAATACAACCTCGGTGCGCCACTCAAGAGCCATTTTCATCCAGCCGCCCGCCGCTTCCTTTCAGCGCGGGCATTCACCCGCAGAAGCATCTCTGTGTGCATTTTGAAGGACTACTTTCTCCGTCACTGTGTTTGATTTTATATATTTTTACAAGTCTATCATAAAAGAAATCTCCTGTCAATCCAATTGTTTGGTACTGCCTGAAGTTATTCGTACCGAAGCGCTTCAATCGGATCAAGCTTGGCGGCTTTGTTGGCGGGGTAATACCCGAAGAAAATGCCGATTGCCATGGAGAAGCCTACGGCAATGATAACCGAATTCAGTGTTGGAACGGCGGGCTGCTTCAGGAGCAGTCCGCCCACATATCCCAACCCCGCACCGACGAGAATCCCCAAAATACCGCCGATGACACAAATTATCATTGATTCAATAATAAACTGGCTGCGAATTGCACTGTCAGGCGCGCCCAAAGCCTTGCGAATACCGATTTCACGCGTGCGCTCCGTTACGGAAACGAGCATAATGTTCATAACGCCGATTCCGCCTACCAAAAGCGAAATTCCCGCAATGACGGCAATGGCAAGGGACAAAGTGCCCATCATCGTATTTACCTGTGAAATCATGGAGTCCATACTCATTGCCTGGCTCTTATACTTCGTGTTATTGACGTAATAGGTATCAAAATAATCCTGTGTCTCCTGCGCAAATTGGGTGTAATCAATTCCGCCTGTTGCGGCGACCGTGAAGCTCTGGTAACCGCTCTGCCCCTTGTTCAGCTTTTTGGCTGTTGCAACCGGAATATACAGGGTCGTTTTAACATTGTCTTTTCGTACAAACGTGGAAGCAGCGGCTTCCTTGTAAACACCGACTATGGTAAACGTTTCAAATCCATTTTGCATTTCCACTTTTAT
>DAMDEB010000019.1:24244-29237 GCA_032090075.1 Caproiciproducens sp.
GGCGAACCGAGAGGGTCTTGATTAGCGGAAAACAGGTTAGCCGCCAGTTTTTCGGAAATAACTGCTACATTGTTGGTACGCTGGTTATCTTTGGCGCTGATGAATCTGCCCTTGAGCAATTCAACGTTTCCGGTGACTGCGATTCCCTCACTCACACCGGAAACAGATACATTATTCGTCACGCGTCTGTATTTAATTTTGCCCGTACCGGCACTTTCGCTCAAACCGATGGCGCTAATATTTTCGCCATACTTCTTTTGATACTTCGCAATCATATCGCTTGTAAACAGGTCATCCGCGCTGACTGCCGTTTTTTTGGCAGAGTCATCCCTTAAGGCCAGGGAAACCGTAATATTGGTTACGCCAAAGCTCGACATAGAGGAGTTGACGGAGGCCGTCATCGCGTTTCCTACCGAGGTAATGGCGATAACGGAGCCGATACCGATGATGATGCCGAGCATGGTAAGCAGGGCACGCATCTTGTTGGAAATAAGACCGGTGACGGCAAGGCGAATATCTTCAAGCAGATTCATGGCTTGCCTCCCGTTCCTTGGGCTTATTGTTTGTTTCGCTTTCAATTCTCCCGTCGCGAATCGTGATGATCCGTTCGGTTTCCTGTGCCAGCTCTTTGTTGTGCGTAATCAGCACGACGGTTTTCCCCTGCTCCCTGTGAAGGGTATGGAAGATATCCATGACCAGTCTGCCGGTGCTGGTGTCCAACGCTCCGGTCGGTTCATCCGCAAGGATAATGGCGGGGTCGTTCGCCATTGCGCGGGCGATGGCAACCCTTTGCTTTTGCCCGCCGGAAAGTTCGTTGGGCATATGCTTTGAACGATCTGCCATTTCAACCAGTTCCAGCAGTTCCATCGCACGGGCCGCTCTTTTTTTGCGCGGCTGCCCCGCGTAAAGCATGGGGAGCTCTACGTTTCCAAGCGAGGTGGAACGCGGAATGAGGTTAAATGTTTGAAAAACAAAACCGATTTTCTTATTCCTGATTCGCGACAGTTCGTTGCTGTCCATTTTGTCAAGTGGAACCCCGTCCAGAATATATTCCCCCGAGGTTGGGCGGTCAAGTGCGCCGATAATATTCATTAACGTGGACTTTCCCGAACCTGACGCGCCGACGATGGACACAAATTCGCCCTCATAAATATTTAAATTGATACCGTGCAGGATTTCCAGCTCGTTGGGTGTGCCAAGATAAAACGATTTGATAATATCATGCATTTCAATTACTTTTTTTCCGCTCATTATCCCATTACCTCTGCACGCATTGCGCCGGGAGTCGCTGTTGACGCTGATGAAGCTTTGCTGCTGACTGCACCGCCTAACGTTACGGTTTCACCGGACGTAATTTGTTTGCTGTCTGAAATAATTTGCAGGCCGTCCTTTAGCCCGTCGCCGGAGATCTCTACCTCCGCATCGGTTTCAATTCCGGTCGTAACCGCAAGGGCTTCTGCCTGATAAGTACCGTTTGACTGCTTTTTAGCGATATAAACAATGTCTTTGCCCTGTGCATCGGTCGTTACCGCGTCATAAGGAACGGCAAAAACAAAGTCCTTTTTCTCCACAATAATCTCCGCGCGGGCGTTCATTCCGATTTTCAGGCGGGTATTTTTTGAAGAAACAACGACATCCGCGTCAAATTCCACGTCACTGCTGCTGACTGTTTTTCCATCGTTGCTTTTTTCCGCAGTGGGCGATATTCTTTGAAGGGTGCCCTCATACTGGTCGTCACCCGTTGAATCCGATTTTACAATAACGCGCATGCCTTCTTTTAAATTCCCGACATCATATTCTTTTACCTGAACGGAAATTTTTAGTGCGTCGGTATTTTCAATCACAAACAGCAGGCCGTTCGCTGTTGCGTTCTGCACGGCGTACACCGCTGTCACTGTGCCGGAGGTCGGCGCGGTGACCGTGCATTTTGCCAATTTTGTCCGCAATGACGCAAGTTCCGCGCGCTGTACGGTGTCGTCGGCAGAAAGCTTATCGCTTGCGATGCTTTGCTGCGTATTCTCTAAATCCTGATTGACGGCAGCCTGTGCCGCATTCAGCGACTTTACCGCGCTGTTGTAATTTGCCTGCGCGGTATTGACCGTTGTTTGATACTGTGCAAGTTCCTGATCGGAAGATGCTTTGGTAGCGCTCAGATTTTTTTGCGCGTTGTCATAGTTGCGCTGCGCGTCATTTACTTTTTCCCTGTCGCTTTTGATTTCAGCATTGATGGTATCTAAATCTTGATAATTCATAATATTTTTACGATTAACAGCGTCTTGATAGTCACTTTGCGCGCGGCTCAAATTTACGCTTGCGCTATCCACGTTTGCATTTGCTGTAATCAAAGACGTATTTAAATCTTGCTCAATCTTTTTTTTGGCATCGTTTTGCTTTTGCAGCGCACTGTCAAGGTCGTGTTTGGCTGAGTCGACCTGATTCTGTGCTGTGTTTATCTGTGTATTAAAGCCGGCGTCCAAATTGCTTTTGCTGTCGCTGTACTTTTTCTCACTGATCTTAATCTTCTGCGCGGCGGTAGCCGCGTTTAGCCGAAGAGCATCTGCTTTTTGTGTAATGGTATCCGTCAAATCCTGCGTGTCCAGCTGGCAGAGCACATCGCCCGCCTTTACACGGTCGCCCACCTTGACGGCAACTGTTTTAATGCTGTAATTGAGGGTGGTATAAACATTCACATTATCTGTGCTTTGCACCACTCCGGTCGTGCTGACCGTATTGCTCAGGGCTGTCTGTTTTAGGGCACTCGCCTGTACGGAAGGGATTATTTTCCCTTTTTTACCAAAAGTCAGGGCAACCGCTACGACAACAAGAATCACCGCGGCTCCGAGGATAATCCATTTTTTTCTTTTCTTCTTCACCTAAGACATTTCTCCTTTATTGATGTTATAAAAATGCAGAAAACAAATTGTTCTATTTGATTAGTACAATAATACATTGACAAAGTTGAAATGTCAAGGTTCACAGTCTTTATTTGATTAGATAAAAGACTGAATTATAGCTTAAAATCAAAATTTATTTTAGTAATTGTTTATATTTGCGATTGACCGGTAAAAATAACGGCAAAGGCTATTTCAGCTTTTCATCATAGCAGGCACGCTCGCCGCCGATAAATTTCGGCCTTGTCCGCGCACAGACCACATTTGCTTCGCCGATTTTGCGGATAGAGAGCCGTACCGGAACAGCAACCCTGGCAAGGTGCATCCCAATCAGGGTGTCGCCGATGTCAATCCCCGCCTGTGCCACAACTTGTTCCACAGCGACAGGATGCTCAAAATTTGCATATGCGGCTGTCGCAAAAGAGCCGCCTGCTTTTGGCTGGGGAACCACGTTTACGATTTCCAGCCGGTTCTTGACCGCGGCCTCCTTTTCAATGATAATGGCGCGGTTTAGATGCTCACAGCATTGTGCCGCAAGGTAAATTTTCTTTTCTTTCAGAATCGGATAGATTGCGTGAAAAATCGCGTTGGCAATTTCCACACTTGAAAAGGTACCGATTGCCCGTCCGCCGACTTCGCTGGAAGAACACCCTACAACCAAAATACTTTCTTCCTCCAATTCGGCAGTTTTTATAAGCTCAGAAACGGCTAATTTTGCCTGTGCAGCAATTTCATCGTACATTATGATCAACTCCAAAATATATATTTTATACTGCTTTCTATTATAGTCGTAAAATATGAATTTTTTTATACACAAAATAAAAATTCCGCAAAATGACTAATTAATGATTCCTATTGTGATATTATAAATCAAAAGATGTAATGTTGAAAACTATATGCTATTTTTGATAGATATGAGGAGTGTTTTTATGACTTGGAGTATCCTTGCAGACAGTTCCTGCGATTTACCCTCAGGCGCATTCCGCGCTTCAAACCTGCACTTTGCGACGGTTCCGCTTAAAATCATTGTTGGCAGTACCGAATATGTGGATAACGACGATCTAAATGTAAACACGATGCTCGCTCAGATGAAAAATTACAGCGGGCCGTCTTCTTCCGCCTGCCCCGCGCCGGAAGAATGGGCACGTGAGTTCAGAAAAAGTGACTACACCATTGTTGTTACCATGACCAGCGCGTTAAGCGGCACATACAACAGCGCAGTTGTCGCCAAAGACATCGTGCAGGAAGAATTTCCCGATAAAAAAATCCATGTGATTGATTCTCACACAACAGCCGGTGGTATGGTGCTGATTCTTCGCAAAGCGGAGGAACTGATTTCCGAGGGAGCAGATTTTGAAACAGTGGCAAAACAGACCGAAGCATATTCCCGCAATCTTTTTCTGCTTTTTGCCCTTGGTTCCTATGGCAATTTAATCAAAAACGGCCGCATGTCGCGCGTCGCAGGTATTTTGGCAACCACGCTCGGGATACGGGCGGTTGCTTCCAACACACCGGAGGGCGAAATTAAAATTCTGCTAAAGCCGCGCGGTGAGGAAAAGGCAATCACACAAATGGTAGAATTGATGGGTAAGCTGAAGGACATGGTCGGGCAGCCGGTTGTCATCAGCCACTGCAACAATCCCAATGGCGCGCAGCGGCTAAAGGATTTGATTTCTCACGTTTACCTCACCACAAAAATCACCATTCTGCAAACACGCGGCCTTACCAGCTTTTACACGGAAAATGGCGGCCTGCTGGTTGGTTTTTAGCCGAAAACAGCCATTCCCATGCGCACAAACAAAATTTAAGAGACAGCAACAAAAGCAGGGCAGTGAAAACCCGCAATTGTTACTGTCTCTTTTTTAAGTGCCTGCTAAGATTTCCGCGTTTCCGCTTCAGGCCTGAAATTCCTGCTCACAGTAGATGCAGCGGTAGCGGTGGTGCTCGCTGTCACAGAGCTGAAAAATATGTTCAATGCCTTCTTCTCCGCTGGTAATGCAGCGGGGATTTTTGCACTTAATCACATTTTTAACGGTTTTTGGCAGTACCAGCTTTTTCTTCTCAATAATTTTTCCGTCATTGATAATATCAATTGTAATTTC
>DAMDEB010000019.1:29247-29965 GCA_032090075.1 Caproiciproducens sp.
GTAATTTCATGGTCGATAAAACCGAGAATATCCAGATTGATGTCTATCGCTCCATCAATTTTAATGATATCTTTTTTTCCGTATTTGCTGCTCTTTGCATTCTTAATCACCGCAACACAGCAGTCCAGCTTGTCAAGGTCGAGCAACTCGTATAGTTTCATGCTTGTCCCAGCCTTGATGTGATCGATGACGATTCCTTTTTGCAGACTGTCAATATTAAGCATTTTCTACCTCCAAAAGCTTCATGATCAGTGCCATTCTTACGTAAACGCCGTTTTGAACCTGTTCAAAGTAAGCCGCGCGGGGGTCGTCGTCCACTTCGAGTGCAATCTCGTTCACGCGGGGCAGCGGATGGAGAATCGCCATATCTGGCTTCGCGTTGCGCATCTTTTCCGTGGTCAGTATGTAGCTGTCTTTTAAACGGACGTAATCCTCTTCGTTGAAAAAGCGTTCCCGCTGTACTCTGGTCATATAAAGGATATCCAGTTTAGAAATTACTTTTTCAAGATTTTCAACTTCTTCAAAGGATACGTTCTTCGCTTTGAGAACTTCCTCGACAATATAATCCGGTACACGCAGTTCTTCCGGAGAAATCAGTACGAAATGAATCCCCTCATACCGTACAAGGGACTTGATCAGGGAATGGACGGTTCGGCCGAATTTCAAGTCGCCGCACAGCCCGATGGTCAGGTCGCCGAGCCGGTTTTTCTTTGCACGG
>DAMDEB010000019.1:29975-32015 GCA_032090075.1 Caproiciproducens sp.
AGGGTTTGTGTGGGGTGCTGGTGGCCGCCGTCACCCGCGTTGATAACCGGTATTTTCGAGTACTTTGCCGCTCGCAGGGGAGCGCCCTCTTTTGGGTGGCGCATCGCGCAGATATCAGCGTAACAGGACACGGTTCGGATTGTATCCGCCACGCTTTCTCCCTTTGACGCCGAGCTGCTGGCCGCGGTGGAAAATCCCAGAACGCTTCCGCCCATATTGAGCATGGCGGCCTCGAAGCTCAGCCTTGTGCGTGTGCTTGGCTCATAAAACAGGGTCGCCAGTTTTTTGCCGGCGCACACCGAGGAATATGCTTTGGGATCTGCGGCAATATTATCCGCTAAGTTCAGAAGCTCATCAATTTCTGAAACGGATAAGTCGAGGGGATCAATCAGACTTCTCATAAATACCTCCATCATTTTCACACTGTTTTCACTGCCGAAATTTATCAAATCTGGCAGTGCCGGTAGGTTTTTATACACAAAAATAAGCACACCTTGAATAGATCATTTCAAAGTGTGCTTAGTGTATGTAAGTCAATAGACGGCGTATCAAATCTATTCGAGTAATTATACACCACTGTTGAGGGAATGTCCATACTTTTTGCAATTTTTGCGGATGCCAATTTTTGTATGGAATCAAAACACATCCCCGCCGCCGAATTTTCGCGGCAGCGGGGATATTTGTGAGTTGAATCAGCCAACATTATTCAACAACAAGAGAAGTTTGTTCCTGCCCCGTCATTTCACCGATGATGCGCGCGCATGGCGTGCATTGTATTAGACGGGCCAGCAATTCATCCGCATCCTTCTTTGGAACGGAAAAAAGCAGTCCGCCGGAGGTCTGGGGATCAAACAAAAGGTCGCGCGTCACTCTGCGAACCGACTCGCGGAACACGACCTTGTCCTTGATGTAGTCGCTGTTCGCGTAAGCACCCGCCGGAATAATGCCCATATCCGCAAATTCGGCTGCCTTTGGCAAAATACCGATTTCCTGTGAAAAAATATGAGCCGTTAAGTTGCTGGAACTTGCCATTTCGTTGGCGTGCCCCAACAAGCCAAACCCGGTTATATCGGTACAGGCGTTGATATGGAATGCAGAAGCGGTTTCTGCCGCCAGTTTGTTCAGGGTAGCCATGCTTTGCGCCGCAGCGGAAAATGTTTCTTCATCCGTGAGCAGCGCCTTTGCCGCCGTGGTCAAAATTCCCGTGCCAAGCGCTTTTGTCAGAATCAGGATATCACCCGCTTTTGCACCGTTGTTTTTCAAGATCTTTTTCGGGTCAATAAAGCCGCTTACGCAAAGACCGTACTTTGGCTCTGAATCCTGAATGGTATGCCCGCCGGCAATCACGGCACCGGCCTCTTTCACCTTATCGTATCCGCCGGCAAGGATTGCCTGCACAGTTTCCTGTGCAAGGCAGGAGGGGTAGCACAGCAAGTTCATGGCAAGAGTCGGTTTCGCTCCCATTGCATAGATATCGCTCAGCGCGTTGGCCGCCGCGATTTGCCCGTAAAGATACGGGTCGTCCACAACGGGCGGAAAGAAATCGACAGTTTGCACCAAAGCCATTTCCTCACTGATTTTGTAAACGCATGCATCGTCGCTGGTGTCAAAACCAACGAGCAGTTTCGGGTCGGAAAATTTGGGTAGGTTGCACAAAACTTGTGCAAGGACGCCAGGTCCAACTTTAGCCGCTCAACCGGCGGCTTTTGTCATTTGCGTCAGACGTTTCTGCGTTTCATCCATACCGATCACCTCCCTATCTGATTGTATCATTATTTTAAGCGAACATCTTGAAAAAGGCAAGGGCAAATTCTATAAAGTAAGTGACTTATTTAAATGAATTTGGTATAATAGTCGAAAAGTAATACTTTTTTCGGAACAGAAAGGACGGCCCGCAGCCGCCGCAAGCACAGGCTTTTATCAACTTTGTGATGAGCAATTTTAACAGCATGAACAGCTGATGAGGAGGGAATCATCATGGCGCCTTGTATAGAAGACAGCCGCATTTCACTTCATTCCCTTTTTGGAATTGACCTTTCA
>DAMDEB010000020.1:0-4412 GCA_032090075.1 Caproiciproducens sp.
GGGATGATATGTACCGAGGAGACGTACAAGAACGCCGTGAAGCTGACTTTCGCAAAAGGTGCATCACTGGAGGATCCTTCTCATGTTTTCAACTCAAGCCTGGACGGGAACGTTAGGAGGGCCATCGACTTTCACGAGGGAGACGAGGTGGACGAGGAGGCACTTAAGGAGTTAATCCGCGCTGCCGTTGCCTTGAACAAATCCAGCCGCAAAAGGTGAGCTTTCACAAATATGAATTCTGATAGGTTAACTTGGATATTAGAAAGCAAAAGGCATCGAGATGAGAAATTTCAATGCCTTTTGACTTTTATGATAATAGGAAATAACCTATAAAATCACCGCTAAGGAATGGAATAGACGCTGGATTTCTAAAAATAAAAGAATAATAGCAACTACTGAAAAAATAGATTGACATCATGATCGTGCAGTGATATAGTTGTATGTACAAACAAATAATGTAACGAGGAGATAAAAATGAATCAGGAATATGATATTGATGAGAATGATTGCAGGCTAAATGACTGTTTGTTTTTTTCTTGCGCGAAACTGGCGCGTGTGTTAGGGAAAACAGCGGATGACGCCTTTAGCAAGACCGGACTTTCTCCAAGTCACGCGCTGCTTTTATATATTGTCAATCAGAATGGTGAGATTCATCAGAAAGAAATTGGTGAGCGGCTGCATCTGACACCTTCTACAATTACACGTTTTGTGGAAAAATTGGAAGGGAAACGGCTGGTTTCTCGAAAAACAAATGGAAAGAATGTTTATATCTGCACTACGGAAAAGGGACTGCTTTTACAATCTGAAATTATAATAGCGTGGAATGACCTGCACGCCGTGTATGAAGATATTCTGACTGAGGATGAGACACGACAGTTTATCGAAATCAGCAGAAAGCTGCTGCAAAAATTGGAAAAACAAAAAGATTAGATTTATTACGTGAAATTTTAAAACACATTTGGAAGTATTTGCCATGAAAGAAATATTTAACCGCAGAAGTATTCGGAAATTCAAAGAGCAAGCCGTAGAGCCGGAAAAAATTGACCGGTTGTTAAGGGCAGCTATGCAGGCCCCTTCAGCAGGAAATCAGCAGCCATGGGAGTTTATTGTTGTGAAAGAAAAAGAAACCTTGGAAAGCCTTTCTCAAGTATCTCCTTATGCGAAGCCGGTTGCAAACTCAGCTGTTACCTTTGTCCTTCTCGCCAATGGTGACGCACTAAAAATACCGACAGCGTGGGAAGAAGATATGGGTGCGGCTGCGCAAAATCTTTTACTGGAAGCAGTTCACCTTGAGCTTGGCGGAGTATGGTTCGGAGTTGCAACGTCGGATGCTGTAGTGGAAAATGTACGCAAACTTTTTAACTTACCCGCCGGCATTAAACCTTTCGCATTGATTTCCGTGGGCTATCCTGACGGGCAAAAGAATGAGTTTACAGATCGTTACAAACCAGAAAAAGTTCATTACGAAAAATGGCTTTAAGCCAAAGGGAGAAATTACAATGATTAAAGTAGTAGCTAAAAATTTTATAAAAACGGATAAAGTGGATGAATTTATAACACAGGCAAAGAAGCTTGTGCAGGAAACCAAGCAAAACGACGCAGGCTGCGTTCATTATGAGCTGTATCAGGATCTTTCAAATCCACAGCTCTTGACCATTATTGAGGAATGGGAAAACAAGGAGATGCTTGCACAGCATATGGCAGCAAAGCATTTTAAAGAGGCTGCTGTTACGTTTAAAGATTTTATGGAAAAGCCCGGTGAAATAAATCTCTATCAAAAGCTCGCGTAAGGAGGTCTGTAACATTGAAATTAGATTTTCCTGTTGAACAAACTGTTCGTTCCCGTTACAGCGTAAGAACTTACGAGGAACAGCCCCTCTCCGAGGGTGAAAAAGAAAAAATCAATGCCTATATCGCGGAATTGCAAAATGCTTCTTCCCCTTTTTCTGATGATGTAACGCTACGTCTTCTGGAAGCGAAAGCGGGTACGGGCACGGAAAAGCTTGGTACGTATGGCGTGATTAAGGGCGCCGAAAATTTTATCGGCGCTGCGGTGCCTAACGGTGAATCAGCAATGGAGGCGCTTGGCTATACGTTTGAAAAGCTGATTCTATATTTAACCTATTTGGGGTTGGGAACCTGCTGGCTCGGAGGAACCTTCAAACGCAGCGCATTTGGGGCTGCCATGAGTCTGAAAGAGAATGAACTTTTCCCTGTCGTTTCTCCTGTGGGTCATCCAGGAACGAAAAAGCGGATGATTGAGAACTTTGCCCGGAAAATTGCAAAAGCTGATCAGCGCAAAGCGTGGAACGAGTTGTTTTTTAAGAACGATTTCACAACACCACTTGATAAAAGCGATGCAGGAGAATACACATTTCCTTTGGAGATGCTGCGTCTCGCACCTTCTGCTTCCAATAAGCAGCCATGGAAAGTTCTCAAGTCGGGCAACGCCTTTCACTTCTACGAGGTGAAAACACCGGGTTACGGCGACAAGGCTCCTTATGATATTCAAAAAGCGGATGTTGGAATTGCTTTCTGTCACTTTCATATGGCTGCATTGGAGAAAGATTTGGCAGGAGAATTTAAAAAACTGCCAGAGTTCGGTGTCCCTGTTCCAGATCATACGCACTACCTGTTTTCATGGATATCCACACAGGAATAGTGTAAATATATGAGGTTATTATATGTCAGTATATATGAAAATTTTGGTAAGTCTGATTGCCGCGGAGCATCTGTTTATTCTGTGGATTGAAATGTTTGCATGGACAGGAAAGGGAAAGAAATTCTTTCCTAATCTGAATGCTGATTTTTTTGAAAAAACAAAAGGCATGGCAGCCAATCAGGGACTGTACAACGGGTTTCTGTCCGCAGGACTGATATGGTCTGCAGTGATATCCAACAGCATTTGGGCATATGCAGTTGCAACGTTCTTTCTGTGCTGTGTAATTGTTGCAGGAATTTATGGTGCTGCAACATCATCCAAGTCCATATTTTTTAAGCAGGCGCTGCCTGCAATTTTAGTTTTCATTGTTTTAATGCTTACGAAATAAAAGGCTTCCAAAAGTTTTTGGTTTGCAATAAACATTGAACAAGCAATGAAAATGATTGATATTAATTGTTGGTTAGGAGAAATAATGATGAATGAAACAATTCAGAAAATACAAGATCACAGGTCTATCAGAAACTTTCTTGATAAAGAAATTGATGATGCAACAGTTGATGAAATCCTCATGGCATCACAGGCCATGCCGAATTCAATTAATGGACAGCAGACCTCTGTCATCGTAATCAGAAATAAAGCGTCAAAGGCTAAACTTGCGGAATTGACCGGCGGTCAAAACTGGATTGATAGCGCTCCGGTATTTTTGGTTTTTATTGCTGATTTTTATAAAACCAATTTGGCCGCGCAGAAAAATGGCCTGAAACAGGTTATTCATGAAAGCGTGGAAGGTACGATGGTCGGCGCTGTGGATGTCGGACTGAACATGGGTGCGGCAATTATTGCGGCAGAATCGCTTGGACTTGGAATTGTGCCAATTGGCGGCGTGAGGAAAAATCCGGATGAAGTGATAAAACTGCTTGACCTGCCTGAGTATACTTTCCCGGTCGCCGGCTTGGCACTGGGCTATCCAAAAGATCCTTCCCATAAAAAGCCCAGATTGCCGTTTGATACTTTTAAACATGATGAAAAATATCATGTGGAAGGGTTGAAAAAGCAGATCGATGAATACGATCAGGAAATGGAACAGTATTTGAAAGAAATTGGGCGTGAGCAAGAGGGAAACTGGAGCAAGTATACGTCAAATGTTTACCAGTATGTATATTATCCAAAGGTATACCCGGTCATAAAAGATCAGGGCTTCAAAAACGATAAATAATCAGAATAAAATCTTATAAAGCTTTTGTCCTCCTTATAAATGAGGAAGCAAACCTTTGTAAGTAGCTTGAAAAAGTCCGCGAATCTGCTGAATTTCTATAGGCAATTTATAGGAATAACGTCGCTGAGGAAGCTTTTGCTTTCGTTTCAAGCGGCGTTATTTTGTTCAAGGCACGTTGCAACAGCGGTGCGAATGAATTGTAATTTGCCTGTAAGCGGCTTGTGATTGACAGGCAGCAAAGCAGACAGCGGTAAATGTTTCCAATTTGTTAATTTTATAACAAGACGTACCTGGCGCTTGACGCCCGACTGCAGAGTATGTTATAATTATAATAATCTATATGAATGCAATCATGAAAGGAAGTTTTAAATGATGAATAATATGTTTGATCTTACAGGAAAAGTAGCGGTTATAACCGGTGCTTCCGGCGGACTGGGAGCCGACGCGGCAAGGGGTTATGCGGCACAGGGTGCCGATGTTGCACTTTTGGCACGCAGAAAAGAGAAGCTTGCTGACGTCGCTAAAGAAATTGAA
>DAMDEB010000020.1:4422-5983 GCA_032090075.1 Caproiciproducens sp.
ACCGGAAGAAAAGCCCTTGCAGTTCAGTGCGATGTAGCCGATGAAGAAAGCGTAAAAAACGCAGTTCAGGAAGTCCTGAACAAATTCGGTAAAATTGATATCTTGCTCAATAACGCAGGGGTTGCTTACGCCGGTTCCGTTGAAGATATGAGCGTGGAAGATTGGGACAAGGCGATGGACACCAATGTAAAAGGAATTTTTCTGATGAGCAAATACATTGTGCCGCAAATGAAGGAAAGAAAATACGGTAAAATTGTAAACGTCGCTTCTGTCAATGCAATTGTAGGTGATAAGACCCCCGCGCTGGTACGTCACGTTTACAACGCTTCCAAAGGAGCGGTGAGAGGTTTGACTGTTGGTATGGCTACTTCTCTGATGCAATACGGCATTACAGTCAACGCTGTCGGCCCCGGCCTTTTTGAATCTGAAATGACTGCGGACACACTGTTTAAAGAAGAAAAATTCATGCAGATGTACAATATGCTCTGCCCCGCGTCCAGACCGGGTCAGCGTGGAGAATTAAACGGCACAATCCTTTATCTCTCCAGTGATGCATCAAGCTACGTCACTGCACAGACCGTTTTTGTGGATGGCGGTTTTACTGCTGTTTGATTTTTACACAAAATCAGGTTGCCAGTGAAGTATACCGAAAAGAACGGCACCCAAGGACCGAATTACGGTTCATGGGTGCCGTTCCTTTTTTACCGGTTTGAATGTGAATAATGTTTTGTGTTTATTTTAAGCGCAAACCCCGTCTCTTGCAAAATCCAACGCGCTTCTCGCTATAAAAACGTGACTTCATGTTTTTAATGGATTATAGTATAAATTGAGTTTTGTTCTTTGTATAGTCATGCTATAATATAAAAATAAGTACTATGAAGCAAAAACAGGTTGGGCCGGGACAAGCCTCTGACTGCTTAAGAAATGAGGAAGTGCAATGTCAATTTCTGTTGATATCATAAAAACCTTAGGGAGTTTTCAATTAAATGTGAAATTTGAAGCGCAGAATGAAATTCTCGCTCTGCTGGGCGCTTCCGGCAGCGGGAAGAGCATGACGCTTAAATGTATTGCCGGAGTAGAAAAGCCGGATGCGGGCAGAATCGTTCTGGGTGGACGGGTGCTGTTTGATTCAGAAGAAAAAATCAATCTTTCTCCGCAAAAAAGAAAAACCGGCTACCTTTTTCAGCATTATGCGCTGTTCCCCAACATGACGGTGGAGGAAAACATTGCGACCGGAATTCGCGCGCCGAAACGGGAAAAAGAAGCAATCATTCAGGAAAAGATAAAGGCATTTTATCTGAATGGTTTGGAAAAGCATTACCCATCTCAAATTTCCGGGGGGCAGCAGCAGCGCGTTGCACTCGCGAGGATTCTTGCTTCGGAACCGGAAATCTTGATGCTCGACGAGCCTTTTTCAGCACTTGACAGCTACCTGCGGTGGCAGATGGAGCAGGAAATGAGCGGCGTGCTTGAAAAATTTAAAGGAACGACGCTTTTTGTTTCCCATAACCGCGACGAAGTTTATCGCCTCTGTGACCGTATTGCCATACTGTCGGACGGG
>DAMDEB010000020.1:5993-13890 GCA_032090075.1 Caproiciproducens sp.
GTGGTCAGTGAAAAGCGCGCACTGTTTGAAGATCCCAAAACGCTTGCCGCGACCTTGTTGACCGGCTGTAAAAATATATCCAAGGCGCAAAAGCTTACGGATCACACACTAAAAGCCTTGGATTGGAACACAGTTCTGACGACGGAACAAAAAATTTCGGATGATTTGCAATATATAGGCGTTCGCGCACATTATTTTATTCCTTATGAAAATCAGAATGAGGACAATATTATCAGAGGAAAAATTACGCGTGTGACAGAGGATCCGTTTTCCATGATCGTGACGGTTCAATGCGAGGGCGCGCGGAGCGCCAATTCGTCCATCCGATGGGAACTGAGCAAGCAATCTTATCAGGAATTTGAAGAAAAACACGAATCTGTCTTTCTTAAAATTCTTCCAAAAGATATTTTACTGATGTCCAGTTGAGTCAAAAGTTTCCCTTTCGAGCCGCTATCAGTGCAAATGATAGTATTAAAACAGTTGACAATATAAACCGATTTACAGATTGAGGCGAATATTTTGGAGCACTTAGAAAAGATTCATGCCGAAGCGTTTGATATCATGCAGTACTATTATCGATCCGCTCATGAACCGTTTATTCATTGCCAAATACGCTGCAGCCATCTTGATGAGGACTGCTTAAAAACAGCGGTCGATTTATCAAAAAGAAGGATTCCGCTGATCGGATGTATTTTTGATATTGCAGAACACTGCTGGCGTCAGCAAAACTTTACCGCAGAAGAGATTGTTTCTGTTGTGACCGTGAATTCCGATACGATATGTGACACAGGAAAATATCTCGTTTCGTCGATTGATATTTTTAGTGAACCGCAGCTTAAAATATTTTTGATCAGAGGGCAAAAATCTGATACGATTTGCTTCATTATGAACCATATGATCTGTGACGGTGCCGGATTTAAAGAGTATTTATACCTTTTGAGCAATTTATATTCCAAGTGCCGTAAGGGTTTGAATACCGAATGTGAATTTCAGGCAAGTGTAAGGAGTATGAAGCCGCTCCTTACACATTTTACATTCGCAGAAAAGATAGCCATCCTCTTTTCCAAGCCTGATGTTTCCAATAAACACAAGAGTCTGACTTATCCGCTGCAAGGGGATAAAGAGAGTCCGTTTATTGTAACCCGCTGTATTCCGAAAGATCAATTCCAGGCAATAAAAGCAGCCGCAAAAAAACGGAGCGCCACGTTAAACGACATGATTTTAACTGCCTACATTCGCACATTAAGTCAAGAAACAGGGGAGCGCAATATTTCTATTCCATGTCCGGTGGATTTAAGAAAGTATATTTCGCCGGATGAGAAAATCGGAATATGTAATTTGACGAGCAATTTGATCTGTAACGTTGAACTAAGACCGGATGAACAATTTGAACAAACGCTGAAGAATATATCACTTCAAATGCAACGGCAGAAGTCAAGCGTACTCTGCTTAAAAGACCCTATCCTGCTGAATTTTGCTTTTCATGCGCTGCCTGAAAAAATTCTCAGTAAACTGTTTCAAAAGCTTTTTACGATTCCTGTGCTCTCTTATACAAATTTAGGGATCATCAATCAAAGTCTCCTGCAATTTGACGGTAGTACCATTTTGGATTGTTTTATCACTGGCGCAATCAAATACACACCCTATTTTCAGATATCGGTTTCTACTTATAATGACGTCTGCACGTTATCTTGTAATATGCACGGTACTCCTGATGACCGTAAAAAAATTGAGCATTTTTTACAGGAAGTTCACAAGGAACTATGTTCATGCAACATTTAAAATAATTTGGATAAGGAAATAAATTCTCATTAATAAAAGAATGAAATCGCTTGCTATCCTAATATAAATATAGTATTGTTATAAAAGAATGATATTTCATAAATTGAAGAGGAGATGATGGCTGTGAATACGTTAGCTACTGTAATCGTGACGATTATCTGTATACTCCTGGGGCTTTACCTGTTGATTTTCAAAATTCTGGGATTAAGGGTAATTGATTCGAATGAAGTTGCCGTAATCGAAAAATGGTGGAGCATGAAAGGGTCCTTGAAGGACTCTATTATCGCACTGCACGGTGAAGCCGGTTACTCACCCGACTTACTGCGTGGAGGTATCCATTTCAAATCTGTATTAATGTATAAAATACATAAATATCCGCTCATTACGATTCCACAGGGGCAGATTGCATATATCTTTGCCCGCGACGGAATGCCGCTGGCGCCCACGCAGACTTTGGGCAAAGTCGTTCCGGAGGCTAATAACTTTCAGAGTGTGCACGGATTTTTGCAAAACGGCGGACAAAGGGGTCCGCAAAGAGGGATTTTAAGAGAAGGTACCTATGCGATTAATCTGGCACAGTTCATTGTGATTACGCCCAACGACCTGAAAGCCATCTTTAACGGTTCCAAGCAGGAACGCTCAGAACTTATCAGCATGCAGCAGACGCTGGCGGCAAGAGGCGCGTTCAGCCCGGTTGTGATTATGGGCAACAGCAATGAAGCAAGCGACGTGATGGGAATTGTTACGGTACATGACGGCCTTCCGCTTGCACAAGGAGAGATTATCGCGCCCAGTGTCGGCGAAATACATGCAAGCTTTCAGGACCCGGAAAAGTTTTTGGAAGCCGGCGGCAGACGAGGCAAGCAGATTCAAGTATTGACAGACGGTACCTATTATATCAACCGCCTTTTCGCCACTGTGGAATACAGGCCGAAAACGGTCGTGCCGATTGGTTTTGTGGGCGTTGTAGTATCTTTCTTCGGCGCAGAGGGTGTGGATACCACAGGGATTGACTACAAACATGGCGAGCTTGTGGCGGACGGCTGCAAGGGCGTGCTCGAAAAGCCTCTAATGCCGGGCAAATACGCCTTTAACACAGATGCCGGAAAAGTGGTCTTGGTTCCTACGACCAATATTATTTTAAAGTGGAACAAATGTGAAACAGGGGACCATAAATACGATGAAAACCTGACAGAGGTCGATATTATTACAAAGGATGCATTTGAACCGTCCTTGCCGCTGTCGGTGGTTATGCATATTGATTATAAGCAGGCGCCGTGGGTAATACAGCGGTTCGGCGACATCAACATGCTTGTCAACCAATCCTTAGACCCGCTGGTCAGCGCTTATTTTAAGGATGTGGCGCAAACCAAGACCTTGATTGAATTGATTCAGGAGCGCAGCGAGATCCGCGAAAGAGCGGTTACCGAAATGAAAGAAAAGTTCCAAAAGTACAATTTGCAGTTGGAAGAAGTACTGATCGGTACCCCGAAAACGCCGGTTGGTGATGTTCAAATCGAAAATATTCTCATGCAGCTGCGTGAACGTCAGATTGCCGAAGAGAAAAAGGTTACCTACCAAAAACAGCAGTCGGCAGCGGAAAGCGAAAAATCCCTGCGTGAAGCACAAGCCACCGCAGAGCAGCAAAGTTACCTCACAAAATCCAAGATTCAGATTGAGATTGAGGGCAACAGCGGTGCCGCGCTTGCGAGCAAAGCAGAGCAGGAAGCAAACCAGATTATTGCGCTGGCAAAGGCGAATTCAGCCAAAATCAGGCTGGAAGGTGAAGCGCAGGCTTCCATGGAAACCAATGTCGGTTTGGCGAAGGCACAGGCCATCGACGCACAGGTTAAGGCTTACGGCGGAGCGGAATATCGCGTAATTCAGGAAGTCGCGGATAAGCTGACCGATGCAATTAAAAATTCCAAGGTCGATATTGTGCCGAAAACGGTGGTCAATATGGGCGGCACAAGTCAGGACGGCGGAAACAGCAATAATAACAACAGCAGTACCATCATGGATACACTTTTGAAATTTATTACATTGGATAAATTAGGCGTTTCATTACAGCACATTTCCGAGCCTTCCACAACGGCACAGGCCATTGAGGCGGTAACCGGTGTGAAAGCAGCTGATTCTGCAAAAAAGGATTCCGACAAAGCGGATACAGCCAGCGCAAAGAAAGAAAACGATGCGCCGTCTGTAACCGAAAAAGCAAAGTAAACGATATAATTGAAAAAGGGCTGTGGCAAAACACCGGGTTTACCGGATTTTGCTACAGTCCTTGCAATTTATAATAGAATTATCTATTGAATAGAACGGAGAATTGAAATGAGAAGAAAAGACAGAGAAATTTTGGATATAGGTGAAATGATTCAGATTATTCAAAAGTGTGATGTTTGCACATTGGCTTTATTTGATGAGGAATATCCTTACATTGTTCCAATGAATTTTGGATGGGATTGCAATAATTCACAGATTGATCTTTATTTTCACTGCGCAAATGAAGGGAAAAAGTTAGAGCTTATTCAAAAAAATCATAAAGTGAGTTTTGAAATGGATTGTTCACACAAACTGATTTCCGGTGAACGCCCGTGTGACTGTACCATGGAATATGAAAGCGTTGTCGGAAACGGCACAATCGAAATTGTGAATGCAAACAAGGAAAAGGCGCTGACTGCAATCATGAAGAACTATTCTAAAGAAAAGACTTTTGAGTTTGATGAAAGAATGCTGCGGGCAGTCACGGTCCTTAAACTTACGGTGGAGAAGATATCGGCAAAGCATTTAAAAGTCAATTGACTCGTTTATTCCTGTTTGCGCACTTCGGGTAAAGACTTCATTCAGCCGCCCTTTTGGGCGGCTGTTTTTGTAATAAGAAGTAAAAATGAAGGGAAAATATGAAGAAATCATTAAACTGACTGCGTCTGTTATAAAAATGATAAAGGCGTCCAAAGGGATGTACATACTGGAAAAAGACCGCATAGTATGAAGCAGAGAACGTTCTTGAAAAATTATGTTAGGTGGATTTTATGAATAATTTTCAGTATAGTAATGCCTTAGCGCAGTCATTTTTTCCAGAGAACAATCGTTGCAGTGGGGGAGACGACGACCATCATGAGGAGCGCAGAGTGAAAAAACAAGTAGCTTTAAACGCTTCGAGCGGTGGCGTAGGCCCTTTGCCGATTATCACCACATTGTTTGCGGAACCGATCAACGTCGTATCTACCACGATTGATACCCGTGAAATGGAAAACACAAACAATCTGCTCCATTTTAGCAGTATTATTAATCTTCCTCTCGGAATTTCCGTAACCCTAAACTTCCAAATCCGCCGTACTTCCAGTGAAGGCGGAACTGTTGGTGTAGGTGCCACTTACACCTTCTCGACTCTTGTAGACGTTTTGGAGGCGGAGGCCTTCAGCTTCCAATTTATGGATTCCAACGTGGAGCCCGGTTTCTACACTTACTCCGTGGAGCTGTCGACGAACTCCATTATTGATGTTACACCGGGAGCCTCTGTCAACAACGCTGTACTGAGTGTTCTGGCGGTTGCAAATTAAGCAACACAGTCTGGCTGGACTGAATAAAAATATGAAATAGCAGTTAGTCACCTTTTAACATTTTGGTTAAAGGTGACTATTTTTACAAATAATGGTATAATAAAAATATAATAACGATTATTTAATGTTATTATTTCCAATTAGAAATAGGGAAGCCTATTATGAGAAGTAAAAGCTGAAGTAACAGTATTCCCGTAAAGAAAAAGTGAGGCTGAAATGAAGAAAAAGAAAATAAATGTAGGCATTGGGTTTGTAACCGGAAGAAAGAATTTTAAAAACGTTGTAAAAACATATGTTGATAATTGGAAAGAATCCAATTTGATGAATGATGAAACAATGGCACTTCATTTATTTGTTGCATATGACTTGAAGTATTCAAACACCAAAGTGGGCGATTACACAATTACGGATGAAGAAATTCTTGAAATGGTGGATTCAGCCCATTATATGAGTGATACCTCAATTGAATTGGAAGCACAAAATTTGGTCAAAAACAAAGTTCTGAATAATAAAGAAGCAAAGCTTGTTTTTGGACAGGGCTATGGGATGAAAAGAAATGCCATTTTGTATCTTGCAATGAAGCTGAACATGGATTATTTGATTTTTCTTGATGACGATGAATACCCTGTTGCCACGGTGAAAATAGGAGACACTCTTTTCTGGAAAGGACAGCAGGTCATTGCGACACATATGAAGTACCTGCGCAGCTCCGATATTACACATGGCTATCACTGCGGCTATGTATCGCCGATTCCGCAAATTCAATGGAACAGTCAGCTTTCGGAAGATGACTTTAAAATGTTTATTGAGTCAATCAGTAATGACATCATTAATTGGGACTCCATTAAAGGTAAAATGGATGACGGTGGGGTAACCTATGCCGATCTTTCTATTATTGACGGTGAAAAGTGTAAAGAAGTTCCCGAAATAAATGGGATGAAGTTTATTTCCGGTTCCAACCTTGGTTTCAATTTAAAAAACAGCGAGAGGCTGTTTCCTTTTTACAATCCTCCGGGTGCAAGGGGAGAAGACACATTTTTAAGCACATGCATTAGTGACTGTGATGTCACAAAAATACCTTGCTATGCCTTTCATGATGGATTTTCCTATTATCAGTCGTTACTCAGGGGTGTGCTTCCCATTGAATTAAAGGAAATAACGACACAAGACGGTGATGTTGTAAAAAGATTTTTGAAAGCATCCATCGGCTGGATTCGCTATAAGCCGCTGCTGATTTTTATCACCAATCATGAAAACTATCATGAAGAAATTAATAAAATAAGAGAGAACCTGACAATTGTGGTCCCAAAACTTTGCGACTATTTTGGTAATAACGATTTTAAACGAATTTTGACGGAGTTGGAATTCTATAACAATCATGTGGAACAGCACTATAAAGATTTTGAAAATACAAAATTAGCATGGATTAAAGCAATGAAATCGTTGAAGAATCATTAGTCAAACATCTGATGTTGGACGAAAGGCTGCGGAAATTTTCCGCAGCCTTTCGAGTATAATTTGGTTATTGTGATAGAGCCGGACTCTGTCGGCGAATTCGATTTATCCACGGTATGAATCGAGAAAGGTTCCACAACGATTAGGTGAGCTCTTGCAGTTCACTGTGAAATTTAGCATTCCTAATTTTATAATATGCAGTCTAACGCGTATTGGAACGGTTTCGACGGGTACAGCTCATGTTTTATAAAAAATCTGATATTCATGCTGCTGAAAAAAGAATTCAACCCAATTGTTTGCAGCATAAAAGTATGATAGAATTAATATTAAATTGATATGTGCTTTGCAATCAAACAGCGAACAGTATTTCCAATCAACACGGAATACGCACAGTGCTTTATCATCAGTGCATTTTGAGCAAATTTTACTTGCTCAGTTTTGCTGTGTAATTTTTACAAAAGGTGTTGCGAATGAACTATGACGAACTGATTACCATTACCACCGATGTGGGATGCCTGCTGTTGGCGAACGGAGCGGAAATTTATCGCGTGGAAGAATCTATGCAGCGAATCTTCTATGCCTACGGAGTGAAAACCGGTGAGGTTTTCGCCATTCCCACCTGTATTAACGTTACCATTACAACACCGGATGGGCGCCCGGTTACAATTATTAAACGTATTCCGACGCGGGGAACCAACCTTGACAAGGTGGAAAGAGGAAATGACCTCTGCCGCCGAATCTGCCGCAGCACTCCCGAGTTCAAAGCAATTCGCCGCGAGCTTGCTGTGATTGAGCACCGTCCGGTTTACGGTTTGGGGTTTCAAGTTCTGGCATTCGCGTTGGTTGCATTTACGTTTACACTTTTTTACGGCGGAAGTTTCGCCGACGGAGTCTGCGCGTTGTTCTGCGGCGCTGCGATTAAGGTTATTTGCCATAACATGAACCGATTTCACGCCAATTCGTTTTTTGTGAACATTATTGCAAGCTTTGCCGCCGCGGCGATTGCACTGATTGCCGCACAGTTCAACATCACGCTCAGCACCGACAAAATTATTATCGGTGCCCTGATGAACCTGGTGCCCGGTATTGCGATTACC
>DAMDEB010000020.1:13900-17745 GCA_032090075.1 Caproiciproducens sp.
GGGATTTAATGGCGGGGATTATCCGGCTTACCGAAAGCGGGCTTGTTGCGACCGCCATCGCAATCGGCGCGGGCATTGCGCTGACGATGACCCGTATGATATGGGGGGTGTGACGCATATGAATTTTATGCCTTGCTTTTGGGCCTTCTGTGCGTGCGCCGCTTTTGGCGCGGTGATGAATCTGCACGGAAAAACGCTGTTCTTTTCTTCGCTTGGCGGCGCGATCGGCTGGCTTTTCTACTTGCTGAGCAGTCCGCTGCAAAACGACATTATGCAATTCTTTATTGCCACCATTGCAATCTCAGTGTATGCGGAAGTGATGGCGAGAATATTTAAGATGCCGGTTACCGGATATTTGCTTGTTGCAATGCTTCCCATGGTTCCGGGGGGCGGTATTTACTATACCATGGAGTACTGTGTTATCGGCAACAACACCATGTTTATCGAAACAGGGCTGCACACGCTTGGCATTGCCGGCGCGCTCGCAATGGGAACCCTGCTCGTTTCGTCCATTGTCCGCCTTTGGCACATCATGACCACAACGGAAAATAAATCATAGAAAGGCTGTAACAAACAGGCGGATTTCCCGCGCGCGTTTGTTACAGCCCATTTTGTGCTGTGACTATTTTAGCTGATTTTGGATGGTATCTGTAATAATTTTGAGTGTTTGAATACGTCCGAATTTTTTGTCCTGTGACTCGATGATGTGCCACGGAGCAAAGTCTGTTGAGGTGTTTTGCAGCATATCGTTTACGGCAACCTCGTATTCATCCCATTTACTGCGGTTGCGCCAGTCTTCGTCCGTGATTTTCCACTGCTTGGACGGCGTGCTTTGCCGGTCGTTAAATCGCTTCAGCTGCTCAGCCTTGTCAATGTGAAGCCAAAATTTAATCACAATCGCACCCCAGTCGCAGAGCTGGCGCTCAAACTCATTGATTTCCTGGTATGCACGCTGCCAGTCTTCTTCGGTGCAAAAGCCTTCTACGCGTTCCACCATCACGCGGCCGTACCACGAACGGTCGAAAATTGAAATATGGCCATCCCTTGGAAGATTGCGCCAGAAGCGCCACAAATAATGGCGCGAAATTTCTTCCCTGCTTGGTGAAGCGATGGGGACCACCTCGTAACCGCGGGGGTCGAGTGCTTCAGAAACACGGTGGATATTCCCACCCTTGCCTGCGGCATCCCAGCCCTCGTAAGCGATGACCACCGGTATTTTTTTTGCATATAGCTTACCGTGCAGCTCACTGAGCTGACTTTGCAGCTTTTCAAGCTGCTGCTTATATTTTTTATCGCTGATTGTTTGATTCAGTTCAATGTCGCTCAGCTTTGGCATCGATACAAGGGAGAAGCTGCGGGGCTTCATTGTCTCGGAAGCAAGCGCACTGCCCGTTTCTTTTTCAGTTTTTTGCTTCAAGGCGTCAGTGATACGGTCGACGACAATGCGGTAAACATCAAGCGTTGCGGCGTCCCTGTCCATGCTTGAAATCATATGCCACGGAGCACAGGCAGTGGAGGTGTGCTTTAGCATATCGTCAAACGCCCGGCAATAGTTCTCGTAGTGTTTGTTGCGTTTCCAATCCAGCTCTGTTACACGCCATTCGGTGCTTTTGGATTCCGAAAGAAGCTCAAACCGCTTCTTTTGCTCCTTTTTGCTAATGTGTAAGAAGAATTTGAGAATCAGGTAACCGTTGTCGGTTAACGTACGTTCAAACTCATTGATATCGTTCATACGATGCAGGTTCACATTGTCATCCACATTGTTTTCCAACCGGGAAACGGTGACCTCTTCGTACCAGCTCCGGTCGAGCACGGACAGGACGCCCTGCTCGGGAATGTCCAGCCAGTGCCGCCACAAAAACGGCTCTCGCTGTTCGAGCGCTGTCGGCGGTACGATCGAATGTACCTTAAATCCGCGCGGGTCAAAGTTTGCAATCAAGCTGGCGATTAAGCTGCCTTTTCCGGCGGCACCCCAGCCTTCAAACAAAATAATGACCGGCAGTTTTTGTTGCTTAATCGGCTGCTGCAAAGCCGCAAGTTCGGTCTTCAGCTCCTTGGACTGCTTTTTAAATGCATCTTTGGATATTGATTCTTTTAAATCAATTTTTTCCAGCATAAGAACACCTCCAGAATTTTGATCATCAGCGGGAAGCGCACATACCACTAAACTTTCCATTAGTCATTAGTATATACCATTTTTCTCCAAAATGAAACAATTGCTTGATAATAATTGATTAACACCGCTTCGTAAAGTAAAGAGTTGGTATTCACTATTGACCGCATCTGTGATATAATAAAACGGATATTATGGGTTGTTGTGTCTTGGGCTCGGCCGGCGGCAGTCCGGCAATCCAATCAATGCAATGTGGGAGCGGATTATTAAGATGATTATTCTCGGAATAGACCCCGGCTACGCCATTGTTGGCTACGGCGTAATCCGCGCGGACTGCGGACGGTATCAGCCGCTTGAGCACGGTGCGATTGTCACCAAGGCTGATGATGACTTTAACCGCAGGCTTGAGATTATCTATGATTCGTTAACCACAGTGATGGAACATTACAAGCCGGATGCGGTGTCCATTGAAAAGTTATTTTTTCAAAACAACCAAAAAACGGCAATCGGCGTAGCCGAGGCCAGGGGAGTGATCCTTTTGGCTGCACAGAAAGCGGGACTCGAGATATTTGAGTATACGCCGCTTCAGGTTAAAATGGCGGTTACCGGTTATGGCCAGGCACACAAGCCACAGGTCATGGAGATGACGCGCAGGCTGCTGTGCTTAAAGGAAGTGCCGAAACCCGACGATACCGCCGATGCGCTTGCGATGGCAATTTGCCACGGGCAGGCGGCAGGCTCCGCTTTTCGGCGCAGATTAATCAGTCATTAAGTATAAATAATAAATTGGATGCGGGAGCGACAAGATGTTTTATAGTGTAAAAGGAATTTTAACACATACGGAACCGGCTTTTGCCGTGGTGGAATGCGGCGGCGTGGGCTTTAAATGCTTTACAACGCTCAGCACACAGCGCGCGTTGCCGCAAATTGGCGAGCAGGTCACACTTTACACACACCTGAATGTGCGTGAGGATGCGCTTGATTTGTTCGGATTTGCGACCATGAGCGAGCTTAACTGCTATAAAATGCTCACGGGCGTCAGCGGTGTCGGCCCCAAGGTCGGCCTTGCAATTCTTTCTGAATTGGCACCGGAGCAGGTGGCTATGGCGGTGGCAACCGGCGACAGCAAAACTCTTACAAGGGCAAGCGGCGTGGGCAGCAAACTTGCGCAGCGTATTACGCTTGAATTGAGGGATAAGGTAAAGGGAATGGAAACCAGCGCTTCGGGGTTTGTAACCGCAGGAATTGTTTCTGCTTCAACAAACGCCGGTGCGGCGGTAAACGCGCTGACGGTGCTCGGCTATTCGCCGACGGATGCCGCCGCGCTTGTGGCCCGGTTTGACAGTACGCTGCCGGTTGAGGAACTGATCCGGCTTTCGCTCAAATCCATGGGCGGACCTTTGAAATAAAGAATTTGTTCATACTGTAAATTTGGGGTTAAATAAAATGGTGGTGAATATAGATGGACTATGAAAATGACTATGATTTTGAAAACCGCGTGGTTGCTCCGGAATATGTTCCGGAGGACTCGGAGGTCGAAAATCCACTGCGCCCGAAGGTGCTTTCGGAATATATTGGGCAGGATAAGGTCAAGGAAAACCTTTCGGTTTTTATTGAGGCGGCAAAGCTGCGTAAGGAGTCACTCGACCATGTGCTGCTCTACGGCCCCCCGGGGCTTGGTAAAACAACCCTTGCGGGCATTATTGCAAATGAGCTGAACGTCAATCTGCGT
>DAMDEB010000020.1:17755-18259 GCA_032090075.1 Caproiciproducens sp.
CCTCCGGCCCTGCGATTGAAAAACCGGGCGACTTGGCGGCACTGCTGACCAACCTGAACCCGGGCGATGTGCTGTTCATTGACGAGATACACCGTCTGTCGCGCAGTGTGGAAGAAATTCTTTACCCTGCGATGGAAGACTTCGCACTCGATATTATCACCGGCAAAGGCCAAATGGCAGCATCCTATCACCTGCCGCTGCCAAGGTTTACACTGGTCGGCGCAACCACCCGCGCGGGGCAGCTCAGCGCGCCTTTACGCGACCGTTTCGGCGTCGTGCTCCGGCTTGAAATGTACTCCCCACAGGAGCTTGCCCAGATTGTCACCCGCAGTGCGAGAATACTTGATATCGACATTGAAGCGGACGGAGCATTAGAAATCGCCTCGCGTTCGCGCGGCACCCCGCGTATCGCAAACCGCCTGCTGAAGCGAGTGCGCGATTTTGCACAGGTCATCAGCGATGGCGTTATCACGTATCAATCCGCTAAAATCGGCCTCGACCGGC
>DAMDEB010000020.1:18269-21121 GCA_032090075.1 Caproiciproducens sp.
GGAGAAGAGGCCGTGACCCTTGAGGATATCTATGAACCGTTCCTGATGCAAATCGGCTTTTTAAGCCGTACCCCGCGCGGACGCTGCGCAACCCGCGCCGCTTACCTGCACTTGGGTCTGACCCCGCCGAACACGGAGGAAAACAATCAGCAAAAATTGTTTTGATTCGATGGCGAAAGGGGAATAAAATAATGAATCAAAAAGATTTTGTCCGTCTGCATAAAAAGCAGTCCGCAATTGCAGGTGTTGTTGTTGCAATCTTTTTTGTGTTTTATTTTATCTTCTTTTTCTCCGTAGGGATGCGGTTTGGCGAATCCTTTTTCACTAAATCTGTTGAGAACGGCACTGCGTTTTATATTGGTTTACTGAACCAGAGTAAAACGAATATCTCCGTTTCTGCTCCACACAACGGCGTGACGACGGTTACTTATCAAGTACAAGATGGTTCGAAAAAGACTTATCTTGTTACTTTGGATAAATCAATATATGATTCCAACACAAATTACCCTATTCATATTACGGATGAAAACGGCAAAGAGCTGTTTGACGGAAATCTGCTTCGCGGGCAATTATTTAATAAGAACGGTGAGCTTGTGTTTGATGATCGCATTACTTCAACAGGCGAACAATATTTCTACAGCGGCGATACACTGAACGCAACGGAAATAACCGGTATGGCACTGTATCAATACGATACGATTCGGGGCAATCCCGTGTTTCTAACAATCGCAGTACTTCTATTTCTGCTTACCATATTTGATATGCTGTTCCCGCTTGCGTTATTTTCAATAAGGCACGGCATCGAGGTGGAAGACCCTCAGCCGAGCGATTGGTATTTGACCGTACAAAAAACAATGCATCCAATTATTGCTTTAGTTGGGCTAATGTTTTTAATTAGCGCTATTTTAGTATAAAATAAAAATAATATTAGGAGTTGTTCATATTTATGGGAAGACTTTTTGGAACAGACGGCGTCAGAGGAATTGCAAACAGCGAGTTGACCTGCGAAATGGCAATGAATATCGGCCGCGCGGCAGCCATGGTGCTGACAGACGGCAACCACCGCCACCCCAAAATCCTAATCGGAAAGGATACGCGCCTTTGCTCGGTCGGGGCGAATGTGGTTCGGCTTGGCGTTGTGCCAACTCCGGCAGTTGCCTATCTGGTCGGTAAGTATAAAGCCGACGCGGGCGTTATGCTGACTGCGAGCCACAATCCCTGCGAGTTTAACGGCATTAAAATATTCAGCGGCGACGGCTACAAACTGCCGGACGCGCTGGAGGAGCAAATTGAAGCAATCGTGCTCGACCACGCGCAAAAGCCGTCCTGCCCGACCGGCGGCGACGTGGGAAGTGTTTCCGGCGCGCAGAATACCGTGCGTGATTATATCGATCATATCAAAAGTACCGTTGCCTTTTCGCTGGACGGTATGAATATCGGAATCGACTGCGCCAACGGTGCGGCCTGCCGCACAGCAGAAAAGCTGTTTACGGAATTGGGTGCCACCTGCCACATGCTTTCGGATAATCCCAACGGTGTGAACGTAAACGACAACTGTGGTTCCACTCATATGGAAAACTTGATGTCCTTTGTAAAAGAGAATAAACTGGACGCGGGTATTGCGTTCGACGGCGATGCGGACCGCTGTCTTGCGGTTGACGAAAAAGGCCAGCTGGTCGACGGCGACTTCCTGATGGCAATCTGTGCGGCTGATATGAAGAGCCGCGGCAAGCTTAACAAGAACGCCGCGGTCGGTACCATTATGACCAATATGGGCTTTAACCGTTTCTGTGAAGATAACGGGATTAAATTCGCCGCCACCAAGGTCGGCGACCGCTATGTGCTGGAAGAAATGCTGCTTGAGGGCTATAACTTCGGCGGTGAGCAAAGCGGGCATATTATTTTCCTCGACTTCGCAACCACCGGCGACGGCGAGCTGACCGCAGCACAGCTGATGAGCATTGTGCACCGCAGGGGGGCAAAGCTGTCCAGCCTTGCAACGCTGATGACACGTTACCCGCAGGTGATGGTCAACGTGGATGTCAGTGCCGAAGGGAAGCTGCGTTTCTACACCGATGACAAAGTCAAGGAAGCAATTGAAAAGGCAAAGCTGAAATTGGCCGGAAAGGGCCGCGTTCTTGTACGTCCGTCCGGTACGGAGCCTTTGCTCCGTGTTATGATAGAGGGTGAAGATACGGAATATATCAGCGTACTGGCGAACTCCGTCGCCGATGTCGTGAGGGAGAGGCTGTCATAAGCCCCTAATTTTCATACTATTCATGAAATATTGATAGTTTATTCTTCATTTATAAAGAGGTAAGAGGTAAAATTTTGAGAACTGCAAACTGGAAGGACTATGAACTGATCGATACATCTGCGGGGGAAAGGCTGGAGCGCTGGGGGAATGTGATTCTCATCCGCCCGGACCCGCAGATTATCTGGGATACGCCTAAAAACAACCCGATGTGGCGCGAAGCCAACGCACGTTACCTGCGCTCCCAGACGGGCGGCGGCAACTGGCAGGAACTGAAGAAAGTGCCGTCGATGTGGAAAATCAACTATGGCGAGCTGACTTTTCAGCTCAAAACAATGGGGTTTAAGCATACGGGTATTTTCCCCGAACAGGCTGTCAACTGGGATTTTGCCATGAAAAAGATTCAGGCAAGCGGAAGGCCCGTGAAAGTGCTGAACCTGTTCGGCTACACCGGCGCGGCAACCCTCGCCTGTTTAAAGGCAGGGGCGGAAGTCTGCCATGTGGATGCCTCTAAAGGGATGGTTGCTTGGGCGAAAGAAAACGCTGTCGCATCAAACCTTGGCGACCGGCCGGTGCGCTGGCTGGTGGACGACTGCAT
>DAMDEB010000020.1:21131-23839 GCA_032090075.1 Caproiciproducens sp.
CAGCGCCGCGGAAACACCTATGATGGGATTATCATGGACCCGCCGTCGTATGGCCGCGGCCCGAACGGCGAAATCTGGAAGTTGGAGGAACAGCTTTACCCGTTGGTTGAGATGTGTGTGCCGATTCTTTCCGAAAATCCGTTGTTCTTTATTCTAAATTCGTACACCACAGGCCTGTCCCCGGCGGTCATGGAGTATCTCTTGAACATACTCATTCAAAAAAAATTCGGCGGTGTGGTTTCCTCCAGTGAAATCGGGCTGCCGGTTACACAAAGCGGTCTTATTCTGCCCTGCGGCAGCACCGCAATTTGGGAGAGCAGATACTAAATCCTGTCTAAAATGCCTATTCTTTTCGGTCTATTTTCCGCTTTGCTGCGTTTTTCTCCTATGCAGGCGCCAGCCTTGCAAAGCGAAAAATATCCACAAAAATCATATACGGCCTTTTAAACAGGAATAGTTTCATAAACAATAAACAGGTAGGTACAGAAATGGATTATATTAAAGCAGACAATATATCCTTTAGCTATGATGAACCGGAGACCGAAGAGCAGCACGAGGTGCTTTCCGGCGTTACGCTTAGCATTAAAAAAGGGGAATTCGTGGCGCTTTTGGGGCATAACGGCTCCGGAAAATCCACCATTGCAAAAACCTTCAACGCCATGCTGCTGCCAAGCGGCGGCAAGGTGTATGTGGATAATATGGATACGCTCGACGAAAGCGTTCTTTACGAAATACGCCGCCGGGTCGGCCTTGTGCTGCAAAACCCCGATAACCAGCTTGTAGCGAGCGTGGTCGAGGAGGACGTGGCGTTCGGCCCCGAAAATCTGGGCGTGCCGTCCGCAGAAATCCGCCAAAGGGTTGACGACGCGTTAAAAGCGGTCGAGATGTACGATTACCGCCTGAATGCGCCGTACAAGCTTTCCGGCGGGCAAAAACAGCGTATCGCCATTGCGGGTATCATCGCCATGCAGCCGGACTGTATTGTACTGGACGAGCCTACCGCAATGCTTGACCCGCGCGGCCGCACGGAAGTCCTTGACACGATTCACAGGTTGAATGAGGAAAAAGGGATTACGATTGTTTTAATTACGCATTATATGGACGAGGCTGTTGAAGCCGACCGTATTATCGTGATGGACAACGGCTGTATTCTGACCGAAGGTTCACCCAGAGAAGTATTTTCACAGGTCGAACTGCTGAAACAGCATCAGTTGGACGTGCCGCAGGCCACAGAGCTGATTTATCGGCTGAAAGCCGGCGGATTTGATTTTCCGGACTGTGCGCTGAATATAGACGAGTGTGTTGCGGCACTCGAACCGCTTTTAAATAAAGCATAATTAGGAGAAGCATATGCCTATCATTGAGACAAAAGATTTGACATACACTTACGGCGAGGGAACACCGTTTTGCAAAACGGCAGTCAGCCATGTGAATGTTTCCATTGAACAGGGCGAGTTTATCGGCCTGATTGGCCACACCGGTTCTGGAAAATCTACATTCATTCAGCAGCTTAACGGCCTGCTTCGCCCAACCGGAGGCACCGTGCTGTTAAATGGGAAAGACATCTGGGCGGAACCGAAAAAAATCCGCGCCGTGCGCTTTCAAGTGGGCATGGTATTCCAGTACCCCGAGCACCAGCTTTTTGAAGAAACCGTACTGAAAGATATTGCGTTCGGACCGGGCAACATGGGCTTGGATAAGGATGAAATCTTAAAGCGCGCCCATTCCGCCGCAGAGTTCGTCGGCTTAAGCGATGACCTGTTGGAAAAAAGCCCGTTTGAGCTTTCAGGCGGCGAAAAGCGCCGTGCCGCCATTGCCGGTGTGATTGCAATGGACCCGGATGTACTGATTTTGGATGAGCCTACCGCGGGACTTGACCCCCGTGGCCGCGATGTGCTTTTAAGCCAGATTGCGAATTATCATGCTTCCAGACACAATACCATTATTTTGGTATCGCACAGTATGGAGGACGTTGCGCGCATGGCAAGCCGTGTGCTTGTCATGAACGCGGGCGAGATTGAAATGTTCGATACTGCCGAAAAAGTGTTCGCACGCGACAGCGAGCTGGAAAAAATCGGCCTGCGTGTGCCGCAGATTACCAAAATCATGTCTGTTTTAAAGGGGAAGGGCTATCCTGTTACAACCGTACTGACAATCGAGCAGGCGTTAAAGCAGCTGATGCCGCTTTTGGATAAAGGAGGCCGGAAAAATGGTTAGAGATATTACGTTAGGACAGTATTTTCCGGGGAAATCGCTGATTCACCGCCTTGATTCGCGTGTTAAAATTATCCTGACCTTTGTATTTATCATTTTTATTTTTGTTGCTTCCAATTTTGAGGGCCTGCTTGTGATGGCGGCGCTGATTTTTGGAATTCTGCTTTTGTCGGGTGTGCCGCTGAAGCAGTATTTTAAGAGCTTAAAGGCGATTTTTTTCGTTGTGATCTTTACATCGGTGCTTAACCTGTTTTATGGCGGGGGAGAAACGCTGTGGAGCTGGGGCTATGTCCGGATTACCACCGGAGGTGTTTCCAATGCGATTTTTATCACGATTCGCATTGTCAGCCTGATTCTGTTCAGCTCAGTTCTGACCTTTACCACTTCACCCACGGAACTGACGGACGCGCTTGAACGTATTATGAAGCCGCTGAAAGTATTGCACATTAAAGTGCATGAAATCGCGATGATGATGACAATTGCTCTTCGCTTTG
>DAMDEB010000020.1:23849-27829 GCA_032090075.1 Caproiciproducens sp.
GCGCAAAAGGCGAGGGGAGCCGATATGGAAAGCGGTGGGCTTGTCCAGAGAATCAAGGCGCTGATTCCAATCTTGATTCCGCTGTTTGTTTCGTCCTTCCGCCGTGCCTATGACCTTGCGATGGCGATGGAGTGCCGGTGCTACCACGGAGGCGAGGGCCGCACAAAAATGAAAGTGCTGCATGCGACCAAAATGGACGCGGCAGCGGTTGCCTTTTCCTTGCTGGTCTGTGCTGTGATTGTATTTTGCAGCGTGTATTTTCCACCGGCAATACGATAAAATTACAATCCGGCGCGCCGCGCCATGCCGAAAGGGACGCTATGAGAAATTTGATGCTGAAAATCTGTTATGACGGCTCGAATTACCATGGCTGGCAGATACAGCAAAACGCTGTATCTGTACAGCAGGTTTTTCAGGAAGCGCTCCTTAAGGTGCTTGGGGAAAAGCCGGGCATCAAAGGGTGCAGCCGTACAGATTCATTTGTACACGCAAGGGAGTATTGCATCAGCCTGAAAACCGGGCATGAAATTCCATGTGAGCGCCTCGTGGGGGCGCTGAATCATTTTCTTCCGGAGGATATGGCGGTACTGAGCTGTTGTGAAGCCGCACCCGATTTCCATGCGCGCTATTCCTGTACCGGGAAAGAATATGTTTATCAAATATGGAACAGTCAAATTCGCAACCCGTTTTTAAACCACCGTGCACTGCATTATTGGTACGAACTTGATGTTGAACGGCTGAACGAGGCCGCCGCCTGTTTTTTGGGTGCGCATGACTTTACCTCCTTCTGTACGCTGGACGCACGGGAGCGCGGTAATATGACGCGCACGGTGACAAGGGCGGAAGTGAAAAGAGAAGGTAATCTCGTGACCTTTACGGTTGCGGCGGACGGGTTTTTGTACAACATGGTTCGGATTATGGTGGGGACGCTTCTGCGTGTTGCACAGGGAAAGTTCGAGCCGCAGGATGTTGCGGGTATCATTGAGGCAAAAAGCCGCAAAGTCGCCGGTCCGACCGCCCCACCCTGTGGATTGTATTTAAATCGTGTTTTTTATGAGGATGTGAAATCAGTATGAGTGACAGCGGACAGCGTTATGACACAACCGAAATAGACACAGTCAGGCCGCGGGAGGAAAGGCGCAGAAAAAAGCGGACGCACCGTGAAAGCCGTATTCCACACTGGGTTTATAAAATTATTCTCATTTTGATTCTCTGCGTATTGGGAATGCTGATTTGGTTTAACCGCGGGAACCTTACTCCCTCCAATGTGTTGGAATGGGTGCAGAACAGCGTTGTGGGTATGGGGATCGGTGACGGTTATCCTGTAAAGATTGCCGGCAACTCGGTTTCGGTAGGAAACTTTAAATCCGTGAACAAGCAAGCCGTCGTCGTCAGTGATACCGCGCTGACCGTACTGAACTCTACAGCCAAAGAAGTGATCAGCCGTCAGCACAGTTTTTCGCAGCCGGTCATGAAAATGAACGGTTCCAGAGCGTTGATCTACAATTTAGGCGGCAAGGGATATCAGCTTGAAAGTCAAAGCGGTACGCTTGTAAAAGAAAATGGACAGCAAAATATTCTTGCGGGTGCACTCGCAGCCAACGGGCGCTACGCGCTTGTCACGGAGGCCGACGGATATTTCGGTCAGCTGACAGCCTACACTACGGAGAATACCCCTCAGTCCCACTATTGGTTTTCCGAATACTACCCGACCGCCGCCGCGCTCAGTCAGGACGGTACAAAGGCTGCTGTAACGGGAGTTTCCGCCAAGGATGGGGGACTGACCTCCGCCGTTTATCTTCTTGACCTTAACAGCGGAAAGACGGTTGATCCGTTTGCCGTTTACACTGAAAATATCATGCTCGATGTCAACTATTGTGATGATGGCACTGTTGTGGCTGTCGGCGATAAGCTGACTGCGGTGATTAATGCAAATCAACGAACCAAAACTAATTTTGACTATCAGGGACTTCAGCTCGACGCATATTGTGTGGATGCATCCAGAACGGCGCTGAGCCTTTCTCCTTATAAGGATTCCGCAAGCAGTAAGCTCGTCATACTTGATAAAACCGGGAAAACGACAGTCTCCGTTAATTTCAAACAAAATGTCAAGTCGGTTTCGCTTTACGGTGACACAGTTGCCGCGCTAACAGACGGCCGAGTGTATTTCTACTCCGCGACAACGGGCATTTCTTCGGGAAGTTGTGACGCAGGCAGTGATGCAAAGGCCATTGCATTACATGATGAAAGTTCGGTTTACATATTGGGTGTTTCTGAGATCCGGCTCGCCAATAGCCGGTAAGTGACTTGTACAAAATTATATTTTGTGATATATTATTTCTTATGTATCAACTAATGGGCTAAACAGGAGGCAAAAAGTGGGAACAATACTTGATATACTATTATGCGTACTTGTTCTGTGTTTTGTCATTTCAGGTTTTAAAATAGGACTTGTTCGTTCGCTTGTCGAGCTAATCGGCTACATATTTGCGATTATTGCAGCGGTTACGCTTTCGGATCGTCTTGCTGTTATCGTTGGTGCGTATTTGACTAAGCTGACTCCTTTGACAGCGCTGAATCATATTATTATAAAAACGATATCTATGGTTATCATCTTTGTGGTGCTCCAGCTTTTGGTTCAAATTGTTTCCCGTGCATTGGATACAGTGTTTAAACTGCCGGTTCTGCATCAGGTCAATTCTCTGCTTGGCGGGGTTTTCGGGCTGCTGAAGGGCGCTTTGGTGGTGTTCTTGATTTGCGCAGTTTTGCAGCTCGCGCTTCCGGTCATTGCTGCAAAGTATCCGAATTCGGATCAAGACATCGGCCACTCCAATATTTACAAGTATTTATATGTTCATAACCCGGTATATTTACTGTATCAAACGGAAATTTAGAATGGGGTAATTACGAATGAAAAACAGGAATAAGAATATTAATATACCAAATGCATTATCTATTTTACGCATCATTCTGATCGTTCCGTTTGTGATCTATTTTATGCACAATCAGATTATACCCGCCGGAATTGTACTGATTGTTTCCGGCCTTACGGATATGCTTGATGGTATGATTGCCCGCCGGTTCAACCAGTTCACAGAGTTGGGACAGATGCTTGACCCGCTTTCCGACAAGCTTACGCAAGGTGCAGTTGCAGTTTGCCTTGCGGTTGAACAGCCGGTTTTAATCCCGCTTTTGGCAATCTTTGTATTAAAAGAGATTTTAATGGTAGCTGCCGCATGCATGCTGATCAAGAAGAATAAAAAACCGAGCGGTTCAAAATGGTATGGCAAAGTCGCCACGATTCTGTTTTATGTTTCCTTTACTGTCATTGTGGCGCTAAAGGGAATTTGGGGAATTGAAAACCTCACGGTTACCGTTATCCTCCTGTCCATCACTGCCGCGTTGATGATTTACGCTTTTGTACAGTATGTTAAAATATATACGGCGATTCTGCATTCCGACGACCCTCAGTATGCCATCAATATCAACGAGCTGATGGACAAAAAATCAATTAGAAAATAAGATAAGTATTGATATATAATTTTTGAAAGAGAAGAAGTGATTTTACCTATGTTGTGTTCAAGATGTCATAAAAGGCCTGCGGTTGTATTTATCTCACCAACGGTCGATTCAAAAGAAAGCCAGGGTCTTTGCCTTGTTTGTGCAAAAGAACTTGGCATTAAGCCCGTCAATGATTTAATGGAAAAAATGGGCATTACTGAAGAGCAAATGGAGGCAATGGAGGCAGAGCTCAATGAACTGATGACTGCAAATTCGGAAGAAAGCAATGATGAAGAGGACAGCGGAGAAGACGGTTTTGTGCCGGGAGGTGCCGCGACATTCCCGTTCCTGCAAAACATTTTTTCCGGTGGTGAAAATATTCCGGAACAGGTGCAGAACAACGACACTGCGAAAAGGGATAAAAAAGAGAGGCGCAAAACAAAGCGCAAGCACCTTGACGCCTACTGTACCAACCTGAC
>DAMDEB010000020.1:27852-29933 GCA_032090075.1 Caproiciproducens sp.
GTACGAAAAATAACCCGTGCTTAATCGGGGAACCTGGTGTGGGTAAAACCGCTGTGGCGGAGGGCCTTGCCTTGCGTATTGCGAACGGTTCCGTGCCCGCAAGACTAATGAAAAAGGAAATCCACCTGCTTGATTTAACCGCTTTGGTTGCCGGAACACAGTTTCGCGGTCAGTTTGAAAGCCGCATTAAGGGACTTGTGGATGAGGTAAAAGCCGAGGGGAATATTATCCTGTTTATCGATGAGGTTCATAACCTTGTCGGCACGGGTGATGCAGAAGGCTCCATGAACGCTGCCAACATTCTAAAACCAGCGCTCTCAAGGGGTGAAATTCAAGTAATCGGCGCAACTACTTTCGTGGAATACCGCAAATACATTGAAAAGGACGCCGCGCTTGAAAGGCGTTTTCAGCCAGTGACGATTGCTGAACCGTCGATTGATGAAACAATCGATGTTCTGATGGGTATCAAGTCATACTATGAATCCTATCACCGCGTTCGTGTTCCGGAAGAAATTGTAAAAAAGGCCGTGGTACTTTCCGAGCGCTACATCAATGACCGTTTTCTTCCTGATAAAGCAATTGATTTACTCGACGAATCCTGTGCCTGCGCCGCACTGCGCAATATCTCCATGGCGGACTATGACAGTGTGAATTTTGAACTTGAAGAACGCAAGAACCAGGAAGAAGAACTTACTGCGGATGGAATAGAGCCGGACTATGAAAAGCTGGCTGAAGTCCGGACTGAAATTTCAAGATTAGAGAAAAAGACGAAGGAATTGGCGCCTTTGGCGCTTGGAGCTCCGGTTGAAGAAAAAGATATCGCCAAGGTAATTGAACTTTGGACTGGAATCCCCGCGAGCAGAATACAGGAAAACGAACTGAGGAAGCTCGCCGATATTGAGAATACTTTAAATTCTAAGGTGATTGGTCAGTCAGAGGCCGTTAAAGCGGTTTCGGCAGCAATTCGCCGCAGCAGGGTACAAATCAGCCCGCGCCGCAGACCGGCATCCTTTATTTTTGTCGGCCCGACCGGCGTTGGAAAAACAGAGTTGGTAAAAGTTCTTTCAAAAGAGCTTTTCGATACGCCTGAAACGCTGATACGGCTTGATATGTCCGAATTTATGGAAAAACATTCGGTGTCACGCATCATCGGTTCACCCCCAGGCTACGTCGGCTACGATGAAGCCGGTCAGGTTACCGAGAAGGTTCGCCGCCGTCCGTACTCCGTATTACTTTTTGATGAAATTGAAAAAGCACATCCTGACGTAATGAATATTTTGCTGCAAATTCTGGATGAAGGCCGCATCACCGACGCACACGGCCGCACGGTCAATTTCGAGAATACCGTTCTTGTAATGACTTCCAACGCAGGCAGCGAGAAAAAGGAAGGCACTTTGGGCTTTGCCAAAAACGAAACAGATGTTACTCGTGAAAAAGCAATGAAGGCTCTTGCAGAGTTCCTGCGCCCCGAATTCTTAAGCCGGGTAGATGAGATCATTGTGTTCCGTTCGCTCAACACAGACGATTTTGAGGCCGTTTCACACTTGATGCTCGATGAATATGTCGGTTCGCTGAAAGAACGCGGCATTAGGTTGATTTATGACGATCAGGCAACCCATTACCTTGCCGAACACGCAATTGGCGGCAAGAGCGGTGCAAGGGACTTGCGCAACCTCATTCGCCGTCAGGTGGAAGATAAAATTGCATCGTTGATCGTAGAAAATTACGGTGAAACGATTACGGGAATTTCCGTTACTGCTGATGAAAAAGACGGAATTAAACTGGACATTCTAAAATAAATATATTTTTATTTAAGCTGGAGGACAGACAATAAGGTATTGACATTTGCCACTGGATTATGCTATAATAATAGCCGTCGCTAAAATGCGAGTGTAGTTCAGTGGTAGAACTCCAGCCTTCCAAGCTGGTCGTGTGGGTTCGATTCCCATCACTCGCTCCATTGGTATAATTGCGCCAATAGCTCAGCTGGATAGAGCAACTGCCTTCTAAGCAGTAGGTCAGGGGTTCGAGTCCCTTTTGGCGCGCCATATATGGTGGATGTAGCTTAGCTGGTTAAAGCG
>DAMDEB010000021.1:0-1971 GCA_032090075.1 Caproiciproducens sp.
GACGGTTTTCATTTTTAGTATGTATCACAGACTTAGTCCTCCATCTCATATTTCAGATTAATAATGGAACGGATTTGATCCGATATTTCCATAATTGCAATGCTCTTGGCAAGCGGCATAATATCGCTTGAGGTTTTGCCAGCACGGATACTACTGCAAAAATGCCGGATCTCATAGTCATAGCCATTACTTTCAAAGGGAAATTCATAATCAACCGGAGTCTCGCCATTGACATCAAGCGTTACCTTTTGGCTTCCCAGGTAGTTGTGAAGGATAAGGCATCCATTTTCGCCATAAACTATGGCTTTATTGTCCATGCGGCCCCGAACGGTATCCATTAAATACGCTACCGCTCCACTGGGATAGGTAAGGACAAATTCATCATGCAAATCCGTATCGTATTGATTCATAGTTGCTCTTGCCATTAAAACCTTGCCATTATAACTAAATACTTCGCTGGCGATCATGACATTGTAGACGCCCACATCCAGCATGGCACCACCAGCCAGAGCTGGGTCAATTTTACGGAAACCACGCTTACCGGGATGACTAAACCCAATTTCAGCTCTCATAAAATCAATTTTGCCAAGTTTTCCCCCGTTCAGAAGATCTTTGAATTTATCAAAGGCAGGAACAAATACAGACCAGTAAGCTTCCATGATAAACACACCATACTGCTTAGCGATTGAGGCCACATTCAGTGCCTGTCCCTTGTTCAAGACAAGGGGTTTTTCGCAGAGAATATGCTTTCCGTATTCTGCGCACAAACGGATATTATCCAGATGAATATGGTGGGGAGTCCCAATATAGATTGCGTCGATCTCCGAATCAGCAGCTAACTCTTCATAGCTTCCATAAGCCATCGGGATTTCATGCATTTTCGCAAATTCCGTTGCTCTTTCTTTTGTGCGGGACGCAACCGCCCTTATTTCGATCTCATCACTCAACGCCGCGGCGGCACTTATGAATTTCTCTGTAATAAAACCGGTTCCAAGGATACCGAATTTTAATTTCTCCATATCTCTTTGATCCCTTTCATCAAGTTCTTGCTTGTCAATTCCAACTTGTTCAAAGGTTGCACATTTATAGAAGTTTATCCTCTTGCAATCATTTCGCCATATTTCTGTTTGCAGTCCGAAATATAATTTTTTACTTTTTCCACGCCTGGCATATCATCTGCGCAGGAATGGCTTGCCACCAGCAAAGAAGCGGAAGCACTGCCGAATTCGAGGCAGTCAATAATTTCCCAGCCCTCAATCAGCCCATACAGGAAAGCGGAAGCATAACCGTCTCCGCCGCCAAAGCCCTTGAGCATTTTAATGGGGAACGGTTTGATATTATAGCTTTGTCCGTCGTTCGTATATGCGGTCGAGCCTTCCTTGCCGTGCTTAATAACGACAATTTTTGCGCCCTGCGCGTGCCAGTAAGCAGCGGTTTTGGCATCTGAGCGTCCTGTCTCGATTAGCTGTTCTGCCAAGTCATATTCTTCGCGGGAACCCAAAATCACATCCGCCTGCTTGGCAGCAATCGCATAATAAACGCCCATATCTTCTTTGGAAACCCAATTGTAAGCACGGTAGTCAATGTCAAAAATAACCGGTGTGCCTGTTTTTTTGGCAAGGAACATTGCCTTGAGCGCCGCTTCGCGAGAAGGACTTTCTGAAAGGGAAGTACCCGAAATCAGGAGAGCCTTACTCTGTTTGATATATTCTTCATCAATGTCATCAACACAAAGCTGCAAATCAGCAATCTTATTGCGATACATTAAGATATTGCTGCTTGTCTCGCTTAAAATCTCGGTAAAAGTGAGTCCCAGTTTTTCACCGTTCTCACAGCGACGAATATGAGAAGTATCGATTCCTTCTCTTTCAAAGTATTGTGTTACGTAATCCCCGAATCGATCATCGGAAACACGCGCAAAAAATCCACATTTTTTACCCAAGCGGGAAAGACCGACTGCGATATTTGCGG
>DAMDEB010000021.1:1981-11466 GCA_032090075.1 Caproiciproducens sp.
GGAACCTCCCAGGTACTTTTTAAAGGTGGTACTTTCCGCCAAAGTTTTGTAATAATCCACCGGATTAAAATCAATGGTAATTCTGCCGACAAGAGTAAGATCAAACTTTCGGCTTGTATCGAATTCTATATATTTCATATTTGTTTTATTCCTTTCCGTTTGAATTAAGTTTATATTATATAATTTACAATATTTTGTCCAACGGTACTTGATTGTTGAAAATTAAAATATGACGTTTTATATTTTGATAAACTCCCTGCACCATCGCTTCATTCAGTTGAAAATAATTGTAAGAGCCATCCTGCTCAAAATATCGTTCGGCTTCTTTGGTAAGTGCGTCAAAGTTTGCGGTGGCAATATTAATCTTGTGTACCCCATATTCAATGCATCTGCGGAAATCGGCCGGACTGATTCCCGTACCGCCGTGCAGTACCAATGGAATGCGAACTCGCTTGCTGATTTCTTCAAGAACGTCGTACCGCAGTTTCGGAGCAGCGGCATAATGCCCGTGAGCGTTACCGATTGCAACAGCCAGTGCATCAACCCCCGTTTTCTTTGCAAAACTTTCCGCAACTTCCGGGTCGGTACAGACGATCTTGTTATTTTCACTGCCATCTTCACTTCCCCCGACCACTCCAAGCTCCGCTTCTCTGGTCGCCCCAGTTTTTGCGGCCATTTCCACCACCTGAGAAGTAAGCCTGATGTTCTCCGGAAGGTCGTATCTGGAACCATCAAACATAACGGAGGTGAAACCAAAGTCCAGCGCCTGCTGCACGGTGTCAATTTTAAGACCATGGTCAAGGTGAACTGCAATGTCCACTTTTGCATTTTTTGCCGCTTTCATCATCATTGGAGCCATAAGGTGTAACGGGGAATGCGGCAGACGAACTTCAGCAATTTGCAGAATAATTGGTGTGTTGAGTTCTTCAGCGGCCTTTACTGCCCCGAGAATCATTTCCATATTTCCAACGCTGAAAGCTCCGACTGCCCTACCCTCTTTGGCAGCGTCTTGCAGAAGCCCTTTCATATAGCAGATAGACATGTTCGTACCTCTCTTTGTAACATTATGAGTAAGTTTTGAATATATATTATCACGACAATTTCAATAATTCAATAGTTTTTTTAAAATATTTTTTGTAATTTGTGCATTATTATTAATATGTAGCCAATATTTATATAAATTCAAATTTTATAGCTACCTTGTTTTTAAGTTTATCACAAATTTGCCACTAAAAGCTATGAATTTTTCACTTAAATCAACATGATCTAAAAATAGTTTTTATTATATTTCTAAAATAGATAAATAAAGTTTAAAATTTATGATTAACTCTTATATAATATATCTAATACATATTCATTATATTGTTGTATTATCGTTCCACACGATTAACTTATGCTGTGGCAATATGCTAACGTCATTTTAGACTGAGGAGTTAATAATTATGCGCTCGAAACGAATTGAAGAAATCAAAGATTATATTTACGAGAATAAAACCATTACTCTTGACCAGATTTGTAAAAATTTTAAGATTTCAAAAAGTACGATCCGCAGGGATCTCGATGAAATATTAGAAAACAGCGACATTAAGAAAATCTACGGCGGTGTCACCGTGTTGTCCAAAAAAGAACTGACCTCTTTTGAGGAAAGAAATATTTCCAATCTGAAAACAAAGGAGCGCATTGCCGATGCAGCTGGGGAATTAGTGGATGACGGAGACATTATCTTTATTGATTCAGGCACGACCACGCTGCATATTATTGATTCGATCATCACTAAAAAAAATCTTACCATTCTAACAAATAACGTGCAGGTCATTTCGCGTGCCATTCCATACGACAACCTAAATGTGATTTCACTTTCCGGCACACTTAACCGGAAAACGCTTTCCTTCACCGGCTCCAGTGCCGCACAGGTACTTCAAACCTACAACATCAGCAAGGCCTTTATGGCCGCGACCGGTTTCTCCATTGTAAGCGGCGTTACCAACTCCTCCCCGTTGGAATCCGATGTCAAGCGAATGGCCGTGCAACGCAGTCAGCAGGTTTACCTATTGGCTGACAGCAGCAAATGCGGAGTCGTTTCTCTTATCACCTACTGCGGTCTAAACAAAGTAAGTGCCCTTGTCACCGATGCTTACCCTCCAAAAGAAGTGTGCCGTTACATTGAAGAACACGGTGGAAAGATTCTAATTGCCAAATGAAGACGTGTAAATCCTTGATTCTAGTGTTTTTATGATTATAATTGATTATGTCATAGAAATATATTGATTATATTCATTTAAATTTGAATATATTTTGAATAACTATTGACTTTCAAAATGCCTACAGATATAATAGACTCAAAATAGTCAATAAATCCAATACTTTATCATTTTAAGGAGGAACTATTGAATGAGTGAGGCAAAGAAACTCAAACTCTATATTAATGGAGAATTCATTGAGTCCGAAACAACCAAGTATACCGATGCCTATGACCCAAGCACAGGCGAGGTAATCGCCCATGTTCCATGCTGCACGGCCAATGAGGTTGAGAAAGCGGTTGCGAGCGCCAAGGCGGCTTATCCGAGTTGGTCGGCTACTCCGGTGGTCAAGCGTGTGCAAATTCTTTATAAAATGAGGCAGCTGATTGAAGAACACCTCGATGAATTGACTTATTTGGTCGCACAGGAAAACGGAAAAACCTGGGCGGAAGCACAGGGCGATGTGTTAAAAGCAAAAGAAGGAACCGAGCAGGCAATTTCCGCTCCGTCGCTTATGATGGGCGAAAGTCTGATGGACGCATCCAAAGGCTATGACACTGTGCTGTACCGCATTCCTTTAGGCGTATGCGCAGGAATTATCCCATTCAACTTCCCATCGATGATTCCAATGGGTTGGATGACACCGATCTGCATTGCCTGCGGCAATACAATCGTGCTAAAGGCAGCGACCTTTACACCACAGTCGGTGCTGCGCTTTGTCGAATTGTATAAGGAAGCCGGCCTGCCGGACGGCGTTATCAATGTTGTTACCTGCTCCCGTCACGAAGCCGAAATTCTTCTGACTCACCCCGATGTAAAAGCCATTACTTTTGTTGGTTCCACTGAAGTCGGTCAGCACATCTATTCCACCGCAGCGGCGCACGGTAAGCGTGTACAAGCTTTATGTGAAGCTAAAAACCACGCACTGATTTTAAATGACAGTCCTATTGATAGAACCGCGGCCGGTATTATCAACTCCTCTTTCGGATGTGCCGGTGAACGGTGCATGGCTCTGCCTGTTATTGTTGTACAGGAAGGAATCGCTGATCAGTTGGTTGCTGAAATTGTTAAGCAGGCCAAAAACATGAAGATCGGACCGGCTTATGACAAAACGACGAAGTTAGGTCCCGTAATCAACGAGGCACATCGTCAGTCCGTATCGAATTGGATTCAAAAAGGAATCGATGAGGGTGCTACCCTTGTACTTGATGGCAGAAACGCCAAAGTCGAAGGCTTTGAAGAAGGATTTTACCTTGGGCCAACCATTTTGGACAACGTGAAGCCTGGTATGACAGTCGGCGACAGGGAAATTTTTGGGCCTGTACTGTGCATAAAGAGAGTGAAAACCTTTGAAGAAGGCCTCGCCGTCATGAACGCGAATCCGTTTGCGAACGGTTCTGTTATCTTCACACAAAACGGTCATTATGCCAGAGAGTTCGTTCGCCATACAGACGGCGGCATGGTTGGCGTAAATGTCGGTATCCCCGTACCGGTTGGATATTTCACTTTCTCCGGACATAAGAATTCCTTCTTTGGGGACTTACATTGTCTTGGCAAGGACGGCTTCCGCTTCTATACCGACAGTAAGGTAGTAACTACCCGCTGGTTTGATGAAGAAGAAGGAAAATCCACAAATGTAAGCACTTGGGACGGAACCATCTAATTGTAGAATTTCTTTTATTATAAAAGAGGGATGCTGTTTTTCCATTCGGAGAAATAGCATCCCTCTTTAAAGTATATTATAATAATTCGAATGCTTTCACAAGTATCCACTTACTGAAATCCCAGCAAAATCAAGATTAAAAAACGGAGCAGTCAAATTTAGCTGCTCCGATAGTGTGTTATTCATGAACTTAATGCAGTTGCAAAAGTTTGTTCTTCAAATCAGTTTCGAGTTTTCTAAGTTCCTGCTCAGCCTGTGTCCGCTTCTCGCGGCCTTCCTGCTGAATCTGCATAACCTCATCCAGTGTGGAGATGAGTGTTTCATTGGTATGCTGCAGCGTTTCAATATCCACAATACCACGCTCGGATTCCCGCTGTGTTTCGACGGTTGCCATTTTGAGCGTGTCCGCATTCTTGCGCAGCAAAGCGTTCGTCATGTCTGTAACCTCCCGTTGAGCCTTCGCTGCCTGTGTGGAGTGCTCCACACCCAGTGCCAGCACCATCTGGCTTTTCCACAGAGGTATTGTATTCACAATTGTTGACTGGATTTTTTCGCTCATAACCAGGTCATTGTTCTGCACCAGACGCAGTTGGGGAGCCATCTGGATTGAAATCAGTCTGGTCAAATCCAAGTCGTGCAATTTCTTTTCAAAACGGCCGCACATATTGGACAGGTCGTTTGCCGACTGCGCATCCTCCGGCAGACCGGACATCTTTGCTTTCTGCTGCAAAGCGGGCAAGTCATTTGAAAGCACCTGTTCAAGCTTCTTTTTTCCAGCGAGCAAATACATGGAAAGCTCTTTAAAATAAGTCTTATTAATCTCATACATTTTGTCCAAAACGGAGATGTCTTTCAATAATTGTACCTGATGCGCTTCCAACGCGTCGCAAATTTGGTCGACGTTGGTTTCCGCCTTAGCATAGCGGGCTCTCAAAGCGATCATCCGGTTGCCTCCGCGTTTGAAGCGCGCAAAGAACCCTTTTTCATCCTCGTCGACATCAAAGCTTTTCAGCTCGGCTACTACGCCGGAAAGCATCTGCCCGACTTCACCCAAATCCTTTGTACGCACGTTATCCAACGTACTTTCAGAAAAGTCGGCCATCTTTTTCTGGGCGCCCACGCCGTATTGAAGAATTTGATTGCTGTTCGTCAGGTCGATCTTCGCGGCAAAATCGGCCACCATTTTCTGTTCGGCCGGCGTAAGCTGTGGCTCCGATGCTACCTCATGTGCAGGAACAGCCTGCGTAAGGATAGTCTGGGCGGAGATGGGCTGCTCAAGAGTCGGGTCAAGAGTAAGTTCGAGCGAAGGTGTCTCATTCTGATTCATATATAACCCTCCAATACCAATTTATGACTTTGTTTTCTGTTAAAAATGCTTGCTGTCGTCCGGCGTTTTTGCAAAGTCGCTACCGGTCAGACCTTCCTGTTTAAGCATGGTTTCCAAAGCGGAAATATCCGTAGAGACGTCGAGTGCATCATCGACGAAAAGGGTATCCAGAAGGTTTTCAAAAGCTGTGTTGATTGTATCCAACGCCCGCTCTATTTCTTCCTTTGCCTTCGTAATGTTTTCACCCTGCACCGGCTGTACTTCAAACTCTTCATAAGACTTTACCAGCTTCAAGGTTGTGGGCATATAGTAACGTATAAAACGGCGAATATCAGGTAAATTTTCAGGATGCTTCCGGATACACTCAAAAATACGGGACGTCACATTTTCAAGCCGGTCCAGCTTTTCAGAAATAATCTCGCCCGGCAAGGCATCGTTTACAGCGCGAATCTGCTGCAAATACCCGTTGCCCTCTTCTTTGACGGCCGCAAGCTCCGCTTCTTTCGGGTCTACCTCTTTTTCCTTTTCTTCGGTTCGCGCAGCTTCTGCACGAGCGGCATATGCCTTTTCTGCTTCCAGATACTCGTCGTATGTCTTATCATCCACCATAAAGCAGGTTTCATCGCGGTCCAGGTGCCCCTGAGGGCATGCGCCGCCGGAAACCATCTTCTTGAGGTCTTTCTTCGTGCGTTCCGGCGTTACTCCGGCTGTGTCGGCAAGCTTAGCCACCGTGTAAAAAGTTGCGCTGCCCATTGCGTCACGGTATCGCACAAAGCGGCGTGCGCGGCGGCGCAGGAAAATCCCGTAGCCCATCATGCTCAAAGAAGCCAGCGTGATAGGCAGTAAAACCGAAATAGCCACGGCCAAACTCGATAAAGCCATATATCCGGTAATGCCCACCATGAAAACCGAAATGTCCGCGATCAGCATTGGGATACCGACAGAAGCTCCGATAATTGCGTAAACAAGCCCGGAAATACCGCCCGGCATTCTTCTTCGAAACGCGGAAAATACAGCCGGTTTCTGAGAAACTGGCTGCGCTTGCCATGGTGCCGGCTGGGTGTAAGTCGGGCGCTGAACCGCATTTTTCTGGCTGCGGAAAGCATCATTCACATTTCCGGTAAACTTACGAACGCTGTTGTCCACTACCCGGCCAACCTCTTCAAAATCTCCTGAACGAATGGCATCCCGCACGGCACGACCGACTTTTTTACCAACATGTTTGTAATATCTATTCTGCATGGCTTCCTCCAAAGGACCCGCTGTGCAATCCTGTGCACAGGTGGACAATCTTTTTTTCATTATAAATCATTTTGCGGGAAATGACAACTTTTCCTGACTATTATCCGCTATAAATGAATGAATTTTAAATAGCACTGTCTTTTCCAAAATTACTCCTTCGGCTTTATCAAAGAAGCGGGCTATTTTTTCTCTTACTTGTTCCATTTAGTGCAGGCTGCAAACCCAGAAAAGCGGCAGACGATACAAAAAGTACCACGGAACATTTTGGCTCGTACTGTTTTGTCGGATTTTAGCAATATATGTTGTAATTAAAGATCAATGGTAATATAATTACTTTAAAGGAATATGTATCAATGATTGAAGCGTGAAAGCAGAACCGCTCTTATTATAGATACAGCACGCAGTTCAGAATCCATTCGGGCTGCGCATTAGACAGTATTGGGTGTTATAAAAACGGGAATGAACTTCCCAGTTTGTTTGAGGATACAATCAGATTATTTATATTGATTGAGGTAATGAAATGAAGATTAAAACAAAACGACTAATTTTTGCTTTTCTTCTATGCGCCGGTATTGTTTGGAATATTATATGTGCTGTTAAAATGATTCCGATTCACTATTACGGACTCTCTGGTGTATCCATAGCAGCATGCATGGTTTTATGGCTCATTGTTCCAGATATGGCGAAAGGTGAAAAATCGAACTATATCAAAGATTTATCCACCGTTGAAAAAGCATTTGCATGGGTAACATTACTCTTAATCATTGCATGGTTTATCACAATGCTGTTTTGCGCCTTTGCAATATTTTGAGTACAATCTGAGCTTCGTATAAGCCCAGTATTCTACCGTTTATCCTTCTATTCCCTAATTTATATAGCACCAATGCAAAGTTGTAGAGCCCTTTAAACTTCATGTTTGACCAGCAATTGGCAGTACAAATAATATAAAAGAGGTTAATGATGAAACGGCAGTATTTTCTTAAAACAGATCGAATAGGTTTCTCCGAATGGACTGAAAAAGATATTGGCCTGGCCTACTTGCTTTGGAGTGATCATGCGGTTACAAAGTACATCTGTGCTAATGGTAAATTTACAGAACAAGATATTCAGAACCGATTAAGCAAGGAAATAGATAATAAAACACTCTATCATGTTCAGTATTGGCCCATTTTTGATTTAGAATCGGATGATTTTATCGGCTGCTGTGGCCTGCGTCCTTTTGAAATGGAGAATCATATTTTCGAAATTGGAATTCATTTAAGACCTATTTATTGGGGAAAAGGCATGGCAACAGAAGCTATTCAGGGAATCATTAATTATGCGTTCAATACATTGACTGTTGATAATATATTTGCAGGGCATCACCCAGACAATACCGATTCAAAGAAATTACTTGAGAAGTTAGGGTTTAAATACATTGGTGATAATTTTTATGCTCCTACACAGCTCTACCATCCATCCTATAAATATCGCTGACCCAAAGCTATTTCACTTTATCAATATTGTACGCAGTTCGGTCACAAGGCAAAATCGCCTTGTGACCGTTTTTTTGCTTTGCGTCTATTATTTATATGTAAATTACCTGTCCAAGCAAATTATATGGTGATAACATTCTATTGACGAATTTCTTATACGAAAACAATCCGAACGCAGGGTGTTAAACCCACATTCGGATTGAAATTATGTTTCATTAAAATACCAACATTAAATTTGAGATTTTATGTGTTTTTACAATTTTTTTGAAAAGTCGTATAGCGTTCCAAAATATCCGGGTTTTGTTTCATAAACTCCACAAAATTTTCAAAACATTTGATAGTGCCATCGCCCAACATGTGCTCGATTTTTTCAGTTTCCTCAAGTGTTTTTTCATCACCGACGCCGATAATCTTCATAAAGCTTTCGATCATCATATGACGGTTCAAGAGCTGTTCCCCTAATTCTTTTCCTTTTTCTTTCAGAATAATAACGCCGTATTTTTCATATTCTACGAGCTGCAAATTCGCGAGATGCTGCACCATTTTTGTAGCGGAAGGCGGTTGTACATTCAGAGCCTGCGACAGTGTATGAATCCTTGTAAAGCCGGAATTTGCGGATAAACGGTAAATCATTTCAAGATAATCCTCCATAGAGGCGGTCAGGGAATTGACATCTTTTTTCATATATTCACTAAAAGTGTAAAATTTTTTACTTTCCATAATTTCTCCTAACCAAAAAAGTCGTAATGATAAATATATTCGTACGGTCCAATATTTATTCCCTGTTGGAACACATTTTGTTTGCAGGCATAATTTATATTAACCAAAGTTTGTTAGTGTCAACAAACAAAACAGAAGATGAAGGTGATAAATAATATGCAAAACGAAGATGGCATTATTCATGCGGGAATAGGTCAGCTTACAGATCGTCCTGTTTTATATAATAAACCACTCGTACTTTATCCCAGAGGCAAAATAAGACAGCTTACGAAGTATTTAGGCCCTGCATTTGTTGTAAGCGTAGCCTATATTGATCCCGGCAATTTCGCAACCAACATCAGCGGTGGGTCAAAATTCAATTATGCCCTGATTTGGGTAATTTTGGTCAGTAACGTAATGGCGATTTTTTTACAGACTATGTCTGCAAAACTCGGAATCGCAACCGGCTGTAATTTACCTGAAATGTGTGCAAAAGTCTTTTCAAAATCAACAAATTGGATTTTTTGGATTATTGCGGAACTGAGCGCTATGGCAACCGACCTTGCGGAATTTCTCGGGGGAACTTTGGGATTGAATCTCTTGTTCCATATTCCTATGTTATATGCAGGTTTACTGACAGGTCTGCTGACTTTCTTGATTTGCTATACGGAGAAATACGGGCAGAAATCAGTGGAAATCATTATTACCGTTCTGGTGGCAGTCATTAGTATTGCTTATTTACTTGAGCTGTTTCTGGCGAAACCCGACTGGTCTCAGGTGGGAATTCATACTCTTGTTCCGTCACTTCCCAATGGCGAAGCTGTTACCATTGCTGTAGG
>DAMDEB010000021.1:11476-13564 GCA_032090075.1 Caproiciproducens sp.
GCTGGGTGCCACTGTTATGCCCCATGTGATTTATTTACATTCTCAGCTTGTTCAATGCAGGTGTACGGATACATCATTAGAAGGAAAAAAGCACCATCTCAAAATGGAGAAAATGGATATATCCATTGCGATGAACATTGCATTTTTTGTCAACGCCGCTATGGTAGTTGTATCAGCTGCCGTGTTTTTCAAAAACGGAGTTGTAGTGGAAACCATGCAGGAAGCCCACAAATCATTGGAGCCTCTATTGGGCTCACTTTCCAGCGGCGCTTTCGGAATTGCATTACTTGCTGCCGGATTATCATCCTCGGCGGTTGGTACTATGGCTGGTCAAACAATTATGAAAGGTTTTGTAAACATCAGCATTCCAATCAACCTGAGAAGGCTCGTAACCATGCTGCCGGCACTGATTATTATTGCAGTCGGCATCAACCCCATGAACGCCCTCGTTATGAGTCAGGTTGCGCTAAGTTTCATATTGCCGATGCCGATCATTCAAATGCTTATTATTACAAAACGCAAAGATCTGATGGGCGACTTTGTAAACACCCCAAAGGTTCGTTTTTTAGGAATCGCGATTGCGGCAATCATTATTTCTTTAAATGCGGTACTGCTATATCTTACATTTACGGGTAACGCATGACCTCTTATACCGGTTTTATGTTTCCTCCTATTAAAAAAATGGCCTCTAAGCAATCAGTGACGTTCTGACGGCTTAGAGGTCATTGCTTTATTAAATTAGCTATAATGCTGCGAATTACACCGTTTTTTTGCCTACGCTTTGCTTCTCATTGCCAGCTTTTTACATGGCCCCATAAGCAGAACACAGACTCCGTTAAAAACGAGGCTGCCGACAATAAAGGTGCCAAAAAAGAGTGGAATATTCGACGAAAAAGCAGTTACATCGATGCATGCACAGGTTAGGTACGCAAACCCTACGTTGTTAAGAACTTTCGGTGCATACGGATGCAGGACAATCAGTATAAAAAGAACGACAGCCAGAGGAATCAAAAAGCCGAACAAGTTGCCAAGAACTGGTTTCAGTGCTGAAATAGCAAGAAGAGCAACAACTGTGAGCACAAGCCCCACAAAACCGCCCACCTCGACGGAAATCAGTCTGTCCTTTATATCTCCCTCCATCGTAAACAACATGATATTACTGATAAAAATCAGCCAGCCGTATTGAAAATTCATAATGGTAAGAATCGCGTTTGCAATCAGAATCCAGACAAGCAGAGACAGGCGGAAGTAGAGCATAAAGCGCTTCTGTACTGTTTCATCCATAATTTTTTCTCCTTATTATTTTGTTAAAAGGGAAGGGTCAACAGGTTCTGTTCTGTTTGCCTGATAAATTCCCTGCTGTTTTAAGAGCTCATCATAATTTTCATGCGTTAGAATATAGAACTGCTTTTTCGCAAGGGATTCAAATACTTTTTCAACTGTAGGCTCCAGCGGAGCGCCGTTGTCGAGGATCTTCTTATTGAACTCGATGAATTTCTTGTATTCTTCCGAACCGTAATACGGATCGCCGTCCGGAATAGCAAACCTTTCCGGACGATGCCGGTCGGTCAGATGCATCTCAGTCTGCACAAATCCGGGGCAGAATACAGAAACATCGATGTCGTCTCCGGACGCCTTAAGAGACTTGTATACGCACTCCGACAAAGCGACAGCCGCATGTTTTGTGCTGAAGTAGACGGGTGCGGACCCTAAAGTGATGAGCCCCGCTATGGAGCAGACGTTCAATATCTGGCAGTGTGTGCCCTGACTTTTCATCTGAGGAATAAACTGCTGCATCATGAACCAGTGGGCATAAACGTTGACTTCCATTACCCACTTGATGTCCCGTTCCTTTATGTCTAAAAGATCTGCACCGTTAGACACCCCCGCGTCATTGATTAGGATATCGCAGCGGCCGAATTCTTTCATCGTACGGTCGAAAATCTTTTTGCATTCGTCTGAGAGCGAGACGTCGGCCTGCACAGCAACAGCCTTTCGCCCCATTCCCCTGATTTCTTTGGCGACTGCCTCTGCTTCTTCCCCGTGAATGTCGGCGATTAGCACGTCACAGCCTCTTTTTGCACAACC
>DAMDEB010000021.1:13574-22152 GCA_032090075.1 Caproiciproducens sp.
CGTTTGCACCCCCGGTGATCACAAGAACTTTTCCTTTATAAGCACTGATCATATCAATACGCCTCCTTATATCTCTGCTGATTACTGTGGATTTTTTCCATTGACAAGGTTCTGAATCCGCATACCGGCTACAACCTGCGATTCTGGATGTGTAAATATGTAGAATTTCTCGTCTTCCACGGCGGTAAAGACACAGGTTCCCACATAGTCTATCGGCATTCCGGTGGTAACCTGGCGCTCACTGCGGATAAATCCGGACTTAAAGTCCTGACTCTGATAATAGGGATCGTCGTTTATCGCATAACGCTCAGGCCTGTGGGTATCTGCCAGGTGAATTCCCGTTTTCACAAAGGCAGGAACAAGGCAATGCACCTGAATACGCCCGAGTCCTTTGTTTTTCAGCGCGAGATAGGTGCCCTCGGATGCGCCGAGACCGGCGAATTTCGTGGCGTGGTACATGACCGCATTTCCGGATGTCATAAGTCCGGCAGTTGACTCCGTATTGATGATGACCGCTTCTGTACCCTGCTTGATCATCTGCGGGATAAAAACATGCATACCATAGAGGTGGCTCATCATATTGACCTCTGTAATCCAGCGGACATCCTGTATTGGGATTTCCCAGATCGGGCCGGAGACGGATACGCCGGCATTGTTGACCAACATATCAACCTGACCGAACGTGTCGAGCGTTAGTTTGAGAAGTGCTTCGACATTCTCAAGAATCGATATGTCGGCCTTCTGACCGACGACTTTAGCACCCATCGCATGGAGCTCAGTTACTACGCGATCCACTGCCGGCTCGTCGATATCGTTAATCACTATTTTCATGCCGCGGAGCGCGCCTTCTTTGGCTATTGCCTCTCCGATTCCACTTCCGCCGCCTGTTACGACCAGAACTTTATCTTTGAATTCTTTCATATCTTTCAACTCCTTTAAAATACGAATGCCTTGTCATTTGCAGAATGCATTGCGCCGACAATTGTCCCTGGTTTTTCCGTGTCGCCGACCAAAATCACTTTATCAAATGAAGTTTCCATCTCTTCATACAGAGCGCGGTTCGACCGCACGCCAAGCGCCAGGACAACAACATCAGCTTTACGGGTAACTTCATTGGCATTGGCCGTGACACCGAGTGTAATTTCTCCGTCTCCAACAGCCTTGATGGCATGACCCGTTAAAATTTCAACTTTATTCTTATTCAGGCGCTCCATAAGGTAGTGCAGGACGCTCGGATAAAGGGTGGTGCCAACGGCATTCATCATCTCTATGACAGTGACCTTATTGTCCGGGCTCAAATATTCGGCTGTTTCCAGACCTGTCACTCCACCACCGATAACGGCGATGTTTTTTCCGCTGAGCTTTACTTCTCCGGACAAAACCTGTTCCGCCAGAACAGCCTTTTCGACACCGGGGATTCTGGGAACAATCGGGTTCCCGCCCTGAGCAAGGAATACCCCGCACGCACCGATTTTCTTGCACTCATCCACAGTTCCTTGTGTGTTCAGGCGCACGTCTACGCCCCATTTTTTGAGTTCCGCTTCCTGTGTGTCAATCAATTCGGCCAGTAGTTCCTTGTGAGGAGGAACTGAACCAAATTTAATGGTTCCGCCTAATCTGTCACTCTTTTCAAACAGCACCGGTTTGAATCCTCTTTTGGCCAGAATCAGTGCAGCATGCATGCCGGCCGGCCCTCCGCCGATGACAGCCACAGTGCGCCCGTTTCCATCTTTTACAAGCCTGTCGTCCCCATGGGTCGATTCCCGTCCGAGAATTGGGTTGACCGTACATTCAATCGGTCTTCCCTGATTTGCCACGAGAAAACAGTTCATACAGCCAATGCATTTGCGGATTAAAACATCCTCGCCGCGCTTTGCCTTGTTTGCCCACTCGGCATCGGCAAGCAGTCCGCGCGCAACGCCAACAAAGTCGGAAACGCCCTCTTCAAGAAGCGCCTCGGCGAAAGCTGGATGTTTGATCGTATTGACGGCGATTACCGGAATCTTGACGTTTGCTTTAATGTTCTTTGCAAGGTGTTTTTTCCAACCTTCTGCAAAACAGGACGGTTCAATGATGGTCGCTCCGGATTCATATGTTCCGCAGCTCACATTCAGGCAGGCAACGCCAAGGCTCTCAACATATCTTGCAATATGGATGCAGTCTTTTTCGTCAAGGCCGTCTTCAATAAATTCGCTGCCGTCGATACGTACCGAAATCGGATAATCGGCACCGCACGCAAACCGTATCCCGATGATGATCTCTGTTAAAAAGCGCATACGGTTGAAGAAATCGCCGCCGTATTTGTCCGTACGTTTATTGGTGTGCGGGCTTAAAAACTGGTTGACCAGATATCCGTGAGCGGCATGGACTTCAACTCCGTCAAATCCCGCCGTCTTAGCAATAAAGGCGCCCTTCACAAATTTTTGCGCTATTGCGGTAACTTCCTCCGTAGTGAGTTCTCTTGGCATTTCTCCTACGATTTTGCACACTACCGGTGAGGGGGCGACTATTTGCTTTCCGTGCAGAAGTCTGCTCATTGTCTCATTTCCCGGATGGTGGAGCTGAAGAAAAATCTTTGTGTCATGCGCATGCACGGCCTCCGCCAACCTGACAAGACGGGGAATGTGTTTAGAATCCGTTGCACACAGCTGGTTGCTGGTGCCGATTCCCGTCTCCTCGTCTATCCGGCAGATTTCAGTAATAATCAGTCCACATCCGCCCTTCGCCCGGTCGGCATAGTACCGGATAATTTCGTCTGATGCTTCCCCCGTGGAGGATGCAAACCCTGTCCCCATTGCAGGCATAACGATTCTGTTTTTCAGTTCAAGTTTTCCGATTTTCCCTTTTTCAAAAAGTTTCGTATACTTCATGAAATCAACCCTTTCCCACATAAATTTTGACTTTATTTTGCAAAACACTTCTTGCCAACAGTTAGCATGTTAATAATATAACACACTTTACGCTTGAAAGATATGGACTGCTTATACAAAACACTTGCACTTTTTGTGCTTCGTGACTAAAATAGTATTGAGGTGATGAATATGCTGCTTAACGAAATATTTGAAAAATTAACTGCAAAACTGAATACTGATAAACCTATTATTGGATACAACACACAAATTTTTGAGCTAAAAGAGCTTACTCCGGAAGCTATGCTTGGAAAATACGAAACTGATGTTTTGTACTTTGTGCATGATGCAAACCATCTTGGAACTGTGATTCCGCAGAATCTGGTTTACGCGGGCGATGCTCCGGATGAAATTCGCAGGCTGTTTGTTAATTCGGTGCAAATTGATACCGTCGATTATGAGTCCGCCGTAAACCTTGCCGATTATGTTCTAAACAAGGCGTACAGGATGCAGGCTCTTTATTCGTCCATGCTGCAAATGATCTTTGACGGAAAGGGAATCTCCGGTATCCTAAGCAATATTGCGGACAGAGCGGAAAGTTCTATCATTGTAATCGACCTGAGCGGAAAAGTTTTGGCTCACTCGGCTCCACTCCGGCTGGAAAATCAGCTTTGGATGCAGTGTGTAAAACAAGGCTACTGTCCGACGGAATTTATGGAACATATCAGGAAACTTCGGCAGGAAAAGGGTAAACAGCCTGGCTCGGACCCATATGTTTGTTTCTGCGAAGAGATGCAGCTTTTTTATCTGTGCAGCAAAATCACACGTGACGACACACTTTTCGGCTATATCTTTATGATCCAGCGGAGCAGTGAGTTTGGTGAGGACTGTTACGAAACACTGTCTCTTGTCAGCAGAACATTGACAGAAACAACGTTAAAGAATCAAGATAAAATCTCCCTGCACTCACACCTTTACGGTGGGATACTGACCGACATGCTAAATGGAATTACGGAAAAACAGGCGACCACACGCATTCAGGTCAGCAAGCTCGTGTTCCCTTTCTTTATGCGCGTATTGACGGTCAAACCCCTGTATTACCATGGAGAGGTAAGCCTTACTGCGTCTATTCAGTCGCAGCTCGAGACTATCTTTCAGGTTGAACAGAGTATTATTTACCAAAAATCGGTTGTACTTATAATAGATGTGCAAAAATGTCGGGAAATCCCGCCTAATCAACTGGAACAGCTTAGAACACTATGTGAAAAAAACTATCTGCTGGCCGGGATAAGCAATTCTTTTTCCAATCCTGCAAAATTCCAGGAATATTACATGCAGGCGGAAAAAGCCTCCATTCTCTCACAGAGGATGGAGGCAGATGGCTCAGTACACAACTATGTGGATTACGCTTTTTTTGATATGCTGGACGCCCTCCCTGAAGAGCTGCGGCTTACGTGCTTCTGTCATCCGGTTTTGCCGCTTCTGAGGGATTATGATCAGTGCAAAGGTACGAAACTATATGAAACACTACGCACATATACACTTACCGGATTCAACCAGAACAAGACGGCTGAGCTTCTCTTCCTTCACCGCAATTCGCTGAACTACAGGAGGCAGAAGATTGTGGAGCTTTCCGGAATTGACTTTGAAAACCCGCAGACGAAGTTCCTTTTGAGCTATTCCTTTGCAATAGATCTTTTTCTCGAAAAAAACACCTTGTATTCATGACCAAACGCCGGATATTTTTGTTTTGATTCTATCACTTCCTGGTGTGTCTGCCCTCTGCATTCTTATGATATCTCTTAAAACATCAATGACCTGTGGTATTTATAAAATAACATTATCCCTTTACCGCACCTACGACGATGCTCGACTGAACCTGATCACTCAAAAAGCAATATATTATAAGCGTTGGAATCGTCGCAACAACCATGCCCGCACCTATGCAACCCCAATTTGTAGAATATTCACCCGCAAAAGAATATATTCCAACCGGCAGCGTACGAAAAGCTGCACTGTTGACAAATGTGTTAGCAAACATCAGCTCGTTCCATGTGCCCAAGAAGGTGAAGATTGAAACTGTTGCGATTGCCGGTTTTACAATGGGCAGGATTATTCTAAAAAACACTTTATAAATATTGCATCCATCAAGGTAAGCCGCTTCTTCGATATCTTTTGGTATCGAACCATAGAAACCACATAGAATTATAATGCTCATAGGCACCGCAAATGCAATGTAAGGAATCAGCAGCGCCCAGTAGGTATTGAGCAGCTTCATATTGTTAAGAACCAAAAACAGTGGAAGCAGAACTGCCTGCAAAGGGACCATTATGCCCAATGCAAAAAGCGTATACGAAAATTTCTTAAACTTCCAGTTTAATCTGGTTATCGCGTATGCTGCCATGGCACTTAAAACACCCGCGACAACGATCGTGATCAGTGTGTAAAACATGCTGTTCAAAAAGTAATTCAGCAGACCGCCGGAGAAAAGTGCCTGTGTATAATTGCCCCATCTCCAGACCATTGGTAATGCGAGAGGATTGCTGCCATATATTTCATTGTTGTCCTTCAGTGAAAATTCAATCAGCCAAAACAGCGGAAATATTTGAATTAATGCAATGACAAAAAGAACAGCAACCAAAATAACCTGTGAAGGTTTTGCTTTTGTTTTTACTTTATCCATTCACTAACTCCCCTTATACCGCTGATGCTTCAGCTTCTGATTTTTTAAACAGTAACTGGATAATCAGTGTAGCAACCAAACATTCGATAACGATAAATACCGCCTGCGCACTTCCGTATCCATATGCACCCGCGCTGAATAGATTTGAATACATGACGGTGCTGGGCAATTCTGTGGAGTGGAACGGTCCGCCGTTCGTCATCGCAAAAACAAGGTCAAATGACTTAAATGAGCCCGTCAGAGAGAATATGAGACAAACCTTAATCACCGGCGAAAGCAATGGAATTGTTATTCTTGTCATTGACTGCCAACCGGTTGCTCCATCTATCTTTGCGGCTTCGTATATATCCCCTGATATTGCCTTCATGCCCGCATACATGATCAGTATGTACTGACCAATGAACTGCCATATTGCCGGTATTACTGTGCAAGTAAATGCAGTGCTTGTATTTGCCATCCAAGGCTGAGCCAGTTTTGATAATCCGACAGCATTTAGCACCCCGTTTAGCAAACCATAGTCTGCATTGAATATTCTAAGCCAAAGTTGCGCTATTACCATGCTGGACAAAATAACAGGAATGAAATAAACTGTGCGGAAAAACTTCTCGAATTTGACGCCATTTGACAAAACCAGTGCAAGTATGAACGCAATTGGCAGTTGTATGAAAATAGAAGCTGCCGCCAGTATCAAGGAATTAATTAACGCCTGCCTAAATACAGGATCTACGCTGATGAGTTTTTGATAGTTTGCGAATCCATGGAATTGCATTGCTCCAACGCCATTCCATTTAAAAAGTCCTAAATATGCGCTTATAAAAATCGGTATTACCACTATCAATGTATAGATGATAACCGTTGGCAACACAAAAACAACTATGGAGCGTTTCTTATACATTAATTTGTTCAATACAATCACCTTAATTTTTAATGAGAAGCGCTCATTTACAAACGGTATGAGGGCTTCTCATTAAATCACTTATTGATAGAACTATTCTTACTTAATGGATCAGTCCCAAGAAGCGTTCTCGTTTTTAACAAAGTCATCCGGGGTAATCTTATTGCCAAACAGCCCCTCAACGTCATCCTGATGAATTTTTGTCTTTGCACTGTCAAGGAATGTATCCCATGCAAGAGTACTGGAAGTGCATTTTTGAGTCAGTGTATTAATTTGCTTGAAAACATCATTCCAGCCGCTTTGATCAATCGTGCTGTCTTTCCAGCCATCAAATCCTGAGCTTGTTTCCGCTGCGTATTTGCCCATTGCTTTATTGATGTATTTCATGAAAGCAACCGATTGTTCAGGGTATTTTGTGCCCGCATTTACAAGGAAGGACTCTGTGAAACCACCGCAGAAGTTTGATTCATCGCCCTTGCCGCCGGTAATAAGAGGCACTGCCAACGCGTCAACCTTGCCTTTGACTGTTGAGCCGTCAGCATAGACATTGCTCGCGACCCAGCTTCCGCCAATTCTCATTGCAGCTTTGCCGGTTGTGAAAGCGGTATCCGCATCGGTTGAGCCGGTGGCAAGCGTGCTGTTTCCAAAAGCGCCTGCAGCAACAAGTTCCTGTACCTTCTTAGCCGCGTCCGCGAAGCCTGTTCCGGTCATCTTTGTTTTGCCGTTCAGATAACTGTTGACAGCCTCTGCGCCATTTTCTCTCATTGCAAGATATTCGTAAATGAAGCACGCATTCCATGCATCTCTTGTGCCACTCGTTATCGGAAGAATTCCTTTATCCGATAATTTCTTGCAAGCTGTCAGCAGCTCATCGTATGTAGTAGGTTCTGTAGCGCCAGCCTGTTGAAACAGGTCTTTGTTGCAGTACAGAACCATATACCATGAGAACATCGGCAATGAATAAAGTTTTCCATTGAATTTAAACGCATCAGTTGAGCCCGGTTGAACTTGATCCAACGTGCCGTCTTTGACATAATCATCAATTGCTAATATTTTACCGGCCTCTGCAAGGCTTTGTGTTTTCCCGGGGCTCCAATCATAGAATACATCGCAGTCGGCTGAATTTCCGGCAAATGCCGTTGTCAGTTTTGTCTTATATGCCTCCGTAGCAAGTGCATCAGATTCTATTTTTACATTCGGGTTTGCTGCTTCATACGCTGTAACCGCGGAATTGTAGTCTTTTTTCAAAGCATTTGAGTCGTCAGACCACTGATGCCAGACTTTAAGGGTTATCTTTTCGTCTGATTTGGTTGATACAACAGTTGATGCGGAAGATGTTGCTGCAGGACTTGATTGTGAACAACCTGCGCATACCGTCAGTCCTGCAACCATAGTGCCGACCAAAATGACTGATAACGCTCTTCTTGAATGTTTTTTCAATCTCTTGACTCCCTTTCCATTGTTTGAAATTCGAACGGCCGTTTAAATTTCCTTGATCATCATTATACAGTCTTTTGAAATTTTTCAAATTCATTATTTTGATAAAACTGTATAATATTTTTACTATTGTTATTATATTTATATGATAAATAACAATAGTAGTAACCAAGCAAATAAAAAAGCTCGTGTTATTCCTTTCTTAAACCACAGGCAGGGAGAAAATATTGGGTTTGTATTTTTATTTTCCGTGAATTTTTTTCAGTATTAAAACGTCTTTAAACGTTGTTGAATTAGGCATTAATGGGAAGCTTAAGATTGAGCCTTTTATATTCTTGAATTGATTTTCCAATGTACTTCTTGAAACAGATACTGAAGTAATGAGAATCGTTGATTCCTATTTTTTCGGCAATCTCATATGCTTTAAGGTTGGTATTGTTAAGATAATCAAGGCTTTTGCCTATACGAAGCCCCGTAATATAATCGGTGACATTTTTATTTGTTTCCTTTTTGAACACCCTGCACAGGTAGCTGGGATTAACGTATACTTGCTCAGCAATATTCTTAAGCGAAAGTTCGCTGTCGGACAGCGAGTCGTTAATGACTTTTATCGTCTTCATTACCAGATCGCTGTATTTTTCATCTTTTGGAAGACCCGGACTATGTATTAAACCGCTTTGAATGGACTGATATTCTCTATTCAAAGCTCTTTTC
>DAMDEB010000021.1:22162-24267 GCA_032090075.1 Caproiciproducens sp.
ATCCTTGGCAAAAGAAAAGTCCCTGTGACCGGTGATGATTACGATCTCCATATCAGCGTATAGCTCTCTGATTTTTTTGGCCATCTGCAATCCATTCATAAACGGCATACATATATCGGTGAAAATCACATCCGGCGTATTGGCTTTTATCGCTTCCAACATTTCTTCTCCTGAATCCGCCTCACCTACAATTCCAAATCCCAGCTCCTCCCACGGAATACTGTATTTAATCAATGTCCGTTCCAGATATTCATCGTCCACAAGGAAAGCTTTAATCTGATCCATTCCTGTCCTCCTTACTCATTATAGGTATATTGAGCGTTACTTTCGTTCCCTCATTTACCGTACTTTCAATCGACACAGGGTTTTCAACCCCGTAAAACAGTGAAATTCTGGTTATTGAACTGTAGATACCAAACCCGCCTTTTTGCCTTGTGTCCTTTTTGCTGATAATCTCCTCTATTTTTTCTTTTGTCATCCCGGCTCCGTCGTCCTCTATTTCAAAAACGATGTTGTCATCATTTTCATGGCCTTTTAAGGTAACCGTTCCTCTGCCATGCTTGTTACGAACGCCGTGCGTAATCGCGTTTTCAACAAACGGCTGTAAAATCAGCTTCAGTATGCTATGACCAAGCATCTCGTCGTCGATTTCATAAATTACATCGAAAGAATCTTTGTACCTTATGTTCAAAATCTGGACGTAACTTTTTATACAATTGATTTCATCTTCAACGGTAATAACATCTTTTCCGCTGCTCAAACTGATGCGATAAAAGTTTTCAAGCGCTTGTGTAATCGTATACGCGCTCTCGTTGTCTTGAATTAAAGCAAGCGCGCTCACAGCGTCAAGAGTATTGTATAAAAAATGCGGGTTTATTTGCGCACGAACAATACTGATTTCGCTTAATCTTAGCTGTCTTTGTTCATCCTTCACCTTTTGAATCAATTTTTGAATCTGTTCAACCATGATATTATAAGACCGCTTCAATTTGACAATTTCATCATCCCTGACAAGTTCAATCGGAATTTTTTGAAAATTTCCATTTTGTATGCCGGCCATGTATTTCTTCATTTTAGAAAGCGGTTTAGTGATGATTTTAGTAACATAGATTTGACCGATGCAAAGGAACAAAACATTGATCAATATTATCAGCAGAATAACCATTCCGGTACTTTCAAACTGCTTTGAAAGCTCGCTCATCGGCATTATGCCAATAATCCGCCAGTCCGAACATAAAGATTTTCTTGAAATCAAAATAACCTTTTGCCCGTCTATTTTTTCGATTGCATCGTTTGTACTGCCGGTCGACTTTTTAATAAAATCAGAAACAATTGTATTTTCGGTTGTAGTGGTCTGTGTAATATAGTTTCCATTGCTGTCGACAATAAAAAACTGTGACTTATACTGTGACCCAAGTCTGCTAAAAATATGGTTTCCGAAAGATTTATTGATGTTCATTACTAAAACACCGATTGGCTTATAATCGTCGGTACTATACACCATTCGCACAAGCGACACGGGCATGTCGTCGCTGCCGCTTTGAATTAATTTACCGTCATTCAGAACCCAGACGGGGTAACCTTTGGCTTGCTCCACCGTTTTATACCAGGACGCCTTTTTCACGTCATCCGACAACACTTTTGACCCCGTAATCCTGCTCATATAATACGAGTTGTTGTAATTGTCAAAAAGAAATGCGGATGATATGTCATCGCTCGAAAGTATCATATTGACAAGGCTTTTGCTGATATCATCCTGAATTGACGGGTCAATTCCTTTACTATGTGACTTTTTCAGTGCGCTCTGAACATTGTTATCAAAAAAAACATAACTTGAAAACTGAGAAACATTTGAAACAAGATAGGACAGATTCTGATCCAGAGCTTCTAACGTCTGCTGTGCGCCGCACTTGTCTTTTTGACAATAACAGCGGAGTTGATGCTGTTAAATGCCATTGAGGCGAGTGCTATCGATATACAAAGTATTGTTATGTAGTACACGCTTATCTTAGTCATCAAATTTGACTTTAAAAACTTTACATAAAATTTTTTGGGTGTGAAATTAATCTTCATCCCGCTTTCGTACCCCCAAGTCAATAATGCTT
>DAMDEB010000021.1:24277-29329 GCA_032090075.1 Caproiciproducens sp.
ATGCTTTCAGTTCAATTTTTTCGGCATGAATTCCTCTCAATCAAGTTCACTGGGATTACATAACGAGCATAATAATCCGCGTCACCTTCGATGGCATCAATCAGAATGTTTACTGCATTTGTAGACATAACCTCTATTGGCATATGCACAGTAGTCAGCGCCGGTTGAAGATAGGACGAAATTTCAATATCATCGAAGCCGACAATGGAGATATCATCTGGAATTTTCAGTCCCATCTCCTCCAGTGCCCTCATTCCGCCCATTGCCATGCTGTCATTGCCAAAGAAAATTGCTGTCGGTTCGCTTTGCGCCATCAGTTTTTTTGTTGCTGTGTAGCCGCCCTCGCGCATAAAATCTCCCCTGACAATCATTTTGGGGTCAACGCAAATTTCATGTTTGGTCAAAGCCGCTTTATAACCATTCAGTCTGTCTGTTGTGGAAAGTTGCCCGGCATAGCCTGATATATGCGCTATCTTCCTATGCCCAAGGTCAATCAAATATTTTGTGGCCTCATACGCTCCGTTAAAGTTATCGGCATTCACAATAATGCTGTTTTTAATGCTTTTATCATCTTTATCAAAAGATCTGTCTATTAGAACCGTCTTAAAACTACTCTGTACAATATCATCAATTTCATTATCGTTCTGCTGGCCAATAAAAATCCCACCCGAAATCGTCTCGTTATAAAAGACATCGCGTACATTTTTAAAATCGCTTGTCTTACCGATCGCGAACACAAGCACGTTGTACCCTTTTTCGTTCGCGTTATCGATAACGCCGCTCATAAACGGCGAAAAATATGTGCTCATGGAAACTTTGTGGCCTTCTGTATTGTTTTTTTTATCCACCATAAAAAGACCTATCGTCTTGCTTTTCACACCGGCAAGCACTCTTGCCGACGCGTGCGGTACATAGTTGTATTTTTCTATAATTTCAAGAACGTGCTTTTTCGTCTCTTCCGGCACATTCGTATAATTGTGGACTACCCTTGAAACAGTACTCCTCGACACGCCTGCCAGCTTTGCTATTTCATTGCTGTTCACCAAATCCCCACCATTCTTTAAACGCGTGTTTATCGCTTATTGTTTATATCATACAGCTGTTGAAACCAATTTTAAATATATTTAATAAATATTGTTTCAAATTTATGACTATTTTTATATGTATTTAAATACGTATTGCATTTGATAGGTTTCTGATGTATATTATTATTAATTTTTATAAACACGCGTTTATATAGCGAATGTGGAAATAAAGGAGTGCAGTTTTATTATGCTTCGTGATTCGGTCTGGAACTTTATTGACAGCCATGCATCTTTCTCACTTGACAGCCCTGATGAATTCAGCTACCTCTACTTTCCTCTTGCAAACGCGGCGGGTATGATGTCCAGCATCACACCGTCCCTTTCCGGCGATGTAAAAACCGGTCAAAACACTTTTTTGACAACCCCGGTTTCCGCCGAGGAACTACATACGTCGCGATCAACACGCAACTTCTGGATTTACAAGGATGGTCTGGGTGCATGGTCAGCCACCGGTGTCAGCGCGCAGCAAATAGCCCGCCGCGGCACGGGTGAAGAAACCTCATCCCTTAAAGCAGGCTTTTTATGGCATTGCATGACTCGTGAAAATTCGGCAATGGGACTTAAATCAGAGATCATCAGCTTTGTCCCTTGTGAAAACGACGCTGTTGAGCTTTCCAAAATTACGATTACAAATACCTCAGATACCGATGCGGTGATTACTCCAACCGCCGCCGTTCCCATTTATGGCAGGTCGGCTGATAATTTTCGCAGCCACCGCCATGTCACTTCATTGCTCCAGCGCACCAAGGCTGATCAATTTGGCGTAACGGTCACACCGACCATGCTCTTTGACGAGAGTGGGCACAGCATAAATCACAACACCTATGCTGTAGTTGGCGCTGACGGCGACGGCAAACCGCCAATTGGTTTTTTCACCGATGTCGAAAGTTTTATAGGTGAGGGTGGCACGCTTGACTGGCCGCAGGCTGTTGTTGAAAACAGTGCTGCCACTGCTGCAAATGCCTGTAACTCCGACGGCTATGAAGCGATGGGGGCACTTCGGTTTAGTACTGTTACGCTGCATCCCGGCGAACAGGCCGTATTCATACTTGCTCTTTGTATTAATGGGAATAATATTGAAAAAAAATATCTGACTGAAGAAAAATTCGACAAATGCCTTAAACAAAACATTACGTACTGGGAAGATAAGCTGAACGTGAATTTTAAAACTTCCGACCACAGTTTTGACATGTGGATGAAGTGGGTTTCATGCGAGCCCGTGCTTCGCAGAATTTATGGCTGCTCATTTTTGCCGCATCACGATTACGGCAGAGGCGGCAGGGGCTGGCGTGACCTTTGGCAGGACTGCATTGCCCTGCTCATAATGGAACCTAAAAAAGTAAGCGAAATGCTCTTTCAAAATTGCGCAGGTATGCGCTTCGACGGAACAAACGCGACTATCATCGGCAGCGGCAACGGCGAATTTATAGCCGACCGCAATAATATTGCAAGGGTCTGGATGGATCACGCTGCCTGGCCGCTCAACACAATTTCGTTTTACATCGATCAAAGCGGCGATCTTGACTTTCTTTTAAAAGAGCAAACATACTTTAAAGACAAACTGACCTTGCGCGGCAAATCCACAGATTCACAGTGGGGTGAAGTATATGGAACAACTCTTATGTGCCGCGGTTCAAAACAGTATGTCGGCACAATCATTGAGCACCTGCTCATAGAAACTATTACAGCGTGCCTTAACGCAGGTAAACACGGCATGCTGCGTCTTGAAAACGCCGACTGGAACGATGCACTTGATATGGCAGCTGAAAACGGAGAGAGCGTTGCTTTCACATCAATGTACTGCGGCAACTTGAGGGTACTTGCCTCGCTGCTTAGCAAACTGAAAGAGAAAAAAGGCATTGATCACCTTGAACTTGCCAAAGAAATGCAAACGCTTTTTGAAAGCATCACCAATGCAAGTACGCCGGAGGTTATGCAAAAGCAGCTTGTCGGGTTCTGTAACTCCTGTACACATGAAATTTCCGGTGAAAAACGAAGCTTCAAGATTGACGACATAACAGGCAAGCTTGAGGGCATGGCCGAACGTATGTCAGCACTGATTATTGAAAAAGAACAGGTGAGTTCAAAAGAGGGCTTCACGTGGCTCAACGGATATTACGACAACGATGGTGCGCCAGTGGATGGCGAAATTAACGGTAACGTCTGTATGACGCTTACCGGCCAGGTTTTCCCCATCATGTTTGGCGTTGCAGACGACAAGCTCACCGCGAAAATTGCTAAATCCGCCGACAAATACCTTTTTGACGCTTCAGCTGGCGGTTATCGCCTCAACACAGATTTTCACTCACTTAGAATGAATTTGGGGCGGCAATTCGGCTTTGCCTATGGTCACAAGGAAAACGGAGCTGTCTTCAGCCACATGACGGTTATGTATGCAAACGCGCTATACAAACGCGGATTTGTTCACGAGGGTTTCAAGGCAATTGACACGCTCTGCCGCCATTGCATGGACTTTAAAACAAGCCGGATTTATCCCGGCGTCCCTGAATACATAAATCCTCGAGGGCGCGGCATGTACCATTATCTCACCGGAGCGGCAAGCTGGCTTATGTTCACCTATGTTACAGAGGTATTTGGCATCAAAGGTGAGTTCGGCGATCTGATTTTTTCACCTAAACTGTTAAGTTCTCAATTTGATGAATCTGGCGATGCATCATGTGAAACGCTCTTTGGCGACAGAAAGTTCAATGTAACATATCACAATCCATTACATCTTGACTATGGCAGTTACAAGATTTTTAGCATTACGCTTAACGGATGTGCCATTGACAGTAAAAACAGCCGATTCATAATAGCCTTGGACAACATCAAAGCCCTCCCAGCCGACAAAACAAATCATGTTGAAATTTATTTAAAGGAGACTTTTTAAAATGATAGACGAAAAGCTATTGGAAATCAGTTCTTACCAAGGCGAGGGCTATCTGCCGCTCGTTCATTATGAGAAATGGCGGGTTGCAGAACTGCGTTACTGTGACGAACTGCTTCCACAGAATATTAAAAAGCTCCAAAGACATGATCAAACTGACGAGATATTTGTGTTGCTCAAGGGTAACTGCACTCTGTTTATTGCAGACGGTTCTGACAGTATCGGTGAGATTTACGCGCAGCAGCTTATGCCGCTACAAATTTACAATGTGAAAAAGGGTTCGTGGCACTCGCACACGTTAAGCCCCGATACAACTGTTTTAATCATTGAAAATGACAACACCTATGATGACAATTCCCCCGAGCAGCCGCTAACGCCGTCGCAGCAAAAAAGACTGATTGAGCTGTCAACAAATAAATCTGATTGAATTTTAATTTCATGCGCCACGACTCTTTTCAAAGCAATTTTATTTAATTGTAACGAGCGATTTTTTGCTTCTTTTTCATTTCCGTCTCCTCGATCTTCTGTAGTTCATTCGGTGAACGCCCCGATGACCTGTGATTCCACCTCTAAAGTTTGTCGTATATAAGCAAAATTAGATACAAAACCGGGATGCTGCTCTTTGACGAACTGCATCCCGGTTTTGCTATGTGGTATTATTGTAATTTATTCCAGCTCAAACGCACCTGTATACAGCTGATAGTATTGACCTTTTTGTTCAATGAGCTGTTCGTGGCTGCCCCGTTCGATGATGACACCATGCTCAAGCACCATAATGGCGTCGGAATTCTGCACTGTAGAAAGTCGATGGGCGATGACAAATACGGTTCTGCCCTCCATCAATGCGTCCATGCCTTTCTGTACAATGGCCTCTGTCCGGGTATCAATGGAGGATGTCGCCTCGTCGAGGATCATGACAGGCGGGTCTGACACCGCCGAACGGGCGATGGAAATCAGCTGGCGTTGTCCTTGTGAAAGGCCGCTGCCGTCTCCTTCAAGCACGGTATTATACCCGTGCGGAAGCATACGGATAAATCCATCCGCATTTGCAAGCTTTGCTGCGGCAATACATTCTTCGTC
>DAMDEB010000022.1:0-5998 GCA_032090075.1 Caproiciproducens sp.
AATTTTGACTAATGGCCAACGTGCAGCTTCCGGAACTCCTGAGGGGAGCAGCCTTTAATTTTTTTAAAAAGTCGGTCAAACGTGGTAATACTGCTGAACCCAGTGGCATATGCAGCTTCAGAAACCGTGTAGTTTGAATCCGCCAATAGGATTTCAGCTTTCTTAATACGATATTCATTCAGATACTGATGAAAACTTTTTTCGGTAATTTCCTTAAAGAGACGTGAAAAATAATATTCGCTGAAACCAACAGCCTGAGCAAAATCTTTCAGATGAATATCCTCACAGTAATTCTTTTCGATAAACTCAAATGATTTGCTGATTTTATTAAGTCCCCAACTTTTACCCTTGCTGTTTTCCATATTTTCAATATTTATTTTGGATGGAGTATTTCTGCACAGCAGTACAAGAATATCGATTACGCGTGCAGTATAGTATAGCTGATTTACACTTCCCCCATCTTTAATCTCCTGCAATACTTTTGAAATCTCGCTCTCAATCTGTGAATACAAAACACCATCATTCGGGGTGATCAGCCGTACATCGCATAATTGGGTACGAATTCGATCTGCGTCACCGTAAAAATTGAGGCTGGAAAGTTCGAAGTTAATAAAGATCCGCGTTCCGGTTGGCGTCTCACTTTGAAATTCATGAATATCTCCACTGGGAACAAAGAAAATATCCTTTTCTTTCAATTCATATTTCTTGGAATTTACAAATACAACGAACTCATTTTCAAGCACATAAATCAATTCAATTGCGTTATGCCAATGCGCAGGATAGTTAAAATTAATGTCCTGATTGACAAGTAAGCGAAAAGGAAATTCTTTTTCAAACAGTTCCTTCTCATGAAGGCCTTCAATTTTCATGTGGCACCCCCATCAAAATGATAGAAATGAGATTGCTTCATCATTTCTATATCATTGAGTAAATACAGCTTTTTTATAAACTGGTCATGCATCACGGATCTCGATTAAGCTCGTCTCCCTCGTTTTTAAGGGCGCTTTCAAGCGTATTCCAAGGAAGCACAGCGCATTTCACGCGAGCCGGCATGTGTGAAATGTCCCGAAAGGCTACGGCTGTACCCAGTACCGCAAGTTGCTCTCCGTCGGTGATTTTATTCATGATCATGCCCAAAAAAATATCGGCTATTTTCAGAGCTGCGTCCGTTGTTTTTCCTTTGATCAAATCAATCATAACGGACGCGGATGCCTGAGAGAACGCACAGCCAATCCCGGTAAATGCAGCATCCTCAATCACTCCCTCTTTTTCCCGCAGTTCCAACTCTATTTCATCGCCGCAGCTCGGATTAATCCCTTTCAGCACAGTTGTAGGATTTTCAATATGATGCTTATTTCGATTTGAATGGCTGTGTTCAGCCAGTAATTTTGTGTAAATCTGTTCAATCCTCATAGCCGAGCCATCCCCTAACTTTTTTAAGACTTGTAAGGAATATGTCAATATCTTCTTTTGTATTATAAAAAGATAAGCTTATTCTGCATGTGGCAGATACACCCAGATACTTCATCAACGGCTGTGCGCAATGGTGACCTGCCCGGATCGCTATGCCATCCAGATCAAGGATTGAGGAAACATCATGCGGATGAACCTCTTCCAAGTTAAATGAAATCACGCCGCAGCGTTCTTGTGTATTACTTGCGTTACCGTAAACGGCAACATGCGGTATCTCTCCAAGTCCTTTCAGTGCATACGCCGTTAGCTCAGATTCAATTTTTCCGATTGTCTCATAACCAACCTGATTCAGATACCGGATTGCATGATCCAAGCCAATTGCACCTCCGACATTCTGCGTTCCAGCTTCGAATTTTTGAGGAGAGGGGGCGAAAATAGAATTCTGTTCATAAACATATTCAATCATTTCACCGCCCATCAGGAAGGGCGGCATTTTGCCCAGTAGTTCCCGTTTTCCGTACAAAACTCCGATTCCCATCGGCGCAAGCATTTTATGCCCGGAAAACGCGATAAAATCCACATCCAGGCTTTTCACATTTATGGAATAGTGCGGGATGCTCTGCGCACAGTCTAAAACAGTTACCGCACCGACTCTATGCGCTTTTTGAACAATCTTTTCAACCGGATTCACCGTGCCCAGAACATTGGAGACATGCGCAAAGGCCACAATTTTGGTCTTTGACGTGATCTTGCTTTCAATTTCGGCATCAGTGAGACATCCGGACTCATCAGGATAAAGAAAATTTAATTTTACGCCCTTTGCCCTTGCTACCATCTGCCAAGGTACAAGGTTGCTGTGATGTTCCGATACAGGTAAGGCAATCTCGTCTCCTTCCTGCAGGAACGGGAGGCCGTAGCTGTAAGCGATAAGGTTCAGCGCTTCTGTAGCATTCCGAGTAAAAATTACTTCTCCGTCCTCTTGCGCCCCAATGAATTCTTTCACCGCATGGCGTGCATTTTCATATGCTTCCGTAGCTCTTACACTGAGTTGATAAAGCCCGCGACGTGGATTGGCATTAAACGTATGGTAATATTCATCTACCACTTGAAGGACAGAAACCGGCTTTTGTGTTGTAGCAGCATTATCAAGATAAACAAGATTTTTCCCGTTTATTTGTTCATTTAAAATCGGGAAATCGTCACGATATGGATTCAATGCGGTTTAGCCTCCTTTTCGCGTTAAATTTCAACTATATCAAGTTAAAATGACTCTCTATTTAAAATTCGAATAGAAATAGAATCTGCCTTTCTGCACTGACTTGATACAACAGTATTCGCCATTGAAGGACTTTACACAGCATCAGTCTCAAAGATTTCAAAATAATAAAATAAGTTGTAAAAGCAAAACCAGTGTTCTCAAATTCACCAGCAAAAAGCTATTCTATTGTATTAATCATATTTTCTCTTCCATGGTTTTATATGGCTGACCATGCTTGAATAGACTTAATAATTTTATCATATATCGAAAGGAAAGTACATAATGTCAAGCGACAAAATTCGCGAAATGCAAATTAAAATCGGCATATCACAACCCGAGCTTGCCCGACAAAGTGAACATGCCGTGTCAACATCCATGGGACAAACCATTTGTTTTTCCGGATGGTGAAAGTACTCCCCCGGCGCTTTGACCGTTTTTTCACAAATTGTTGCTTATAGGTTGACTTAATCGCCCAATATATCCTATGAATCCATTGATATCTAATTTTAAAATCGTATAATTACAGTTGAGGTGATCGTATGAAAGAGATTAACATTGCAAAAACGCTTATTGCTAAGCGTAAAGAAAAAGCCATTACGCAGGATGTGCTTGCTGCATATATCGGCGTATCAAAGGCATCGGTTTCCAAATGGGAAACCGGACAAAGCTATCCTGATATTACCTTTCTTCCGCAGCTCGCAACATATTTTAACATTAGTATTGATGAGCTGATTGGTTATTCGCCGCAAATGACAAAAGAGGCTATTCGAAAGCTATATTGTAAGTTGACTGGTGAATTCAGCAGCCGACCTTTCGATGAGGTGCTGAACGAGTGTCATGAAATTATCAAGAAATATTATTCCTGTTTTCCTCTTTTACTGCAGATGGCTGCACTTTTTTTGAACCATTATATGCTTGCCAAGGAGAAGGATGTACAAGACGCCATTCTTCAAGAAACAATTTACTTATGCCGGAGAATCAAAGCGGAGAGTGAGAATGTGCGAATGATAAATGAGGCAAATTCCCTTGAAGCAGTCTGCTGTCTAATGTCGCAGCAGCCGGAGGCTGTCCTGGAATTACTGGACGGCCTCATGCAACCTGCATCATCAAATGAATCCATATTGGCAAGCGCCTATCAGATGACAGGGAATTTAGAAAAAGCAAAAGAAGTTTTACAGACTGGCATATATCATCATTTGATTGAGATGACTGGAATTTTTTCGAGCTATCTAATATTGAATCAGGATGACCCGGAACGGTTTGAAAATATATTGCAACGTGCGATTTCCGTAGCTGAAACTTTTGATTTAGATATACTTCATGTGGGCGTTATGCTGCAGGTATATTTAGCGGCAGCACAAGGATATGCAATACAGAACAATCAAGAAAAAGCGCTGGATATGATAGAGAAGTATTCAAGCGTATGCACATCCGATGCGTTTCCAATCACACTGCATGGTGATAAGTTTTTTGACCGTATTGATAATTGGTTCGCCGAGTTTGATTTAGGAAATCAGGCACCTCGTGATGAAAAAGTGATTAAAAGAAGCATACTCCAGGCAATCAACCAAAACCCCGCGTTTGCAGCATTTGCGGACCAACCAAGGTTCAAGAGCATCATGGAAATAATGAAAGCAAAATTAGGAGATTATTGATATGGACATACTTATGGAATATCTACCGTTTTTAATTCCCGTTATTATCATTGAATTGGCATTGGCTATTACTGCATTAGTACATGTATTAAAACACCCGGTCTATCGCTTCGGGAATAAGGTGATGTGGATTGTGATTGTTCTTATAGTCCAAATCATCGGTCCAATTGTTTACTTCGTTTTTGGCAGAGGTGAAGAATGATGGACACTCTTTGCATAGAGCATTTATCAAAGAGTTTCGGCACACACAAAATCATTGACGATTTATCCTTCATTGTGCCGGAACATGCTGTCTTTGGCTTTCTTGGCCAAAACGGTGCCGGTAAAACCACCACCATGAAAATGGTTCTTGGCCTGCTTAAACCTGAAAGCGGTAGTATTAAGGTATGCGGAGAGACAGTAACATATGGACAGACAAAGACCAATCGATATATCGGATATCTACCTGATGTTCCTGAATTTTACAGCTATATGAGGCCACTTGAATACCTGAAGCTGTGTGGCAAAATCACAGGACTGTCTGACCAGAAAATTAAGTGTAGAAGCGAAGAACTTCTGCTGCTTGTGGGACTTGACAAGGTAAACAAGAAGATTGGAGGCTTCTCCCGTGGTATGAAGCAAAGGCTTGGCATCGCACAGGCCCTACTCAACGAACCCAAGCTCCTTGTTTGCGATGAGCCAACCTCAGCGCTTGATCCTATTGGCAGAAAGGAAATCCTTGATATTCTTTGTCAGGTCAAGGGGAAAACCACCGTTGTTTTCTCCACACATATTCTTTCAGATGTGGAGCGGATTTGCGATCGTATCGCTGTACTGCATAACGGTAAACTGGCTCTTTGCGGTACCCTGTCGGACATTAGAGAACAACATAAGCGAGATGGACTGCTGATTGAATTTTCATCGCAAGCCGAAAAGGAACAATTTTTATCATTCCCTCAGATAATCCCCCTTTTGACAAATGCTGAGAATACGGATTCGAGCCTTATCATTCATACCCGTAGCCTTGAAAAAGCAGAGTCGGCGGTCATTGCAACACTCGCAGAAAATCGCCTTCTTCCTTTAAAATTCGAAGTGCAGGAACCGACGCTCGAAAGTCTTTTCATGGAGGTGGTCAAATGAGATCATATTTCGCATTCACCAACAAAGAGTTTTGTGAAGCTATCCGCACTTACAAGCTGCTGATTATGGCAGCCGTGTTTTTATTACTTGGAATGATGAATCCGATTACAGCAAAAATAACGCCTCAACTTGTTGCGTCATTTATGCCGGAGGGGATGAAAATCACCATTCCAGAACCAACCGCTATGGATTCGTGGGCACAGTTTTTCAAGAATGTACCGCAAATGGGGCTAATCGTTCTTGTCGTTTTATTTAGCGGAATCATGGCAAATGAGTTCTCTCGCGGTACACTTATCAATATACTAACAAAAGGACTTCCACGCAGTGTAGTTATCCTTTCAAAGTTTACGATGGCAGTGATATTATGGACAGCCAGCTACGTTCTTTGCTTTGGTGTAACTTATGCCTATACGGCATATTTTTGGAGTGGTTCTTCGATTCCTAATATACTATTCTCTGTGTTCTGCCTTTGGTTGTTTGGTGTTCTGCTCCTTGCTTCTATAATGTTTGGCGGCGTTCTATTTAAGAACAGCTATGGATGCCTGCTGTTCAC
>DAMDEB010000022.1:6008-23514 GCA_032090075.1 Caproiciproducens sp.
TTGTGATTTTACTGTTTCTGCTAAATATTGTGCCAACACTACAAGCATATAACCCGATTTCACTTGCGTCAAACAATATGGCATTGCTCACCAATAAGATGACCGCATCAGATTTTAAATGGCCGATTATAATATGCTTTGCTACCATTGCAAGTTATTTAATTTCTGCGGTTGTACTGTTCAATAAGAAACGGTTATGAAATTTACGTCACTGACTAAATTAATAAAAATGCTATCTACCATACGAAAGTCAACGGAAAGCATAATATTATTCAATTGTAGCGCTCAGTGATTAATCTCACAGGGCGCTTTTATGTGTTACATTTACCAACGAATTCAAAAAAACGCAATTCAAATAGGACGAAGCACAGAATGGTTATATTTGTCTTCATATCACGAGCCCTAAAAGGGCATAAGATTGCCAGCGCCTAAACGACGCTGGCTTTTACTTTGTTCAAACCGCAGTGAACTGAATTCCCTGTTGACCAAACCTGTTTATTGCCAAATTTGCATTCCAGATTCCCGTATTTCTCAAAAATCACGGTTGCCGTGTTTCCCTTGAGATATCCCATGAAACTTGAAATATTGCATTTGAGGTGATATGATGCTTGCACACCCATTTCGTGTGTGCTAAACTGTTTTTCATGGAGCATTGCGTTCATTCGCTTGTAAGAAAAAATCTACTTATAATCTACTTATAATAGGAAACATTATGAAAAAGATTAATTCAATTTGGTACGGCGGAAAAATACTGTTGACTGGAACTATATTCGCCTTTATGATCCCTTTCGCTATCATGATATTTCCTTTAAAAATCGACGTACTTACTACCATATCCAGCATTTCTTTTTTCTTGGGGGTTACTATTCTTATGGGGTTTGGTATCTTTCTTGCAATTGAATTACACCAGGATAAAAAATTAAACGAATATTATAAGAGAGAACAAACCCAAAAGGTAAAAATCAGTGAAAATAAATATGAATGTCAAGTATGCGGTAACAGAGAAGTAAATCAAAATGATACCTGTTGTAAAATTTGTGGCACAAGCTTTGTGAAATAAAAGATATATCCCCGATAATAACCATCTTCCTTGCCCTGGCAGTGCCAATCAAAAATCGGTACACCTTTGGACTCTTGAACCCAAACTTCCAAACCATATCGAATGTTAAGATCGTCGAAATTGCATCGCACCTTCTTTCCCCAAAAATATGAGTGTGAAAATGGAGGCAAAATATATGAATAGATTCAAGGGATATCAAAGAGGAATTAATCTTGGCGGCTGGCTTTCTCAATGTGAAAACAACAGAGAGCATTACGATTCTTTTATAAGAGAAAACGACATAAAGCGTATTTCAGAATGGGGACTTGATCACATAAGGCTTCCGATAGATTATGAGCTTGTTAGAACCGATGAAGGCAGTAATATTGAAGAAGGCTTTGCATATATTGACCGCTGTCTTGAGTGGTGTGGGAAATATAAGTTGAATATGATTTTGGATCTACATAAAACAGTCGGCTTTTCTTTTGACGAAAAAGCGGATGATTTTTTTAGGAGTACTTTACTTCAAGATAAATTCATATCTCTGTGGGAAGAATTGTCGCTGCGCTATGGAAAATATAATAACAAGCTCTCGTTTGAACTTTTGAACGAAGTAGTGGATGAAAATGTCGCTGATATTTGGAACGATATCGTAAGAAGAACGATTCCTGCAATAAGGAAACATGCTCCCGTTACAAAAATACTGGTCGGCGGCGTACGAAACAATAGCGTGCTCTGGGTTAGCAAGCTTGATGAGCCTTATGACGAAAACATAATATATACCTTTCATTTTTATGAACCTTTAATTTTTACCCATCAATCAGCATACTGGGTAGAAAAAATGCCTGTGGATTTTTCAACGGAATATCCGGACGATTGTAATTCCTATGTTGAGGAAACAGATCAGTTTCTCCCTTCTATGCATCGTGATATTTACAATATTTTGGGTTGTGAAAAAATCGGTAAGGAATTTATGAAAGCTGCATTTGCTGATGCCATTAAAACGGCAGAGGAGCGCAATACCGCACTTTACTGCGGTGAATACGGAGTTATTGACAGAGCCTCTCTTTCTTCAACGGTTAACTGGTATTCAGATATTAACAGTGTTTTTGAAGAATATGGAATATCCAGAGCAGCATGGACGTATAAGAGCAAGGATTTCGGAATAACGGATACACACTATTCTGAAATTCTAAATAAGCTTATAAAGCTTTTCTGATTATATGGGGCATTCACTATGATAAACTTATTAATTCTCTATTTAATGCAAGGAAAATAGAAAATTAATTTATATGACATACTTGCGGGTATGCTGCAAATCGCTAAATCTGAATATGAAAGGACACTTACATGATTGAATTTAGGTATGATACACAGTTATTGATTGAAGGCACTGGATTAGACGAGGACCTTATTCATGACTATTTTATAGCCAATTTCAAGGGAGATTGCTTGATCGCTGTTGGTGATGACACATTGATTAAAATTCATTTTCATACAAACGAGCCATGGAACGTGTTGGAATACTGTGCCTCAAAGGGAGAAATCCATGATATTATAATTGAAGATATGGACAGGCAAGCGAGAGGATTAGGAGGATAAATCCTATATATTGAATATGTTCGCTGCCCATTATATTTTTGATATCCTTTAATACCACAACAAATCATTTATATTATGAGCATTCTATTACTCCTGCTGAAGTCAAATTACGGAGGCCATTGGCACCTTCTCTCATATGTGCAAGTTATATCAGGTAATCGTCTGTGAGAATTGATATACTGGAGAAAGGAGTGAAGCAAATGTCCGTGCAAACAATGGAAGCAATGGCAAAGTGGGTAGAAAACAACATAGCGGAAAGCCCAAGCCTGCAAGAGATGTCATCATATGTTGGTTATTCACCTTATTACTGCTCTACAAAGTTCCGGGAGTACATGGGTATGACGTATAAACAATTTCTTGCTCGATGTAAATTAAAGGCTGCCGCTCATGATCTTTGTATAACCAATGACAGAATAACCGATATTGCTTTTCGATATGGGTACTCGTCATCTGAAGCGTTTGCAAGAGCTTTTTCACAAGCGTTTCAATGTTCGCCACGGCAATTTCGGAAAGCCTGCACTGTTTCTCTTGGCTCACTTAGCACATTGTGCGAATTGCTCCCTCCGAGTCTGTAAATGCGAGGAGAAAAAAATGTCTGATAAACTTGGAAGAAATGATCCCTGCTGGTGTGGCAGCGGTCGAAAATACAAGAAATGCCATGCCCTTATTGATGACCAAATGGAAATCCACCGCTTAAATGGATATGAAGTACCCCATCGAAAATTGCTAAAGACAAATCAGCAGATTGAAGGTATCAGGGAAAGCAGCAATCGAAACATCGCTGTACTGGATTTCATCGGGGATTATGTAGTTGATGGGGTAACCACGGAAGAACTTGATCGGCTCATTTTTGAAAAGACCAAAGAGCTCGGGGGCATTCCGGCGGATCTTCATTACGAAGGATACCCTAAGAGCGTTTGTATCTCGATTAATGATGTTGTATGCCATGGCATTCCCTCTGATCGTGTATTTCTGCGAAACGGCGATATTGCAAATGTTGATGTGTCTACAATTTACAACGGCTTTTTTTCTGATTCTTCACGCATGTTTTGCGTGGGTGCTGTTTCCGCCGAGAAGCAAAAACTGGTTGATGTTGCGAAAGAATGTGTGGATCTGGGCATTGAGCAAATACAGCCGTGGGGATTCCTTGGGAATGTTGGGCAAGCGGTTCATGACCATGCAAGGAAAAACGGATATTCTGTTGTTCGGGAAATCGGAGGCCACGGTATTGGCCTGCAATTTCACGAAGATCCTTGGGTCGGTTATGTGACACGGCAAGGGACAGGAATGCTCTTAGTTCCGGGACTTGTTTTTACGGTAGAACCTATGATAAATATGGGTCAATCCAATATAGTAACAGATAAAGTCGATAATTGGACCGTTCGCACTGCTGATGGGAAGCCTTCTGCACAATGGGAAAAAACAGTGTTGGTAACCGAAACGGGTCATGAGGTATTGACATATTAATGAACAATTAAGAATAACCAGAATTTCTTATTATGAGCACAATGTGGCGTCTCCCCTTCATTTTGAACTTCAATTATGGGTATACCAGTACTCAGTAACCGAATCCATTACGTAATTTTTTCAAGTTCATAATAAAATCTTTACTTAACTCAAGGCGAAAAATATTGATGAAAAGTTAGTTAGGAAAGTCAAAAGAGGCTATAACAATGGTCAATAGAAAAAATATTGATAATAACTTAAATCCGTTCAGACAAACACTTGAAGAAATTAAAAAACACAAGATGTCAGGCTATGATGATACCCAAATAAAAGCTATGACAGAAGTTCTAAAAGTGCGCGCAAAATCCATTGATCAAACGCAACAGCTAATACCAGAAGCCTTTGCAATCGTGGTTGAAGCGGTGAAGCGCACCTTGGGTATCACTCCATTTGATGTCCAACTGTTGGCTGCTGCTGCAATGACGGCAGGACGAATCATTGAACTGCCAACCGGGGAAGGCAAAACCTTAGTTGCAGTTTTTGTTGCCTATTTAGGTGCGTTATCGGGCAAGGGCGTACACGTTTTAACCTTCAATGACTATCTGGCTAAAAGGGATGCTCTATGGATGAAACCTGTGTATGACTTTCTGGGTTTATCAGTGCACTATATCAATGAGAGCATGAATAAAACCGAGCGTAAAGAGGCATATCATGCAGATGTTACCTATCTCACAGCAAAGGAAGCGGGATTTGATTATTTGCGCAGCTTTTTAGCTTATGATAAGGACGAGATTGTGCAGCGTCCCTTTTATTTGGCAATCATAGATGAAGCGGATTCAATTTTAATCGATGAAGCACGAATTCCTCTTGTGATTGCCGGTGATATCCCCGCACAAATAACGATAGATAAAAAAATTTTTACCGTTGTTTCAGAACTACAAAATGATTCTCATTTTATTATGGATGAATATGCGAACAATATTTCATTAGCGGAATCCGGCGCCGCTTTTATTGAGGAACAACTGATGCTGGGTAATCTGTATGAATCGAAAAATCTTGACACGTTAACAAAAATAAATGTAATGTTACAAGCCGTATTTCTCCTCAAAAAGGATATTAATTATATCGTTCGGAACGGAGATGTATTGCTTGTCGATGAATTTACAGGGCGTATCATGAAAGACCGCCAATGGCCTGACGGACTGCAGGCCGCAGTGGAAATAAAAGAAGGACTGACCCCAAAGCCTCAGGGAATTGTCATGAACCGTATTACCCTTCAGGATTTTCTGCAGTTTTATCCTAACCTTTGCGGTATGACAGGAACAGCTTGCCCTGCGGCTACTGAATTTAATGAGTTTTACAACAAAGTAGTCACCGTAATTCCCTCTAACAAACCTTGTGTCAGGGTTGATCATCCGGATATCATTTTTACACATAAGCAAGCAAAATATCATGCTGTTGTCGAAGAAATTATAAAAGTACATGCAACCGGCAGACCTATCCTCGTAGGAACATGTTCAATAGAAGAATCTGAATATCTTGCGGATATGCTCAGACCCCATATTCAAAACATCTGTGTGCTAAATGCGAAAAACGATGCTGAGGAAGCGGAAATTATCGCGAGTGCGGGAAAACTCAATGCAGTTACAATTTCGACAAATATGGCGGGACGCGGCGTGGATATTCGGCTCGGCGGTAAAGAAGAAGTAGAATACGAAAAAGTTTGTTCACTGGGCGGTCTTTATGTTATAGGAACCAACCGGTATGAAAGTGTTCGAATTGATAATCAGCTGAGAGGCCGTGCCGGCAGGCAGGGAGACCCGGGTGAGAGTCGGTTTTTCATTAGTCTGGAAGACGATTTATTATTGAAATACCGTATTAGTGACTGTATTCCGGACAAGATGAAAAATTTAGAGCAGAGTGAGCCACTGCAAAATTCAGCAATCGGCCGTGCCGTTGTACATATACAAAAAGTCGCGCAGGGACAGACATTCGACGCAAAACTAACGCTTTCAAAGTACTCCTGTGTCGCCGAGGATCAAAGAAAGATCGTGCATAAAAAGCGCGAAAAAATATTATATGGCAACGACACCCTCTCTGTTCTGGAAAAAGTGAATCCGGCAAGGGCTCAGGAGCTGATAACACAGGTATCTGAAAACGAGTTCAAGCGTGCACAAAAAGCAATTGAACTTTTTGCAATCAATCAGTGTTGGGCTGATCACTTGCTTATCATAGAAAGTGCTTTGGACGAAGTACAAATAATCAGTCAGGCCAAGCAAGACCCGTTTCTTAATTACAATAAAAAGTTAATAAACGGCTTTGAATCTTTGGAAAAGCATATTCAAGGCATGATTTTAGAAATAACTGACACAATTATAATAAAAGATGGTCATATTGATTTGGATGAAATGGGCATTAAAGGACCATCTTCCACACGAACTTATATGGTGAACGATGGCACGGAACAAATAAATAATATAAATGCAATTGCCGCGATGGCGAATCCGTTTTCAGCTCCGTTATATATGATTTATTTACTTGTTGAGCTTTTTAATAAGCACACGAAACGTAAATCAAATTGAACAGGATTAACTTTTCAAACTTCACCTTGTATTTATAACATACAAGGTGAGTGTAACCCCATTATTTACACAACAGATGATCAGGATTCTAAAGGACATGAAGCATATAGCCCTTGGAGAGGGGCTTTAAACACTACTACTTCTATATAATGGCGAGGACAATATTTATGGCTTGTACAACTATTCTGGTTGGAAAAAACGCATCCTATGACGGTTCTACCATGATCGCCCGAAACGATGATTCGGGTTCTGGTCATTTTACCGCTAAAAAATTTGTAACGATTCATCCCGAGGAACAACATGCAACCTACAAATCCGTGCTTTCCCATGTGACAATCGAACTGCCCCAAAACCCCATGCGGTTTACGGCAGTGCCGAATGCCGTAGAAGGCGAGGGCATCTGGGCCGCCGGCGGTGTGAATGAAGCAAATGTCGGAATGACAGCCACGGAAACGATTACTTCTAACCCGAGGGTGTTGGGGGCGGATCCGCTGGTCGAGTATCATCCGGCACAGGACGGGCAGCCTGAAATTTCCGGCGGCATTGGTGAGGAGGATATCGTTTATATTGTACTTCCTTATGTTCACAGTGCTCGTGAAGGTGCTGCGAGGTTGGGCAGCCTTCTGGAAAAATATGGTACCTATGAAATGAACGGAATTGCCTTTCAGGATGTCAATGAAATCTGGTGGCTGGAGACCGTCGGCGGCCATCACTGGATTGCCAGAAAGGTACCGGATGATGTTTATGTCGTGATGCCGAATCAGCTGGGACTTGACCGGTTTGATCTGGATGATGCACTTACGGAAAAGAAAAATCATATGTGTTCAGCCGATATGAAGGATTTTATTAAGGAGAACCATTTGGATCTATCGCTGAGCGGAGACTTTAATCCGAGAGATGCTTTTGGAAGCCATGACGATGCGGATCATGTTTACAATACGCCGCGCGCTTGGTTTATGCTGCGGTATTTTAACCCCCGCACCAAAGCATGGGACGGCCCGAATGCAGATTTCACACCACGGTCCGATGATTTGCCCTGGTGCATGGTGCCGGAGAAGAAGATCACGCCGGAGGATGTAAAATACGCGCTGTCCTCTCATTATCAGGGAACACCGTATGACCCCTATGAAGGCCATGGTGATCCGACCATGAAAGGCATCTTCCGCCCCATTGGCATCAACCGGAATGACTTTATGGCTTTGATCCAGATGCGCCCGGACGTCCCGCAGGAGTTCAGCGTGGTGGAATGGCTTGCCTTTGCATCCAACGCTTTCAATGTGCTGACACCTTTTTATGCCAATGTATCCGTAACACCTGACTATCTTTCCAATACAACAAAGGAAATTTCAACCGAAAATTTCTACTGGTCCAGCCGCATGATTGCCGCTATGGCGGACGCATCTTACGGTAAATCAGTATTTCATATTGAGCGATATCAGTTCGCAGTACAGTCCAAAGGACATGCGCTGATCGGCCAATATGATGAAAAGCTCCATCGGGAAGCGGATATAGCAAAACGGGCTGCTCTTCGAGAACATGCCAATCAGGAAATCGCGGACATGTTGAAAGATGAAACCGCCTATACCCTGAACAAGGTTCTCTTCGAGCTGAGCAGCCAGATGAAAAACGCTTTTTCCAGATCGGACGCTTGATTGGGGCACGGTGCTCAGCCTTATTCCCCCACTTTTCTTCCTGTGCTACGGCAAGGAAAAGCAAAAAACCAAAAGCCTTTTTAAAATCAGGAATCCATCAGAGAACTGCTCACTGAGCTGTTAAATCGTAGACAGGCGCCGGATGTTCCGCGCCTGTCCGCATGTGTATGAATTAATTAAATAATCTTTAGGAGATGAATTTGCCATTAAGAATAAAAGAGACAATAAATATACTGATTTGGCATCAACTCTTAAGATAGATTGTGAGAAATGCAGTGGGTTGTGCTGTGTTGCTTTATACTGTATAAAAACGGATGGTTTTCCTGCAAATAAAGAAGCCGGAACACCTTGCAAGAACTTGATGTCGGATTTTCGTTGTGCAATCCACTCTGACTTGGTAAGCAAAAACATGCGGGGATGTTTAGCCTATGACTGCTTCGGAGCCGGGCAAAAAACGACCCAAATCTATTACCCAAATAGCGATTGGAAAACAAATCCGGGGCAAGCAGATGAAATCTTTCATGTTTTCTTAATTGTATTTCAGCTACATCAAATGTTGTGGTATTTAATTGAGGCATCGTCTTTTATTTTGGATAAGCATTTAAAGTCAGACATTGATGCGCTTATTTTTGAAAATCAACAAATGACTAATCAGTCTCCAGATGAAATTTTGCATTTCAATATTGAGAAATACAAATTACAAGTGAATCAGATACTTAAGCAGGTAAGCGGCATGATAACGTCTGATTCTTCCCATGAAACGCAAAGTAACGATTTTTTTGGGACAAACTTCAAAAAGAAAAATCTTGATGGCAGAGACTTTAGTATGTCGTTGATGATTGCGGCAAACCTTGAGGGTTGTAGTTTACAGGGAACAAATTTTTTAGGTGCTGATATGCGTGATACAAACATAAAAAATACCGATTTAAGCGGATGTGCCTTTTTGACACAAATGCAAATCAATTCTGCAAAAGGAAATTCAAACACAAAGATTCCTGAAAACTTGTCGCGCCCAAACTCGTGGCAAGAATTATGAGCATAATCTAAAATTAAGATTAATTTCCAATTAAAATCGTGGTAACATTACCTCATAGAATATAAAACGGACTTAATATTTCTCAACTGCACACTCACTGTAAACAATATCTCCTTACGGGAATGTGATTTTATTGAGTTTGTGAAGGCGATCATTCCGTGGCATTCCAGCTTTAAAGTTTTGTGGGAAGAGATAAACCAAGATGCCCAGTAATTATCATTGACTAAAGCTTCTGTCTTCCCCTTCTCCACGTGATCTAAATTATAAACAGGGACAAGTATCCATTTATAAATGCGGATATATCAGCCAAACAATCTGTAATATATTTGCAATTGAAAAGAAGGTTGAACGCCTTGGATAGCTATATTATCGGAGCAATTGTGGCCACTTTTACGGTTATTGCCGTTGCCATGATGGTTCGATCCATACATTCCCAACAAAAAAAACTGCAAAGGAAAATTTCAGAACAGTTTGGTCAAGTGCCGGATAATATCGATTTGGAATTTGACAGTATTTCAAGGCCTTGGAAATACTGTACGGATAAGGATGTATCCCGAACGATTGACGATATTACATGGAATGACCTCGATATGAACGAAGTGTTTGCCCGTATCAACAACTGTCAATCCTCCCTTGGTGAGGAATACCTGTATCTCAGTTTGCATATGCGCTCAGATGATGAGAAATTGAGAACCCGGGAAGTATTGATGGAATACCTTGACCATGAGCCTGTGCTTCGCCAACAAATACAAACTTATTTACAAAAAGTTGGTAAAAGTAATTACAATGGCTTAATTGAGTTCATTAGCAGTCCAGAAGTATACAGATTAGACCATGATTGGATTTACAAAATATTTGCTTTGCTGCCCATTGTTTCCCTCTTCCTGTTTCCTCTTAGCTATGCGCTGGGAACAGCTTGCATCATAGGTTCTATTTGCTTTAATATTTTAATCAGCTATTTCACGAAACGTAAAATAGCGCAGCAACTTCCCTCTGTGCGCTATTTTTCTGGTGTGCTTTGGTGTTGCCAAAAGATTTGTAAATGAAAGGCGAAGGTCTTTCAGAATTACAGCAAAGCATATCAAAGCGGCTATCCGTTTTGCACGGCTTAAAAGGCGCTGTTTCAGGATCTATGCAAAATCGGTCTGCTGTGAGTGATATGGATGTTTTTGCGGAATACGTACGCATGGTAACTCTTCATGAAATACTTAATTACAATAAATCGATTCGCCTTATTTCGGCAAACAAGGAATCATGCCGTGAAATATGCGAGGATGTCGCTGAACTGGATGTTGCGATTGCCGTTCTCTCTTTCCGAAAAAGCCTGCCCTTTTACAGCAAACCGCATTACGTACAGAATATGCAGCTTAATTTACAAGAATTATATCATCCACTGTTGCATAATGCGGTTGCGAACAGTGTACTGTTCGCAGGAGATAGCCTCATAACCGGTTCCAACGCTTCCGGAAAATCCACTTTTATTAAAGCGGTTGCGGTTAACGGTATTTTAGCAATGGCATTAAACACCTGCACAGCGCGGGTTTATCAGGCGCCTAAGGGGTTAGTCCTTACTTCAATGGCAATGCGAGATAATCTACTTTCCGGTGACAGCTATTTCGTTGCAGAAATAAAGTCGCTGAAACGCGTACTGGACCGTGTGAAGGTTACGACTTGCTTATGTTTTATCGATGAAATTTTAAAAGGGACCAACACAACAGAGCGAATTGCGGCTTCAACGGCAGTTCTGCGGTATTTACATCAGCAAAACAGCATTTGTTTGGTTGCTTCGCACGATAGCGAACTTACACAAATATTAAAAAATGAATTTGAAAACTACCATTTCAGTGAACAAATCACCAATAACGAGATTATTTTCGATTATCTGATTAAGCCGGGACCTTCCAAGACCACCAATGCTGTGAAACTACTCGCTTATACAAACTACGATGTAAAGATTATTCAGGACGCAGAAGCCATGGTGCGAAAATTTGAGGATACAGGAAATTGGTAAGATACGAAATTTACATGATCCATGATATGTATTTCAGATTTGTATCCGAAAAGCAAAATGAGTTTCGCATAATGTTGATGATTACGGCCTGAAGGCAATAAAACTAAATTAGGAAGGAATTAATCCAATGATTTTGGAAACAGAAAGACTTATACTCCGTCCATGGAGCGAAAGCGATGCTGAAAGTTTATATGAATTTGCAAAAGATTTACGTGTGGGGCCCATTGCAGGTTGGCCTGTTCATACCAGTGTAGAAAACAGTCGGCAGATTATCAAAGATGTTCTCTCTGCCGGCGAAATATATGCAATTGTTCAAAAAGGAGAAGGAAAAGCAATCGGAAGTATAGGGCTTATGATCGGAGATAAAAGTAATCTTGACATCGGGCATGATGAAGCAGAAATCGGATACTGGATTGGGGTGCCATACTGGGGAAAAGGCATGGTGCCTGAAGCAGTAGAAAGACTTATGAAATATGCTTTTGAAAAAGTCGGTATTTTGAAAATCTGGTGCGGATATTTTGACGGTAATCAAAAATCAAAGCGTGTACAGGAAAAGTGTGGATTCAAATATCATCATACGGAATCAAATAAGCAATGGCCGCTTATGCAAGATACTCGGACAGAACACATTACCTGTATTACCAAAGAACAATGGCTTGATGAGTGGGCATAATTTAATTATTTATATAATTGACGATTGTAAACCATGGCTATGCCGGTTGCGCTTCTATAGCGCAACCGGCAGTTTATATTTTCTAAAAGTGACATAAACCCCATAGGAGTCTTTAGAATTGCTCCTGTGGAGTTTTTTTGATTAGCAATTGGTTGAAATAAAAATTCAGCAACTATAAATGCAATATATAATTGACATAATGCAATGTATGATGTATACTGTGACTATGAAAGGGGGTATTTCATGAAAAACAAAAGAATGAAAATCGCCCGAATGGAAGTTGATATGAATCAGGAGGACTTGGCAAGAGCCGTGGGCGTTACCCGACAAACTATCGGGCTGATAGAATCCGGGGATTATAACCCCACGCTTAACCTTTGTATAGCGATTTGTAAAGAACTTGGCAAAACATTAAATGATTTATTTTGGGAGGAATCGAAATGAAAAAGCAAAATTCGCAAGATGAAAGAGTTGTTGCGCAACGCCGTAAAATAAATAGTGAAGCATACGGCATTTTAATGATTGTGCTTCTTTGTTCAATACTCGTACAGCAATTCCTACTGAAAGCTCCATTTGGGCAGTATGCCGTAGAGTTAATATCTTTCTTGGGAATGTCCCTTTATGTGATAATACGATACCTGACCTTGGGACTTAACCTATACAGCGATGGAAAACGGGCTAAAATTATTACTTTTGTGAACTGTATAGTAACCGGAATTGTAGTAACATCGATTAACGGTGTTTTGAACTATACGCAGTACGCAGAAAAATACAACAAGGATGGTATCGGTTATTTTATCGCCGTATTAGCAGTTACTTTTATCAGCGCAACCGTTTTGGCTTTTGTTGTACTGTCTTGCCTTAATTATTTAAACAACAAAAAACAGGCAAAAATAAAAAAACAGTTAGACGAAAAAGAACAGGACGAATAACTGTGCTTTTCTTCGGTTAGTGAGCACATTTGTGTTGTCTCCCCTTCGTTTTGCGCTTTTCATTATGCTGAAAACATATAATGGGGAATACAAGCCAATAATCTATAATATTAAGCATAAGATGTTGCTCAGATGTTGCTCAAATACCGGCTATTTATCTATGTTATGGAGGGCTCTATTTTGAAGGTACTTGTTAGTGCATGCATAATGGGTGAAAATTGCAAATATAACGGCAAAAACAACTACAATCCAAGGGTATCCGCATTTTTGGCCAACAGGGAAATTATCATGATTTGCCCCGAAATGCTGGCTGGATTAGGAACTCCGCGAAACTGCGCAGAAACAGTAAACGGAAAAGTTGTTGATAATAAAGGCAATAATGTTGATGAGGACTTTCGCAATGGCGTTGCTCTTGCACTCGAAAAAATCAAAAACGAGCAGATAGATTTTGCTGTTTTGCAGTCGAGGAGCCCAACTTGCGGAGTGCATCAAATATATGACGGCAGTTTTTCCGGTACTCTTGTTCAGGGCCAGGGATTATTTGCAAGGGAGCTTATTTGCAAAGGTATTCGGGTGTTTGATTCGGATGAATTTTAAAAAGGTGATGTACGCCATGTTATGATCACAATATGTTGTCTCCCATTCACTTTGAGCTGCGCATCATGTTGATGATATACAATGGAAGCATACTCCAGTCATTTATATATTACGAGGTATTCAACTGTTTGAAATAACTAATGTCAAACCAGCCGCTTCCATTACTCAGTGCGCGTTTTCTCGTATCCGTGTGTTATTAATTGGCTGTAAGTGCAAAGCGTGTGCAGAAGAATGGTTATTTGCAAGACCTGTAACATGTGTTATCATAAATTAAGAAACAGAATCGTACTTCAAATTTGTGATTGGCAGGGATATTATGAAAAAATTCACTTATCAAATTACGGACGCACAGGGAATTCACGCGCGGCCCGCAGGTTTATTGACACAGGCAGCAAAACAATACTCGTCTTCGGTTAAAATATGCAAAGGAAGTGCCGAAGCGGACGCCAAGCGTATATTTTCAGTTATGGGTCTTGCTGTTAAGCCGGGTGAAACCGTCAGTGTAATCGTGGAGGGCGAAGATGAAGAACAAGCCGCCGTTGCACTGGAAGCTTTCTTTAAGAAAAACCTTTAATGGATGAAGAGCCTCTGCCTGAATTCAAGCAGAGGCTCTCCTTATAATCAAACGCAACAACCATTTCTATGTACAATGAACCTTCCCGCAGTACTGCATAAAATTTATGATTAATAATTATTTATAGATTTAGCTAAAATATATCAATCGACTTTTGCGCTGATTGTGCAATACGTGTGCAACAAGTTGGTATTGCAGATCAATCCTAATTATTTATAATGGAAATAGAAGCTCTTCTGATTTTCAAAATCAGATAGTGGGGTTAACACATGAAAGACAGAGAAAAAAACATTCTGAACTTTATACTGGAGAACAGCCGGGTAACCTTGGCGGAACTTCTGTCTCATTTCAGCATTTCAAAAAGAACGCTTTATTATGATGTTGAAAAAATCAACGATCAGATTAAGGGTTGCGGGCAGATCAAAAATATTGCGCAGGAATTCTCGTATATTGGGAATTGTGAAGCGCTGAAAAAATTGATCAGCGCCGCGGGGTCTGCCTACATGTTCACATCAGGCAGCCGGCAGGATTACATTTTAGAGAAAATTCTGACCGGACAAAACTTTACACTGCAAAGCCTTGCAGAAGAACTGAGAATTAGCAAAAACACATGTATCAGTGATATGGACGCCGTGAAAGCAACGCTCCGTTCCAAAGAACTGCGGCTGCAAACGAAGCCGGTTTACTCGATTTTGGGAAATGAAATTCATATTCGGGAATTGTATCTGATTCTTTTACAGGAAAATGCAAGCCTGATTGAACGTATTTCCCCCGCTATCGTAGCTTTTGACCACTCATGCAATTTGCAGCTTACCGATTATTCCCTTGGCAACCTTTCCGCTTTCCTTAAATTCATCAAAATGAGAATGGCAAAGAATCACTTTGTAAAAAGCTGTCCCGGTTTAGCAGAAGCTCAGAATTTCCCCTACTATTCCTCTGTCGCTTCTCTGATTGAACTGGAAAACGAGCCTGAGAAAACGTATCTGTCCGCTTATATCGCTTCGCTACCCAGCCTGAACCATAATGTAGACGACAATCTGGTTGAGCGCTATGTGAACAGGGTGATTGAAAAATTTGAAGTAAAAACAGCAATTACGCTGGAATCCAAAGATGAATTCAAGAGTAACATCAAGCGACACTTCCTTTCTTCTTATTACAGAATTAAATTTCATTTTCCCATCAGCAACTTGGGTTTGACGGAAGCCAATGTTCAGCAGGGGGCATTGTACAAGATTATAAAATCAATTCTTACTGAAATTGATGGAGATTTTCCGGAATTTCATGGAATGCGAGACGAGGAAATCGGGTTTATTACCGCCTATTTTGGAGGCTACCTTACCGGAAGCAGAGACAGCGGAGTGCGCAAAAACAAAGTTCTGCTTGTCTGCCCAAACGGACTCATGATTTCTAAAAACCTCGAAATTCAACTTTACCGGTATATTCCCGCTGTTGAGGTGGTAGGGGCTATCGCCATAAGCAGGCTGGCGGACTACAACAAATATTATGATTATATTATTTCCACCGTCGATCTGCAGGCATATGAAAATGTAATTGTCGTCAACCCGATTTTAACAAAGCTTGATATACAGCGCATCATGAATAAGCTGCTCGATTTTTCCGGTTTCACGTACAGTTTTGACATTGATCTTCTGATGCAGGTAATTAGAAAGAATGCAGATATCCTCAATGAAAACCAGCTGCACCACGATTTGGCAGCTTTAATATACCCCAAGAAAGAACAGAACAAAGAGGTAAAGAATCCCATGCTGAAAGATTTAATTTATGACGAACGCGTAAATGTGGTACAACATATTGACAAGTGGCAGGATGCAATCGCAATTGCAGCAAAGCCTTTAATTGATGATCATTCCATTGAACCCGCTTATGTGGATGCGATGATAGACAGTGTAAATCAATTTGGCCCTTATATTGTACTGGATGATTATTTCGCCCTTCCGCACGCAATGGCAAAGGTCGGCGTTAACCGGGTGGCAATGTCGTTATTGGTAGTAAAAGATGAAGTGGATTTGTTGGGACAGCCGGTGAATGTTTTTCTTGTGCTCGCAGCTGTGGATTCCACATCACATTTGGACGCGCTGGCTAACCTTTCGGACATTTTGTGCGAAAGAGAAAACCTGCAGACCTTTCGTGCCGGCGATAAGAAGGATATTATCAGCCTGATTAACCGGTATTGAGGATAGAAGATAGGTAAAATCTTGTATTTCAAAGATTGAGCGGTATTTCTTCTATTTTTTAGTAAGGCAAATTCTTGGTGACAAAACTCCATGAAACCTCTACTGAACGCTTACTCTTGAACAGACTAAATTTATGTAAGGAGGTGATCAGGTGAAAATACTTGCTGTTTGCGGCTTTGGCTGCGGCTCATCCATGATATTAAAAATGAGTCTGGAACGGGTTTGCAAACAAATGAGCATTGACTGCGAGGTTGAAGCAACCGACATAAACTCCGCGCGCGGAGCTTCCTGCGAAGCAATCTTCACAAGTGCCGAATTGGCCAACGAACTAAAAAGCGGAAGCTCCGTACCAATTTACAGCGTAAAAAAGTATATGGACTTAGCTGAGGTAAAAGGGGTATTTGAAAAATTCTTAAGCGACAGGAAATAAGGGGGTAATGATATGATGGATTTTATTACAACAAATATTTTGCGCAATCCTCCAGTTTTGCTCGGGCTGATTGCTATGCTGGGGCTGATTCTGCAAAAAAAGAGCATTGCGGAAATCGTGAAGGGAACTCTGCTTGCGGCATTCGGTATGGTGATTTTAAACGCTGGCGTAGGAATGCTGGTTAGCTCTATTTCACCGATTAATGTGGCGTTCCAGTCACTGGCGGGCACAGGCACGGCACAGGGACTGAATGATGTAACTTTTACAGGAACCTATGGCGGAGATGTGGGGCTCGCAATGTTTATCGGCCTCATTCTTCACCTAATGATCGCGCGCTTTACGCCGATTAAAACAATTTTCTTAACAGGGCACATGCTATGGTGGTTCCCGTTCATCTTTGTTGCGGCCGGAGTGGAAGCGGGACTGCGCGGGCCGGTGCTGATCGGTACCAGTGCGGTTTTCTCGGCACTTTACTGGTCTGTAATGCCTTGGCTGCTCAGAAAATATGTTTTTGCCGTCACCGGAGACGAATCATTCACCTTAGGCCATCCGACCGGCGTTTTGAGCCTTATCTCCGGCTTTGTTGCCAGCAAAACCGGCAACAAGAAAAAATCCACGGAGGATCTGAATCTTCCTAAGGGGCTTTCCTTTTTCCGTGAAATCTCCATTACCGGTGCGGTAGTCGTTTTCATCATGTTCATCGTTGTAGGACTTGTCATTCCCTCTTCGGTTGAAAA
>DAMDEB010000022.1:23524-29120 GCA_032090075.1 Caproiciproducens sp.
TTTATTATTCGTATCGGTTAATCAGGGACTTAACTTCGGAGCGGGCCTGATCATCATGCTCCAGGGTGTCCGCATGCTGATCAACCAGATTGTTCCTGCTTTCAAGGGCATTTCTGATAAATTAGTTCCCAATGCACTGCCTGCCTTTGACTGCCCGATCATCTTCAACTACAAACCAAATGCAGTTTTAATCGGATTTATTACTGCTATGATTACTTCTACGATTTTGGTCATGATCTGCAACGGAACCGGTGTATTCCATGTTATGCTGATTCCGCTGGTGATTACTTCTTTCTTTGAGTGTGGCGCCGCAGCGGTAATCGGCGAAGGCCAGGGCGGATTACGCGGGTGCATTATCGGAACCGCTGTCGCTGCCGTTGTCATGGTAGCTCTGGTTGGAGTTTCAGCGGTGATGTACTCAGGTACCATCCAGAACTGGATGCTTATTTTCGGCGGCAATGATCTATCTCTGTTTGGTATTATTGCAAGACTGATCGATAAGCTGTTCGCGGTGATTTGACGATGAGCTTTCAATACATTTCTGAAATTCGACGTCTGCTTGACCTGATTGAAGAAAAAGAAGCAGACACAATGGAGCAGGCCGTTTCTGTTCTGACAAAAGCGATTCTAAAAAAGCGTTCCATCTATGTTTTCGGAGCAAGCCACGCCGGAATCCTGACACAGGAAATGTTTTACCGTGCCGGCGGACTTGTGGTAATCAATCCAATCTTCGGCAGTGAGGTGATGGTGGACACTTCCCCTATCACTCACACAAGCCGGATGGAGCGCCTTGTGGGATACGGCACGCTTCTTGCACAAAAATCACCCATCCGTGAGGGGGACGTCCTGATCGCTCATTCTGTATCAGGAAGAAATCCTGTCACAGTTGAAGTTGCAATGGAAGCAAAGAAACAAAAAGCGACTGTGATTTCCATTACGAATTTGAACTATTCCAAAACAGTTTCCTCCCGTCATCCATCGGGTAAAAAGCTATATGAAGTCAGCGATATTGTGATTGATAACCATGGAGAAAAAGGGGACGCCTGCATTCAAATCGACGGTATTTCGCAAAAGGTAAGCCCTACCTCTACGGTAATCGGCTCGACAATTCTCAATTCCATTGTTGCGGCGACTACGCAGTCCCTGGTGAATAATGGACTGAAGAATCCGCCTATTTTCTACAGTGCGAATGTAGACGGCGGAGATGAGCTGAACCGTAAAATTTTTGAGGAATACAAGGATAGTATCCATTACAGCTACTGATTGATTTTATTTATAAGTCGGGACCGTTTCGGCATATCGCCGAGGCGGTCCTTTGTTCATTCTTTATGGAGAAATAAGATTGTAATCAATAACCGGCAGTGATAAAATGAATTAAGTACTTGTAATACCAATTCAAAGTTCATAGAGCTTTCAGAACTCCGCATCTTGTTTATGACATCCAATGTGAGCATAATCCAGAAATACATGTGCATAGAGAGGGGTTTATTTATGAATTTAACTTTTGATGAGATTGGTAAAATAATAGAATTATCAATTGCAGTAATCGGATTGTTACTTGTCGTATTTGGGTGGTTTATTCCTTATAAACAATCTGTGAGGACTACAAATCGACAGAATCAAGGTTGTTTTTATCGAAGACAGTTATGGATTTTAAGAACTGATGTGGACTTCTATAAGAATTTCATATATCCATATTGTATCGATATCTGAACTTCGGTTAATTAAGATAACCCCATTACAAACTTATCAATATTTCTATATGGAGGGCTCTTTCAAATGTATGAGTTAATTCAAGTGGGCGAAAGCAGTTATTACGTTCAAAGTCCCGCAAAGATCGGCATTGTTAAACTCAACGACACAGATGTATGTCTGATTGACAGTGGAAGCGATAAGGATGCAGGACGAAAGGTAAGGCAGATACTCGAAACCAACAACTGGCGACTTATTGCAATCTATAATACACATTCCAACGCCGATCATATCGGTGGTAATAAATATTTGCAAAATCAAACCGGATGCAAAATTTATGCCCCGGGTATCGACTGTGACTTTACCAATCATCCGCTGTTGGGGCCCTCTTTTTTATACGGCGGATTTCCGCCAAAAGACTTACGGCACAAATTTCTGATGGCTCAGGAGAGCCATGCGGAATATTTGACGGACAATGTGATCCCAAAAAACATGAGTATCCTCCATCTTCCCGGCCATTTTTTTGATATGGTGGGTTTTAGGAACGCGGATGATGTCGTTTATCTGGCAGACTGTTTGTCAAGCGAAGAAACACTGCAAAAATATCAGATTGGATTTATCTATGATGTGGCCGCTTACCTTGACACATTAGAAATGGTAAAAACCTTAAATGCAACGATTTTTGTTCCTGCCCATGCAGAAGCAACAGATAATATCGCTCCACTTGCTCAGATTAACATCAACAAAGTTCATGATATAGCGGACAAGATTCTCAAAATATGCCAAAAGTCGATTCAGTTTGAAAAAGTTTTACAGGCGCTTTTCAATGAATATGATCTGGCAATGAATTTTGAACAATATGTATTAGTTGGCAGCACCGTGCGCTCTTATCTTTCATGGTTAAAGGATACCGGACGAATGGAAGTGCTTTTTGAAACTGGACAGCTACTCTGGAAAACCATTTAGAAAATGCTTTTCTTGAGTTTCCCATTATGTTTATGACGTATATTATTGAAACACATTCAGCTTATTAATATATTTGAGATCCATAAGAGGTATTACAGTAGTGTGTATTGTTCCGAAGGCAGGCTTACCTAAATTTTGAATGAGATAAATTTGGGTTTATAAAAAAGGAGATTATAATTTCATGCATTTGAAAACATATAGACTGATAATCCGTGATTTTGAAAAAAGATGCTGCAGGATTGTATGAAATCCTTGCGCACCCACCTGTACATTGTTTTCTGAGCGAAAAATTGGATTCACTTGATGAAGCAGAAAAAGAAGTTGAGCAAAGAGGCAAAGAAGGCAAACAATTCGCTGTTTGCTTGTCCGATACAGAATTGAATCAGAGCCGAATCGGGTTGACAAGCCTAATTTTTTATCAATGTTCCGGACTATTGGTCGAAGTACAAAATTAACGGGAGTTGGCTGCCAGCCGGCGGATTCGCAAGTTATCGCCTTACGCTGCACAAGCTTGAATATTCCCGCCCCATCACCGTTTATATTCCTAATTTCGGCAGCGCATACCGCGTTTTTATCGATTGGAGCACCAACTTCTGAAAGCGGTATTGTGTCAAAGGATACCAGTCAAATATATACGGTTCCCCAGGCGAAACTTTACCCTGTGACACTGTCCGCGGAAAAGACACATGACGTGGTGATTGAGGTAGCGAGCACGCGGTTTTCGGGACTTTATATGGCTGTCGCTCTTTTGCTTTGGAGGGTTATTCATTTTTTAGGGTCTACTTCAGCCGGCATCAGCTAAAAAGATTCGGTCTATTGATCTATGGAGGCGTTAGTCTTGCCATTTCCAGGCTGATTATCGACTGTTATTATTTTAACGGCAATATTTACCCGAATATGTCGCTGACTCTACTGATTATGTTTTCGGCATACCTGTTGATTCTTTGTCTGGTTTACGCCTTACGTATTCAGACCTGTACAACGATTTCGCCGTGTCCTCCTCCCAACTCACACTGCAGCAAAGGAGACTCTCACCGACATAACAATTAATGTCAAAAACGCTCAAACTCAAAAGCTTGCTTACCGTTGGACTTTTAAAGGTGCGAATCTGGCAAAATTCACTGTGCCGATAATGGATGTCAACATTTCCATGAGTTTACATCTCACCTCAGAAATTCCCGCAGTCAATCAACTAACGCCGGATAAAGAAGGTCTTGTGCTTTCCTTTAACCACAGCGGAATGCTTCTGTTAGGCTGACTGTCAAAAAAGGTATGACCCAAACAGGGGATTCATCAATGCAGATTGCTGTTTCTTAATATTAATTGCACAGGAAATAGACAGTGAATTTTTACAAGTTGTTCGACCATATTCTTTGTTCATCACTCTATACAGCCACAAACAATGGCAGCATCACAATTACATGGATTTTGGTGAAGCAGCGGATCGGACGCCGCTCCGTTTGTTATAGGAGCAACGTCAAAACTCAGGTTATTCTATGTCCGAACAATAATATGTTATTTTTGTGAATTTTGGTTGATAAGCAAGACAAATGAAAGTATAATGGAGATGAGAACTATTATTGATACCGCTGTAGCAGCCTCATGTGCCTCACTCATTTCAATTTCCGGTATGTTAATTGTCAACTGGTTTAGTAACCGCAAAGGTTATAAAGACATAGATGCAAAAATTGACAGATTTGAAAATACTACCCTGAGCATACAACATAAATCTATGGAAGAAACAATACAGATACTATTTTAGGTAGTCAGAACAAAACATTACTGCCCCATCCGCTTTTTCTCAGGTAATGGTGGAATTGCAAAATTAGAATGCATCACTGGGACATGAAAACAAACTGCTGCAGCAGGAGAAATTACAGCTAAAGCAAAAGATTTCATAACTCAATGAACAAACGGAGCAGGATCAGGAACTTGAAGAAAGTATGGATTTGCATTCACAGAATGTGGGAACGTAATATCTATGGATGAAAGGAATGGCAAGATGGAACAAGCTTTCAAGGGGATAGTTCCCCAAATTGCACCCAGCGTTATGGTCGCGCCGGGTGCACAGGTCATCGGCGATGTGGAACTCAGGGAAAATGTAAGCGTCTGGTATAATGCCGTGCTTCGTGGAGATATGGCTAAAATCACGGTGGGTGCTCTGCTTACACCGCGAACGGTCATCCCTGACAACAGTATGGTTATGGGCAGCCCGGCCAAGGTCAAACGCGAGCTTACTGTTGAAGAAATAGAGGCTATGCAAAGTAATGCCGCCGAGTACGTTTCACTGGCGAAAGAATATGCGGAATAGTCATTCGGAAATTTGTTACAATGACATAAGCACATAAAATTTTGTATCGTTTTTCAGGCGGAGTAGCGGATCGGGCGCTGCTCCGTTTTTTATTGGCACAGCATCGAATACACAGATAGTTTTATGTTTGGACAATGACGATGCTGGGTTGAAAGCAGAGAATCAGCTGAAGAACCCTATGGAGCGTATTCGGTATGAATTAATTATTGAGGGTATAGACGCCTAAATGCAGGAAAATCTGAAACGTGGCTACGAGGTTAGCGTTCTCAACTTCGTATAAGACCAGCAATGTGTCTCTGAGAAGCAAAAACGAACTTCGCATAATGTTTATGATATTCTCTTTTCTGTGACCCAGCAACTGATTACTAAACTCGCGAGAATATGTTTTATGTTTAATACTGGGAGTTTCTCTGAAAGTGATTATATGCTAAATACTGCATTTGCAAATACCGTGTCGCTACTTTTATGTATAGTGGGTATAGTAACAATTATCTACTTTTGTTTTATTAAAAAAGAACAGTAAATGCACGTTTTGAGCACAATGTGTCCGTTCCCCATTCGTTTGAGCTGCACATTGGTACTATATAAGCACAGACATTCACCTGAAACTGGTAATGTTTGTGCTTA
>DAMDEB010000023.1:0-9340 GCA_032090075.1 Caproiciproducens sp.
GTCCACGCTGCCCCCGCTCCATGGCAAATATGTATTTAAATTCAAGCCCTTCACTTTTATACAAGGCTCTTGCATCCCTCTGAAACTTTTCAAACATCCGGCGCGCCTCTTCCGGCGAAGGGTTAAACTCTCCTTGAAATCCTAAGACCGAATGGTAATCACCTTCTCCAAAGTTTTCATTGATTCTCTGGCGAAGTGACCTCTCTGCATTGTCCTGATTGACCTTTTCCATATCTTCCGGGGTGGGTTTGAAATTACTGCTTCTCGGTATTCCCTTGATTCCAAATCTTGCAGAATATTTCTTGCGTGTTTCTATCACCCTGCCCGCTTTTACTCGCTCAATCAGATAAGGCACCGTTTCACCTCCATCTGGTCGTAAACCTAATACTTTTATCAAGCTCTCAAGCGGCTCGTAAGCCGCTCCATTCTTGACTTTTTTAGCCCTGAGTGATAAAATATAATTAATCAAATTTCGCATCTCAGGGATAAGAATGACGGCAGCGATTGGAACGCTCCGTCATTCCTTTTTTGTGTCAATTTTCAAAGTTCGTCCTGCCTTATGAATTATTCTTTCTGCTGTTTGATCGGCAGAATAAGGCCCACCAGTTCATCAAGATAAAACACATAAACCACAGGTGTTTGAAGTTCATCCCGATCACTGGGAACATACAGTTTAAAATCGAATTTGTCTCCGAAGAGGTGATAATATGTATTGTTGATCATCAAGCGGCGGCCGTTATCGTCTTTCAGTTGTGCAGCAAGGCATGTCCCGCTCGGTTTCAAATATTCCAGACGCGCGTTCGGCAGAAATGCAAGACGCTGCCCGGGTGCGGCCATAGATCCAATTCCCTGAATTTCTTCCGTTTTATCAGTCGCAAAAATTACGCTGTTTTCATCATAAATGACCGCCGCGGTTCCATTGCTAAGCCACGGTTGATCGCCTACGTACGCAATTCCCGCCTTGCCTCCCCGATAAATAATGTCAATCAAGACCTTATCCATCCTCTTGTGAAGTGACATGATGTCTTTGTTTGTACTCGAAATCATTGTTTTTCCTCCTTCTATTTTTAGAATTACTCAGTTTGTTCTTTCGCCCGGCGCGCTTCGTTCTGCTCACAGAACTTCAAGACCTCTTTGAGCACCCCGCTATTAAGTAGCTGAAGCTCAAAAACAGTACGCTCCTGGTCCCCCATTGGAATGTTTTTCCTGATATTGTTTTTTTCGCAAAACCTATCTTTCAAGGCGGCAATCACAGGGTGGCTGATATTAAGCATGTAATAATTGCATTTGATTGACCTATCCGGTAAATCGGTTGTTGCAAATACCCGGTCGGCAAGTTCTTTGACTTCCATATGTACCTACTTTCTGCGCGTGACGATGCGGAAAGATTCAATAGTGTTATTGCGGAGCCTGTCCACTTCTTGGGTAAGTCTATTCTGACGTACCACCAGTACGACAGCTGCACACAGCAGCATGATGTTGATTATTGTTGGCATAGCCTTTACTCCTTCCTGTTACGGATGTGACCGGCAAAATGCGCCATTCATAGCCGTAATTGTTTTCTTTGTTATTTTCCAAGCTTATGATCGCAGCTAACATGGTTGAAAACGGTCGCAGAAAATTACTGAATTGTGCACCAGTAGTAAACATTGGTCGGCGTTGAACCTGATAATGCATTTCTTGCATCCTCCTTACCTCCTGCTCGATTCACCGGTATAACGGTTTTTGCCTTCCGCTTCGAGCTTGTCCCCGAGGCGGCGGCGTAATAGTGAGTCTACTGACATAATGTAATTTGACCAGGCTTCAAGCGGATTTTCATATTCCCTTTTATTGCTGAAAGTATAGCCTCCGCCCTCTTTGGGTTCGCATCCGAGCAAAACGTCATATTTATTCGATTCCGTATCATGTGCGAAAGCTATATTGAGGGTCCTGCATATGTAGTGCATGGTTAATTCCTCCCGGCTTAAAGTCATGGCAGCACGCCGACTCAATCGGCATATGTCGTTTACCGCGTTCGCATCCAAAACAGGAGGCCGGCCGAATTTCAGACGTTGCTGCTTCCATTCCCGCCAAGCAGGTTTCGATATTCGCACAGAAGTTGCACTGGCAGCGACAGCAGTCGGTCATTTCCGTGCTTTGTGAGTTTCTTTGAGCATACAGGGTTAATAAATGCTGAAGCGTTTCGCTGATCGTAGCGAGCGACTTTGTTGCCTTTTCCAGTTCGAGTCGATACTCATACATTTTTTCGCACACTCCTTTGGGTTGAATTACTTGAAAATATTACCTTTACGATGTAGAATCATGGTGGAAAGGAGATGGTAAATTGGAAAAATCCGAAATAATTGCTTTGCTTTTTTTGTCAAAACAAGACCTTAGTCATTTAAAAACTTATGGTGACTATATTGACCAATTCAATGAAACTGAAAAACAAGTTAAAGCAGTCTTGGAAAACCGTAAGTCTAAATCTTCACCCGATTAGCAACAATGGCTTTCAAAATTTCAGTTGTTCTGTTAAACTCTCCAATGGTTAAATTTTCGCTCTTGCACCTTTCGTACAGGTCAAGAGCGATTTTATTTAGCCGTGCTTCACGATCAAATATACTTTCCATCCTTTTCCCCTCCTTTCAGCTTTTGACGGATTTAAGAAATAGGTTTTCCGTTGACTGTCAGGTTCAGATTAAGCGAAGCAGTTATTTCTTTCACTTCGTCCAGAAGTGATTTAAGCTGTTTCGCTTTTTCTATTGCTTCATCGATACCGATAATTTTGGCCCCGATTTCAACCGACATCGTTTTGGAATTATTGCTCATGATGTTTCCCTCCTTTCTTTCAAAATCCTAAACGTTTGGGATTATAGCCTGCATGGCAATTTGCGCTTTCATTGTTGCATGTGTTAGGCACTTTTCATTTCTATCCGCATCGTGCCGCGCTGATATGCTACTAATAGGCCGGGGCTGATGTGATACGACCATTTGCCACCGGGGTTTTGTACGGCGCTGCCAAAAGGCAACCGGCTCTGCTGCAATCCGAGCCGGACAAACTGCGTATCTACGTCAATAAACTTTGCGGCGACTTCTGGAAGTACTCTATCCATTGCAAGGATTTCTTCATCTCTTGGTTTCACGACTTGTCCTTTCTGTCCCTAAAGTGGGACGTCTAAGATAAAAAAATTTCTACCTTTGCAGAATTATCAACGATATGTAACTTATCGCATATGTTTCTCACTTGTTCAGTGTCAAAGTATCCACGCCCATTTAACTTGTTGTTAAGTGTATTTTTAGACACTCCCAGCTCTTTTGCGAATGAGCGCTGTGAAAATCCCGCTTTCTCCATGTATTCGGTAAATTTCCATTTATTCATTTTCTCACTTCCTTTCGTCCCATTTGTGGTACGATTAGATAATAACACCACATATGGGACTTGTCAACCCGTTTATGGGACAAATTTAAAAATATTTTAGAAATGTATTGTATTTTTGGGACGATTGTGTATAATATTCTTATTACACAAGTAAAGGACGTTTTAAAATGAGCGAGATTTCCGAAAAAATATTAAAACTTATTGATACGAATGATATATCTTATGGTGAACTTTCCAAAATTACAAAAATTCCAAAGTCCGCTTTACAAAGATATGCGACTGGAGAAACTTCTAAAATTCCTATGGACAGAATTGAATCAATAGCTAAAGCCTTAGGAACTACTTCAGAGCGCATTTTAGGCTGGGACGAAAAACTCGATAACAATATAATTCCAATGACTGGAGCCGTACCGATCGTTGGGGTAATTCCCGCGGGGATTCCGATACTTTCACAACAAAATATAGAAGGGTATATGCCAGTAATGGTGAAAAATCCACAAGAATATTTTTGCTTACGTGTAAAAGGTGACAGCATGATAAATGCCAATATTTTAAATGGGTCTCTTGTTCTAATTCATCAGCAAAGCACCGCTGAAAATGGTGATATTGTTGCTTGCCGAGTAAATGGCGACGAAGCCACGATTAAGCGTTTCAAACAGTTAGACGATACAGTATTTCTAATGCCTGAAAACAACGCATATGAACCTATAATCGTTAAATGCAACGATTTTGAAAGTGGATATGCAGAAATAATTGGGGTTGCGAAGCAGATTATGATAAATTTATAAATAGAAAGCCCACATGCTACTGCAAATAACATGTGGGCTATGAGCGAAAAATTCGAGTTGGGAATTCTTCTAATACATTGTAGCATATTTGTGAAATATGTCAATTATTGGAGGAAAACGAAATGGAGCAAAAGGTTAAAATCGGCAAAAAAGAATATCCTGTAAAAACGGCAAAAAGATATTCGACCATTTTTTACATTTTAGGCGGTTATTTAATTTTATCAAGCTTTTTCATTATGCCCGTGGGGATTCTGTTTTTGATACTCGGAGTATGGCTTGTCTATACTGGGTATGCTTACCGTAAAGCCATTAAAAACGCCAGTACAATAGACGGCATGACTTTTCCAGACAGCAAAGAAAACTTAAAAAATGCTGCTATTAGCACAACGGCAGTTTCGCCCCAAAGTAGTGAGCCGCCAATGCTCCATGTTCCGCAGTATATAGGTGATTGCACAATTTCTTATAAGTATGAAGATGTTGAAATTAAAGGAGTCCAGTATGCAAATCCAGATTTTGAGTTGATAAAAGTATGTGATAAAGTCAAATTTGTGTCTGAACCAACAAATGAATATGATAAGAATGCAATATTAGCAATGCATAACGACATTAAACTCGGGTATGCTCCAAAAAACAACTTGCAAAAAATGATTCATGACTGGCAACAAAACAACAATCCAATATTTTCCGCTATAACATCCATTGACAAGGAAAAACAAGAAATTAACATGTTTTTGGCTTTTTATAAAAACGTACTTGATGGAATAGAAAAGTACGCGAGCGTAAAGGCAACGCTCACAAAGACAAGCAAAAAAACAGACGATTGCTGTACGCGCCAAGATAGTTACGGAGGAATAAACGAAGGAGAACAATTGGAACTTCAATACGATTATGAAAGCGAAAGCTACACCGTGATGAATGAATCATATGAAGAATTAGGCGAAATAAGCAAAAGTATTTCTTCAAAATTACAGGAGGAAGAGGAAACACACGATCTTATCTGCGTACTGCAAAAACTTACTGAAAATGACGATGGGAAGTGTGGTGCCAAAGTAGCAATTTATTTAAAACCAAAATCATAAAATAAAAACCGCCCTACCCTGCTCTAACAGGATAAGGCGGCAACTATCAACTAAGGGCTGACAGTACGATTAACATTTATATTGTACTCTATCAGTCCTCTTTTTTCAAGGAGGAATTATGAACTGCAAGAAGTGTAAAAAAGTTATTTCAGATGAATCAATTTATTGCATGTGGTGCGGAGCGAAGCAAACATCCACACCGCGCCGCACAATTAAGCGTGAAAACGGAACAGGCTCGGTATATAAGCGGAAGGACCTTAAAAATAGGCAGTGGGTAGCCGCAACTCCGAATGCAAAGGACTCTCCTTCTCAGGTTATTGGACATTATGAGAGCGCACAGTTAGCAAAGGACGCGCTGGACGATTATCGTAAAAATCCAACAACAAAGCTTAATATTACACTGAAAGAACTTTATGACGAATGGTGCCCAATGGCAATACGGGGAAAGTCAAAACAAGTTGAATATAGTTATAACGCAGCTTGGGAAAAAATTCACCTACTTGAAAACGAAAAATTCAAAGAATTGAGAACAGCACAATTTCAACAGATAATTGATGATCTGCAAACAGAGCGCCCAAAGTTAGACAAAGCCGGAAAACAAATAATTAAAGACAGTATACCTCAAACTACCGGGCCTTTGTCACTCCCCACACTGCATAGCGTTAAGGTACTGGTTAAAATGCTCTATAAATATGCAATGCAAAATGATATCGTTAATAAAAACTATGCCGAATATATTTTACTGCCAAAGAAATCAAGCGGTGTGAAGGATTGTTTCAATGATTTGGAGCTTAAAAAAATCGAAAACGCAGTTGGAACAGTGCCATTCGCGGACTGTATACTCTTTATGTGCTACACTGGGCTTAGAATTACCGAGTTTCTCACACTTAACAAGTTTAGCGTCCACGAAAAAAACGGCGTATGTGCCCTGTACGGTGGGATTAAAACGGATGCAGGAAAAAACAAGGTTGTTCCGGTGCACCATAAAATTAAAGCTATACTTGATGAATGGCTTGCAAAAGATGGACAGACAATATTTTGTCGTCCAAACGGAAAACAATATTTGTCAAAATATTTTCGTGAAAAATGTTTTTACCCTGCAATAGAGAAAATTGGTATAGCTCGTAAATTAACTCCACATGCCACCCGTAGAACCTTCGCTACACTCATGAGCACCGCCAATGTTCGTGAAGAAGATTTTATTGCCATGATGGGACATGCAGAATATTCTGTTGACATTGAAAGCTATATTTTCCAATCGGCCGAAAAATTGTCAAAATCCATTGAGAAGATACCTTAAAATCCGTAGTAACCCCGTAGTAACCGCCGCCAATGTCGTACAATTTCAGCCAATTTATAACAAAAATAAAAGCCGCATCAAATAGCTATAAATGGCTATCTAATGCGGTTTTTCGTTACTTTTTGTATCTGTGACAAGGCTCAATAAAAGCGCTAACTTTTATCTATAACGATAAGGGATTTCCTTTAAAATTTTGCTCGAAATTTGCGGACAAGCCGTTTTTATTTTATATGAAGCAAATTTAGGATAAGCGGACGTAATTCTCCTGCCAGATAAAGGGAGCCGCAAATCAGCAGAGCACCATCGCTGCCGAGCATCCCAAGCGCCTTTTCAAGAGCTGCATCCGCATCCACCATCGCTTCCGCACTTGTACCAAGGCTTGTCCAGTGGGCAGCCAATGCTTCCGCACTCATCGCACGCGGGTTAGCGGGTGCAAGGGTAATGACATGAGAAAATAAACCGGCAAGATTTCGGGTCGCAGATGCAACATCTTTATCGGCAAGCATCCCCATGATGGCAACAACTTTTTTACCCGCGAGGTATTTTCTGACTGCATCGGCAAGCGCAGCAGTGCCGTCAGGATTATGGGCACCGTCGAGCAGGACGAGCGGATCAGACGATATCAGCTCTAATCTTGCCGGAAAACTTGCAGATGAAAAGCCCGCTTCAATGCTGTGGTCGGCAATATCGTAATCCTCACCCTTTAAAACTTCAATCACCGCAAGCGCAGTGACAGCATTTTTCACCTGATGCTCACCGATAAACGGCAGGCTTACCAGCAAGTCGTTGTACTCAAGCCCGGTTCCGGTAATATTCATGGAAAGCAGCGTAACACTGTTCATATCCGCAAGAATGAACTGATTATGCCGTGCAGCCGCAGTGTTGCGAATGACTTCGAGCACTTCCGGTTTTTGATCCGGGTAACAAACGGTAATGCCGTTTTCTTTTATAATCCCGCATTTTTCATAGGCAATCTGTTCAAGCGTGTTCCCCAAAACCGCAGTATGGTCAAGTGATATAGAAGTTATGACTGATACAAGCGGCGTTTTAATCACATTGGTCGCGTCCATGCGGCCACCAAGGCCTACCTCCAGTACAACAATGTCGCAGTCGTTTTGCGCAAACCACTGCATGGCAATCGCAGTAATAAATTCAAATTCCGTAATAATTTCATCATTTGCAGCCATCTGCTCCACTACCGGAAAAGTTTTCTCGGCAAGCGCAGCCAAGTCTTCATGCGATATCATTTCGCCGTTAATCTGCATCCGCTCACAAAAGTCGGTCACATAAGGCGAAGTGAACAGCCCTGTTTTATAGAGGGATTTTCTGACTACCGACGATATCAGCGCACAGGTAGAACCTTTTCCGTTTGTACCGGCAACGTGAACAAATTTCAGTTTGTCCTGCGGATTGCCCAGCAGTTTAAGCAGTTTTTCCACACGCTCCAAACCGGGCTTCATTCCAAAGCGCAGGAGCGAAGTTATTTTATTGATTGCTTCTTCATAAGTCATTTTTTACACCTGTATTTCTAACGAGATGAAGGACGAACAAAAAGTCCGTCCTTCTCAAAATTATTTTAATGCTTCAATACTGGACTGAATCAGAGCAATATGCTCGCTTAACCTAACAGCGTTCTGTTTTACACCGTCAACCACGTTAGCGGGAGCCTTTGACATGAACTTTTCGTTGTTCAGCTTTTCTTGAGTGTTAACGTACTGCTTTTCGGCGGATTCGAGTTCCTTGGAAAGACGCTCCAATTCTGCCTTTTTATCCACAAGATCCGACATCGGAATGTACACTTTTGCGTCGGCGGTGACAATTGTAGCAACACCATCAAGCTGGAAATCTGCCGCAATTTCTACTTCGTTGGCATACGCAAGCCGTTTGATAATTGCCGCACCATCTTGGAAGGTTTCCTGCGCAGCGGCAGCAATGTAAAGGTGTGTTTTGCGCGATGGCGGCACATTCATTTCGGAGCGGCGGTTACGCACAGCGCGTACAACATCCATGATACGGCGCATTTCGACTGCGGCCTGAGGGAAATCATGGGTATCTTCAAACACCGGCCATTTTGAAACTAAAATTGCTTCTCCCTCATGAGGAAGAGTTTGCCAAATTTCCTCGGTAATATACGGCATAAACGGATGCAAAAGCTTCAGGGTGCCGGTCATAATCCACACGAGCACCTGCCTCACGTTCTGAGCAGCCTTTTCATCTTCGGAGTTCAGGCGTATCTTGGCAATCTCAATGTACCAGTCGCAGAACTCGTCCCACAAAAAATCATACAGCTTTTGCACGGCAATTCCAAGTTCAAAATGCTCAAGATTATCCGTTATTTCTTTCGTTACATGATTAAAGGAATCGATAATCCATTTGTCCTCCACAGCAAGGTCGGCGGGCAGCTCATTCTTTACGTCATGACCGTCAATATTCATCAGAATAAAGCGGGAAGCGTTCCAAATCTTATTGGCAAAATTGCGGCTGGACTCCACTTTTTCATCGGAAAAACGCATATCGTTTCCGGGACTGATGCCCGTTACGAGCGTAAAGCGCAGCGCGTCCGCGCCGTACTTGTCGATAATTTCAAGCGGGTCAATGCCATTGCCGAGTGACTTGCTCATCTTTCTGCCCTGTGCGTCACGCACAAGGCCGTGGAAAAACACGGTGTTAAAAGGAGCCTGTCCCGTATACTCAACACCAGAAAAAATCATGCGGGCAACCCAGAAGAAAATAATATCATAGCCTGTTACGAGAGTATTCGTCGGGTAAAAATACTTTAATTCTTCTGTATTGTCCGGCCAGCCAAGCGTAGAAA
>DAMDEB010000023.1:9350-14667 GCA_032090075.1 Caproiciproducens sp.
GTAGAAAAAGGCCAGAGCGCGGAACTGAACCAGGTGTCGAGGGTGTCTTCATCCTGTCTCAGCTTTTTGGAGCCGCACTTAGGGCAGGAGTGTGGTGCTTCGCGGGAAACAATCGTTTCTCCGCAGTCCTCACAGTACCACGCGGGAATACGGTGACCCCACCAAAGCTGGCGTGAAATACACCAATCTTTAATATTCTCCATCCAGTGATCGTAAGTTTTTTCAAAACGTTCCGGAACAAATTTGATTTCCCCATTTTTCACCTGCTCAATTGCAGGCTCGGCCAAAGGCTTCATTTTCACAAACCATTGCTTTGAGATTCTCGGCTCAACCACAGTGCCACAGCGGTAGCAGGAACCAACATTGTGCTTGATCGGCTCGACCGCAACAAGGAAGCCCTGTTCCTTCAGCTCCTCAACAATTTTCTTGCGTGCTTCAAGCCCGGGCATTCCAGCGTATTTACCGCCGTTTTCGTTAATATCTCCGTTTTCGTCCATAACATTAATAACCGGTAAATTGTGGCGCAATCCCACCTCGAAGTCGTTCGGGTCGTGGGCGGGGGTGATTTTCACCACGCCTGTACCGAAATCACGTTCAACGTAGGTGTCGGCAATCACGGGAATTTCGCGGTTGACAAGAGGCAAAATCAATGTTTTGCCAACCAAATCCGCGTATCTTTCATCGTCCGGGTGTACCGCTACGGCAGTATCGCCAAGCATGGTTTCCGGTCTTGTTGTTGCAAGTTGAATAGAGCCGCTGCCGTCCTTGAACGGGTACCGAATATGCCAGAAGGACCCGTCATGTTCGCTGAACTCAACCTCCGCGTCGGAGATGGAGGTTTTACAATGAGGACACCAGTTGATAATGCGCTCACCGCGATAAATCAGTCCCTTATCATACAGTCTTACAAAAACTTCACGGACAGCCTTGGAACAACCCTCATCCAGTGTAAAGCGCTCCCGTTCCCAATCACAGGAAGAGCCTAACTTTTTCAGCTGCTCAATAATGCGGCTGCCGTATTTATCTTTCCATTGCCATGCGCGCTCCAAAAATGCGTCGCGGCCGATGTCCTCTTTGGTAAGACCTTCCTTGCGCATTGCTTCAACGATCTTTGCCTCGGTGGCAATGGACGCATGGTCGGTTCCCGGCAGCCAAAGTGCCGAATAACCTTGCATTCTTCTCCAGCGAATCAAAATATCCTGTAAGGTTTCGTCAAGCGCGTGACCCATATGGAGCTGCCCTGTGATGTTTGGGGGCGGAATGACGATCGTATACGGTTCTTTTTTGGGATCCGGCTCTGCATGAAAATAGCCGCCTGAAAGCCAAAAATCATAAATTCTGTCCTCCACCTCCTGTGGATCATAGGTTTTTGCAAGTTCCTTGCTCATATTGTTTCCTCCTGAATTTATCCCGTCAATTTCAGAATCCAAAATTTGTATAATGCATTTATTATGGCATTCCACGGATTATTTGTCAATTAGTTATACTAATTCCAACCTAAAAGGCCGTATATGATTTTAGTATTTAGATTACCGGAAGTGCTGCCGCAATGCCGCCAATTACGGTATTGTCAAGAATAACCGCAATACACAAACACAAAAGCACGTCGGACTCTTTGGTTACTTCAACTCCAAAGCAGTCGCCGTTTTGGTTCCAACAGCGACCATGCGTCATAACGACGGTGGAATTAAGATCAATTAAATCAAATGAGCGCGTCAACAAGTCACCGCGAAAATGCCAGTTCACACCCTTGATTTTTATCGGTGAATGCTTTGAGTTTAGGTTTAAAGTTACACGCGCACGTTCCTTATCGTCAATAGAAATTGAATATTTTGAAATAGTCGTCAGCCCTACACTGAAAATATGGGCAGCTTCGTTTTTATTGTTGTCAATTAAGTAAAACTTACTTCCAATGGACAAAGAATCACCGGTCACACGATAGACAGCCTGCCCAAGCGAATCTATTACAGTAAAAAGAGCATCCGTGTCTGTGCTCTGCTTTAGGTAAAACTTCATGCAGCTGCCTCCCATAATAAAATTAAACAGTATCTTTACTATATCATTTTTATAACGCATAGGCAACTGAATTTTGCAGGTAGCTTTACAGATGCAAACAATATGAGGCGAAATTCAAAATATGGATTTGGTTGACGTATAGCGTGCAATATACTACAATAAAGCGGAACAGGAGGCATTCGTTTTGAAAAATATTTTTAAACTCAGAAGGCTGTGGCTTTTGGCATTTGCACCGGCTGCGCTGCTTTTAACCCTTATGGCAGCGGCCCATCCAGACTTTGCAGAGTGGTATGCAACCGTGATTTTTCCTCCGCTTTCCCTTTGCATCAACGCTCTCACCTCGCTTGTGCCATTTTCCTTAGCGGAAATTCTGATCATTCTGCTGATTTTTGGAGCATTGGCGTATCTGATTGTTTACATAATCAAATTGATAAAAGATAAGAAAAATCGGGCCGAAAACGGATGGCGATTTATAATCAACCCAATTTGTGCGGCATGTGTCTTGTATTTTGCATTTACAGTTTCCTGCGGAATCAACTACTCCCGGTATCCGTTTGCACAAACCTGCGGCCTTGATGTCAGAACGTCCTCCAAAACAGAATTGGTTGCACTGTGCAACGAACTGGCGGATGGAGTAAACACACTGAGAACAGAAGTGAAAACGGATGGACACTCCGTCATGAAACTAAGCAATGGAAATATTTACGGCACGGCGAAAGAAGCGCAAACAGCGTATAACAAGATCAGTGCGGATTATCCTCTTTTGCGCGCGGGCTACGGCGAACCGAAGCCGGTCTTCGGCTCACGGCTGATGTCCTACTGCAATATTACAGGCATATTTTTCCCCTTTACCTTTGAAGCGAATGTAAACGTAGACGTGCCAGACTATTCAATCCCGGTGACCATGTGCCATGAGCTCTCGCATCTGCGCGGATATATGCGCGAAGAAGAAGCCAATTTCATCGGGTATCTGGTGTGTGAAAATAGTGGTGTTGCAGACTTTCAATACTCAGGGGAAATGCTTGCCTTTACTTATGCTTCCAACGCGCTTTATGGTTCAGACAGTAACGCAGCCAACATCGTCTATTCTAAACTGAGTGACGGAGTAAAACGTGACTTAGCAAACAATGCGGCGTATTGGAAACAGTTTGAGGGGCCGGTTGCCAGTGCCGCCAACACGGTGAATGACCAATATTTAAAGGCCAACAGGCAGGAAGACGGAGTGAAGAGCTACGGCAGAATGGTCGACTTACTGCTCGCCGAATTTAGAGCAAAAAAAGGAGCCCGCTGAAGCAGGCTCCCTTTTTTATATTACGAAGGCACTCTGAATATGTATGGCTTGTTGTCAACCGTAGGATCGAGTGTTGCAAAACGATATCCTTCTTTTTGAAGTGTTTCGATAATTTTTGGCATTTGAGAAAGCGTGTTTCCTTTAAACTTAGTATTGTGAAATAAAACAACCGAATGCTTATGTCCATGAACTCCCTTAATGGTCTGGGTGTAAATCGACTGAGCCGTTGAACCATATTCAGCATCGCCGGAGCTGACATTCCAGTCGTAATAAGTATAGCCGCGTCTGTCCATTTCATCAATAATGGCCTTGGCTGTTTTTTTGTTATGTGAATTAATACTTCCGCCGGCAAAACGGTAAATGTGTGTATCAACACCGGTCGCACTCAAAAGAAGGTCGTGCATTCTCGCAAAATCATCCAGAAAAGCGACGGGTGTGGCATAAATCTTATCATACTGGTGTGTGTAGGAATGAACCCCGACCACGCTTCCACGATTAACAATTTCCTTCATTTCTTTGATGCTCTGTGCATCGGTCTTACCGATTAAAAAGAAGGTTGCTTTTACTTTATAACGGTCCAGCACATCCAGAAGCGGAATGGTCAAATTAGACGGGCCGTCATCAAAAGTCAGATAAACCACTTTGTCATTGTCTTCAGCGGCAGGTTCAACCTTTTCGGCATACAATTTAGGGTACATTCCCTGATAGATTGAAGGATCCATCGGCGGTGCAGCCGATGAAACACCGGGTTTTGACGAAATGGAAGAATGTGATGAAACGGCAGAAGACGATGAGGATTCGGCAGTTCGTGAGCTCGGCATTGATGCACCGGGTTTCAAAGCCGACGAACTTACGGATGAATGTGATGAAGCAGAAGCTGACTGTGTAACTGTACCCATCGTCTTCTTTGACAGCCCCATCATCGCAAAAGAATCCGTTAATGCAAAAGTCGCTGCTCCCACAGAAAAAACAAGAAGAATAATTGCGGTCACAATTAAAATATGCCTTGTTTTTATATTTACTTTTCTATATCTGCGGCTTTTCATATCACACGTTCCTCGTCAAATTCCATCAAAATTCTGTTTATGCTTCCATTATATGCGTATTCAGCATGAAATGACAGTTAAAAATTTGTAATAATTTTAAATCTTTTTTAATTTTAACAGCTAATTTTCATAGCAAGGTCGACTCCCCGTTTCGCAAATCCGCTTGAGTTTGGTGATTACGGGCTCTCTGCCCGTAAACGCAAAAGTATCCGAACAACTTAAAGCAGTTCGGATACTTTTCAACCAATCCACTAATTCCCATTTAATTCGAAGATGCCCCACTGGAGGCATTACTTGTGACAGTGTCCGGGTCAGGGCCTTTGCTGACAACAATAACCACTTTTGAGCCATAAGCCATTTGGCTTCCCTCTTTTACATCCTTGTAGCCAATTACCGTTCCCTGTTCAATCGTTGAGCTGTACTCCTCGATTTTGGTTGGAACGAAGCTTGCTGATGTGACCGCAGTAGAAGCTTCCGCAAGTGTTTTCCCGGCAATTGACGGCAAAGTACGGACGGCAGCCCCCTCGCTGACAACAACAACAATAGCTGTTCCCTTGGCCATTTGTGTGCCCGGTGCAGGCGACTGGGAAATAATACTGCCCTCCGGGATTGTATCGCTGAATTGTTTGTTCGTTGAAAGCAGCACCTGATATTCCGAATCTCCGGATGCTGCGCTTGATGCCGAAAGATCTTCATAATTTTGCCCGATTAAGCTTGGAGCGGCAATCTGACCGGAATCCGAAACTTCCCCGGAACTGAGCAGGGCATCGCTTGAGTCAGTGGAACCAACCTGCGAAGTATCTGAAGCGAGAGCCGCAGCTCCACCGGGGTCAGAATTGGAAATCCAAATAATCCCGACGATTGTAAATACAATGAGCGCCGCCACACAGGTGAGAATGACCCACACAAAGCTTGGAACACCTTTTTTACCGCTTTCCTCTTCAGGTTCAGCGGTATACGGCGG
>DAMDEB010000023.1:14677-15727 GCA_032090075.1 Caproiciproducens sp.
TATTTTATTAATTCTTTGCGTTTCCTCAATATTCGCTGTAACCGTCGGCGCGGCGGAAAGTTCTGCGCGCAGCCGCTCAAAACTCGATGTGCGTTTATCGGGTGAAACCTGCAGCGCATTGGCCATTGCAGTCACAACGTGGGGCGGCAAACTGCGCATAATGCTTGTTGGAATCATCAAGCGTGAATCTGTGCGTCGTTTTAAAGCATCCTGGGGCATCGTTCCGGTTAAAGTGAAAAAGAGCGAAGAAGCAAACCCGTAAACGTCTGTTGCCTCATTCGGCACATAATCCATGACATACTGTTCGATTGCCGCACAACCTGCAACCATATCCGGCGGCAGGTCGGTATCCATCCTGCGCACGGCACCAATGCAGAAGCTGCCAAGCTTCATCTTGCCGTCCTTCATAATGCTTAAGGTGTCCGGAGAAATTCCAAGATGCCGGATTCCTGCAGCGTGCAGTGCGCTCAGTGCGCTCAGTACCGGCATAAAAAGCTGCCGTGCAACATTCCAGTTAAGGCTGCCACCGCTGCGCTCCACAAAATAGCGCAGCGTGATGCTCTCGTTCCACTCGGAAACAGTGTACGCCGTGTGATTCTCTTCAAAAATATCATAGATCTGAACGATTGAGGAAAGCTCACGCATGTGGGCAACTTCCCTTGAATAAGTTAAAAATCCGGTAAGGTATTCGTTAAAAGTAACTTCGCTGCCGCCGATTACACGAATACTCTCCCCGCTGTCGGCACGTTCACTCAGCGTTTGAGGAAAGAACTCGCGCAGTTCAATCGGTATATTGAGAACCGTATCATAGCCGATATAAGTAATCCCTTCGCCGTTGCTTTTCTTTGCGCGTCCGATGATATATCTCTGCTGTAATTTTGTTCTGTAGGGAAGCGCATGGCGCATTTGAGGCTCGGCAGAACTAAAGCCGCAATTCGGGCATTCGGTTTTACCGTTTGTATCGGACATACAGTTCATACATAGATTTTCAAAGCCTGTCATCTTGCTTCCTCCATGTTCTACCCAATATGGAAAAACTTACTATTATGC
>DAMDEB010000023.1:15747-16651 GCA_032090075.1 Caproiciproducens sp.
TACTCATCCACATCAGGATTATCCCAATTGTTCCAAACATTTTGTACATCGTCATTATCATCAAGGGCGTCAAGCAGACGTTGCATCTTCGTGATGGACTCTTCTTCCGTCAAAGCGGTATAAGTGTTGGGAACCATTTCGACCTCTGCCGAAACAAATTCATAGCCTTTTTTCTCAAGATCATCACGCACAGCGCTGAAGTCATCGGATTCTGTGTAAATTTCAAAAACATCCTCGTCACCTTGAAAATCAGAGGCTCCCGCTTCGAGGCAGTCTTCCATAACCTTGTCCTCGTCCTGTCCTTCTTTTTCAATGATGATAACCCCTTTGGGGGCAAACATAAAGGAAACACAGCCGCTGGTGCCAAGATTCCCGCCAAATTTGTCAAAATAATGGCGGACATCGCCCGCGGTACGATTGCGGTTGTCTGTCAAAGTCTCCACAATAACGGCTACGCCGTTAGGGCCATAGCCTTCGTAAGTAATATTTTCGTATTTTGTATCATCACCGTCACCTGCTGCTTTTTTAATAATGCGCTCAATGTTATCATTCGGCACATTGTTTGCCTTAGCCTTAGCGATACAATCTTTTAATTTTGAGTTCGTGTTCGGGTCCGGACCGCCGCCCTCTTTAACTGCCACCGCCAATTCGCGGCCTATTTTTGTAAAAACCTTTGCTTTCGCACCATCTGTTTTTTCTTTTTTACGTTTAATATTATTCCATTTTGAATGACCTGACATATTTTAGTCCTCCCAAATAATAATGCTACACTTTATGATATCACAATTTACTTTTGATAGCAAGCGCGAGGTCCTTTGTGGATTCCGCAGCCGCCGCAAAGGTTTGGCGGCCCTTATCAAAATCCGTACCGGCCCACACGGACCTGCCTTCAATAGAAGTATTC
>DAMDEB010000023.1:16661-17766 GCA_032090075.1 Caproiciproducens sp.
GTATTCATCACTGAAAAAACCATTTTCAACTGCCGTGAAATAATGTCGGCACCGTCCAAATCCAATGAACCCGCTGTCACAAGCAGTGCAGCAAGCTTATGCTTTTCAATCGGGGGTCTTAAGCCGAGCGAAAAACGCGCCGAAAAATATCGCTGTGTGCGGTCGACAATTGCCTTGAGCGGTGCGGGAAAACTGAGGTTATAAACCGGTGTGGCAACCACAATGACATCCGCGCGGCGAATCAAGCTGTCGATTTCATCGAAATCAGCTATACTGCATTTCTCCGCCGTTGTGCAAAGATTGCACGCATTGCACGGGGCAATATTGCGCTCAAATGCGTTTACGCTCTGGATTTCAGCATTGGAAAACGGTTCCAAGAAGGCCTCCAGCAGCCGTGCTGTGGTACCACTTTTGTGTGGGGAACCAAAAAGCACGAGAATCTGTTTTTGCCCGCATAATTGTTCTTTCATCACAGTATTTTCAGGCATACAATCACCCCTTGTCTATTAATATGACCGAAAAATCACCATATTGGTGCACGCTGGAACCGAATTTCATCATCTGAATTGAACTATATATTATCATTTACCTGTGTGAATAACAATATATAACAAAATATAATATTCATTTTACCATATCTGCTGTAGTTCAAAGAGCCAATATCAGAGCTACTGTGCGAAATTCCGCATGACTTGTGTGCCGTGTCTCCTGCCGGACAATTGTGAAAACCAGAAGATTTAACATTAGAGCGCTTGACAATGAAGTTGATTTTGAATTAAAATATGATAATATCATATTATAGAAGATTATAAATTTAGAAACGGTGGCGGCTTATGAAAGTGGGTTTAGACGTTGGTTCCACTACAATTAAATGCGTAGTAATGGACGACGAAAACAGAATTATATATAAGTCCTATGAGAGGCATTATTCTCAGATTACACAAAAAATGGCAGAATTTCTCACGAAAATTAAGCAGGAAATCCTTCACGGGGAAGCTGCAAAACTGACGGTTTCAGGCTCGGCCGGCATGGGTATTTCAGAGTCCTGCAAATTACCTTTTGTTCAGGAGGTTTACGCAACACGTATTGCAATCGGCAAGTTAAT
>DAMDEB010000023.1:17776-22363 GCA_032090075.1 Caproiciproducens sp.
AGTTAATTCCCGACGCCGATGTGATTATTGAGCTGGGCGGAGAAGACGCAAAAATGCTGTTTTTGTCCGGTGGAACCGAAGTTCGCATGAACGGCTCCTGCGCGGGCGGAACCGGAGCGTTTATCGACCAGATGGCGACACTTCTGAATATTTCGCTTGATGACATGGACAAACTGGCCGAACAGTACGAAAAAATATATACGATTGCTTCGCGCTGCGGCGTATTTGCTAAATCGGATGTACAGCCTTTGTTGAATCAGGGTGCCCGAAAAAGTGATATTTCAGCGAGCATTTTTGCCGCTGTGGCCAATCAGACCATTGCGGGGCTGGCTCAGGGCAGGCGCATCGCCGGCAAGGTCATCTATCTTGGCGGGCCGCTTACTTTTTTGCCGCAGCTGCGCGTCAGCTTTGACAAAGCGCTGAAAACGGAAGGCATATGCCCGGAAAATTCACTGTACTTCGTAGCGATGGGCGCAGCGCTGAACAGCGACACCGAAACGGATCTTGATACTGCGCTGAAAAGTATCGCAACGTATGGGACTACTTCCAATTTTCTATCGATTCCTCCGCTGTTTAAAAGTCAGGCGGATTATGATGAATTTGCGAAACGCCACGCTGAATGTAAGGCACCGCGCGGTGATGTGGAAAGCTACACAGGCGACGCATACCTTGGAATTGACGCGGGCTCTACCACAGTAAAAGCTGTGCTGCTCGGAAAAGACGGCGAGGTTCTGAACTCGATTTACCGCAGCAATTCAGGTAACCCGGTACCCATTGTTCGGGAATACCTGCTTGACCTTTACACCCGCTACCCGGACATTCATATTGCGGCGGGCGCGGTGACCGGCTATGGCGAAGAACTTTTGAAAAACGCATTCAGCATTGACTTTGGAATTGTTGAAACCGTCGCCCACTTTACGGCTGCAAAATGCTTTTTGCCAAACGTTGATTTTGTAATCGACATCGGCGGACAGGATATGAAATGCTTTAAGATACGTCATGGTGCAATTGACAATATTTTTCTCAATGAAGCTTGTTCTTCCGGGTGTGGTTCGTTTTTACAAACTTTTGCGAACACGCTCGGGTATGAAATAGAAGATTTTGCAAAGCTTGGCCTGTTTGCAAAGCACCCGGTGGATTTGGGGTCGCGATGCACCGTATTCATGAACTCACAGGTAAAGCAGGCACAGAAGGACGGAGCAACGACCGAAGATATTTCGGCCGGACTTTCCGTTAGTGTTGTTAAAAACGCGATTTACAAGGTAATTCGCGCTGCCTCGGCCGAGGAACTCGGCAGAAATATTGTGGTGCAGGGCGGTACTTTTCTGAACGAAGCGGTTCTGCGCGTGTTTGAGAATGAATTAGGCGTCAACGTTTCCCGCCCGGACATTTCCGGTTTGATGGGTGCTTACGGTGCAGGTATTTACGCCAGAAGCAAATCAACCGGCGAAAGCAGCATCATTCAAAAAGAAGAGCTGGTTGACTTTAAACACGAAGTTAAAGTAACATCCTGTGGATTGTGCAGCAACAACTGCCGCCTAACGATTAATATCTTTGGTGGAAACCGCCGTTTTATTGGCGGAAACCGCTGTGAAAAGCCGGTGACAAAGCGCTCGTCAAACGATGAGCTCAATATGTACGCTTTCAAACTTAAGACCCTGTCAGCCTATCAGCCGGTCAAAGGTTCGAGAGGCAAAATTGGGATACCGATGGGTTTGAATATGTATGAGCTGCTGCCGTTCTGGCATGCGTTCTTTACAAGCTTAGGCTTTGAGGTGGTGCTGTCACCGATGTCCAACCGGGAACTGTACATCAATGGGCAAAGCACCATTCCGTCCGACACGGTATGTTTCCCCGCAAAACTGATGCACGGCCATGTGATGGCACTGATCGACGAGGGTGTTGAAAATATTTTTTACCCCTGTATGACATACAATTTTGAAGAAGGTTTGGGCGATAACCATTACAATTGCCCGGTAGTCGCTTATTATCCTGAGGTCATCTCCGCCAATATGAGCGCCCTAGAAGGCCATCATTTCATCCACGATTATGTGGGGATTCACCGTAAACGCGACTTTCCCATTAAGATGCACGCGATACTTGGAAAGTACTTTGACGGTATCTCATTCATTGAAGTAAAGAAGGCGGCCAAAGCAGCTTACGCAGAGCACGAGAACTACTTTGAAAGAATCCGTACAAAGGGCAGCGAGATGATTGCCGAAGCTGAAAAGCAAAACAAGCAAATCATCGTCCTGTGCGGAAGACCTTACCACCTTGACCCCGAAATTAACCACGGCATTGACAAGCTGATTACGAGCCTTGGCGCGGCATTGATTACCGAAGATGTTTTAAGCTATAAAATGAAACGATTCCCCACCGATGTGCTAAATCAATGGACTTATCACGCGAGGCTGTATGCGGCAGCGGAATACATTGGCGACAAGCCGGACATGAATTTGGTACAGCTTGTTTCGTTTGGGTGCGGCGTTGACGCTATCACTACCGATGAAGTTCGCCGTATTTTGGAAGCCAACGATAAAATATATACCCAAATTAAAATAGATGAAATCACTAATTTAGGCGCAGTTAAAATCAGACTTCGCAGCCTGTTTGCCGCGCTGGAAAGCTGAGGTAAAACCTTTGGCAGAACTTACATTCAGCAGTGACGGACGGTTACTGTTTACCAAAGAAATGAAAAAGGAATATACCATACTATGCCCAATGATGGCGCCGATTCACTTTCAACTGATTGTGAACGTACTGAATAACTGTGGGTACAACATTGAGCTTTTGACAAATGACGGTCCAAATGTGGTGCAAGAGGGCTTGAAGTATGTTCATAATGATACCTGCTACCCTGCTCTGCTTGTTATCGGCCAATTTATTGACGCGCTGCATTCCGGAAAATACGACCTTGACCGCACTGCGCTGATCATCACCCAAACGGGCGGCGGCTGCCGCGCCTCAAACTATATCCACTTACTGAGAAAAGCGCTCAAAAAGGCAGGTTTGGAAAAGATACCGGTTGTTTCGCTGAATATGTCAGGGCTGGAAAGCAACCCGGGTTTTAAACTTACGCTGCCGATGCTGAGAAAGTTCATTGCCGCTTTGGTTTACGGTGATGCGCTGATGCTGCTTGACAACCAAACAAAAGCATATGAAGTGAACCAGGGCGAAAGTAAGCGCATGGTGGAAAAATGGATCGACCTTCTGACCAAGCAATTCAATCAAGGGCAGGGGCTGTCCCTAAAACAGCAAACACAGAATTTGAATAAAATTGTAAAAGAATTTGCACAGATAAAAACCGACCGCCACCCGAAAATCAAGGTTGGTGTGGTCGGCGAAATTTATGTGAAATATTCCGCACTCGGCAACAATCATTTGGAGGATTTTTTGCACGAACAGGACTGTGAGGTCAATGTGCCGGGTATCCTGAATTTTGCGTTGTTCAAGGTTGACAACCGTCTTGAGGACATCAAGCTTTACGGCGGTAACTCCGCAAAATTTATGATTGTGAAAGCACTGATGGACTATCTGTTAAAGATGCAGAACATCTTGATTCGCGCTGTAAAAACCGAACCGAAATTTCTGGCTCCTGTGACTTATGCTCACACAAAGAGCCTTGTTAAAGATGTAATCGGTTATGGCAATAAGATGGGCGAAGGCTGGCTGTTAACCGCTGAAATGCTGGAGCTTGTCGAGCAGGGCTACGAAAATATTGTTTGTACACAGCCGTTTGGCTGCCTGCCTAATCACATCTGCGGCAAAGGCATGATACACCGTATAAAAGCCGTTGACGAGCGCTCGAACATTGTTCCAATTGATTATGACCCCAGTGCCACCCGTGTGAATCAGGAAAACCGGATAAAATTAATGCTTGCCGTTGCAAAAGAAAAACTTGTAACGGGAAAAAATGTGTAATTTTTTTGTTATACAATTATTTATTGTATAATTTTGTAAATCTGTGCAAAATGTCTTGTAATAATTCCATGAAAGGTGTATTATTTATTTATATATTTAGTAGCATCATCCCACCAAGCAAGTAAAATAGCAAACCTGCTGAAAAGCAGCGACGCAAAGTCAAGGGGCTAAACTTGTAAAAGCATGCCAGCCGACTGCACTCGTTATGGCTTTCACCATATTTTACTCCGGTGATTCCGCCATAAAACAATTGGGGGTTGAAGTCTTGAAAATTAAGCACTATTTGATTATTCCTGCTGCATTTATCCCATCAATTATTGTATTCTTATTGCAAACACCTCATTTTTCAAGACAAAACCTTACTTTTAATGATTTAATATTTCCTATTATTGTTCTTTTGGGCTCCTTGCTATTTATTTGGAGCAGATACTTCATCAATCCGGCGATAGATTTTTTGAGTACCATTCAGCGTGTGATTCGCGGCGATTACCGTGCAAGGTTTTCCTGTGACGAAAAAAATGAAGGATTTTACAAATTGTCGCTTACCTTTAACCAGTTCATGACGATTGTTGAAAAACAAACCGATGAATTGGTTGAAAACCGGCATTTGCAAAATCAACTGTTGGAGAATGAGAAGATTTATCGATCCGCACTCGAGCTGACCTG
>DAMDEB010000023.1:22373-23400 GCA_032090075.1 Caproiciproducens sp.
TTGAAGCGGACTTAATTCACAATAAGCTGATTTATGGTCAAGAAATTTACAACCGTACATTTCCTTTTCTGAAAACAGAATTATATGGCGATATAGTAGAGTCAATCACTGAAAACGCGATTTATTACGAGGACGTGGACAAATTCCACAACGCGCTGAACCGTCAGAATTTGATACATTTGTTTACCACAACGGATACAACCGAAGTAAATGTGGAATATCGGCAAGTAAATGAAAGCGGCGAAAATGTTTGGCTTTCTGCAACAATCATTCACCTGAGTGAAGACGATAATCAAGACCTCAAGGTGATTGGCTATGTTAAAAATATTGACGCGCGCAAGCGCAGTGAACTGGAAATTTTGAAACAATCACAAAGAGACGGCCTGACCAGCCTATACAACAAGGTGTTTACGCAGTCGCTGATTGAAAACTATCTGTTGAGTGAAGGCAGCTCCGGCAAGCACGCCGCCATTATGCTTGATGTTGACAACTTCAAGCACATCAACGACACGTTCGGGCATATACAAGGTGACACTGCACTTCTTCAAGTTGCAGAAAAGCTGCAGGGACTTTTCCGTTCCACCGACATCGTAGGCAGAATCGGTGGTGACGAGTTTTTCATTTTGTTAAAAAATTATGTTTCTTCCGATAAACTGGCTGAAAAGCTGACCGCAGTATGCGATTTATTTAAAGATATCTTTTTAGATGAAGGCAAAGGATACAGAATATCCGGGAGTATTGGTGTTTCACTCTACCCCGAAGACGGAAAAAGCTATACTGAGCTTTATGAAAAAGCTGACCATGCACTGTATTATACGAAAGAACACGGCAAAAATTGCTATTCAATTTACAATCATAATTTTAGTGATAAGATTCATAAGCTGCCAGTGGATTTAGCCATGGTAAAGAATACTGATTTTCAATGTGTGCCCAAAGGCACACAAATAAAGGACTTAGCATAACATCATACAGCAAACATAAAAGCAAAATAATCAATATACGGTGTTGAATCAGTGGAATTTTAAAA
>DAMDEB010000023.1:23410-25644 GCA_032090075.1 Caproiciproducens sp.
AGAAATCGGAGTATTTGAATGAGAAAACAGCTCAACGAATTTAAAGAATTCGCAATGCGTGGCAATGTGATAGATTTGGCAGTCGGTGTTGTCATCGGCGGCGCCTTTGGCAAAATTGTATCCTCACTTGTTACAAACATTATTATGCCCTTGCTTTCGCTGATAACAGGCAGAATTAATCTGGCTGCATTGTCTGCTTCTATTCCGGCAGCGTTTGGCGGAAAACCGATTCTAATTACATACGGCGTATTTTTGCAAGCAGTACTTGATTTTATTGTAATCGCCTTTTCTATTTTCATTGTCATTAAGGCGATGAACAAGCTGAAAAGAAAAAAGGAAGACGTACCACCTTCCCCACCTCAGCCAAGCAAAGAAGAGCTTTTACTGACGGAAATCCGTGATTTACTGAAGAATAAATAATTGAACGGCCGATGCAAATGAATGCATCGGCCGTTTTTCAGCTGTTTTGTTACCTGTTCCACTTTTCACTTAGAGCATTAATCTGGTCAGCAAACTTCGCAAGTTCCTTGTTTGCCCCACCCTCGTTTTTTTGAATGACCTGTAAAAGACGTTTTCCGGCCTCCATCAAGCGGCCAAATGGTGCAGAATATTTTGACTCCTTCGCGATTTGAGCGTGATTCTCTTGAGGTACAATGCCCTTGTCAAGTACTTGATTATCCATCAAATCGAATACAGCTTCAAAATTAGGGGCAATGGCGTTGTAGCCAAGGTGATTTAATTCATCGGTAAAAGCTTCACAGATGCTCAATTCTCCATGAACAACAAATACGCGTTGGGGTTTTGGTTCAAACGCTTGAACCCATTTGAGCAAGCCGGTTCTGTCAGCATGGGCTGAAAGCGCTCTGAAATTATAAATATGCGCCTGTACTGTGATTTCTTCTCCAAATAGCTTAACCTTATCGACCCCGTCAATGATCATTCGTCCGAGTGTACCGTTTGCCTGATAGCCGACAAATACAATGGCACATTCCGGCCGCCATAAATTGTGTTTAAGGTGGTGCCGTATTCTACCGGCCTCACACATGCCACTGGAGGAAATGATCACTTTAGGGATCTTGTCCATATTCAGCGCTTTAGATTCGTCAACGCTTGCACAGATATTTAAATTAGAAAATTGAATCGGTGCAAATCCCGCATCAATGACTTTTATTGTCTCTTCGTCTGCATATCCTGTCAAATTACCGCTGTAAACCTTTGTCGCCTCAGCCGCAAGCGGGCTGTCGACATAAACAGGAAAATTAAGATTGCTTTTTACCAGCTTTCGTTCTTTAATCTCGCGAATATAATAGAGCAGTTCCTGCGTGCGGCCGACCGCAAAGCTTGGAATGACAACATTTCCCCCAGCTGCCAGCGTTTTATCAAAAATATCAGCGAGCTCCGAAACATAATCTTCCGCTCTTTCGTGTTCCCGGTCACCATAGGTTGATTCCATCACCACATAATCTGCTTGCTTAATATACTGCGGATCGATGAAACGGAAACGCACACCCTCACAAAGGTCGATCATTTCCCCGTAATTGAAGGGTCTTAATCGTGACAGCGTTTGCTGTGCATCCTCAACAGTATAGATTGGCTCTTCCAATTCCCTACCTGCACGCTTACTCTTACGATTTTCGTTGATTGCATCCATTTCCTGAATGTGCGCGCTGTCGCGTAGCATGATGGAAAGCAGGTTGCAGGTTGCTCCGGTAGCATACAGCTTTCCTTCATAGCCGTTTTTCACAAGCAGGGGAAGCCTTCCGCTGTGATCAATATGGGCATGGGTTACGATTACATAATCAATCTGACTTGCGTAAAAGGGAAGTTTGTGGTTGTCGTCCTCGTCCGAGCCCTGCTGCAAGCCGCAGTCAATCAGAATTTTTTTGCCGTTTACCATCAGGCAATGGCAGCTTCCGGTTACTTCTTTGTCCGCGCCATAAAAAATCAGTTGCATCACAATTCCTCCGATTATTTTAAATTCGATAGTATAATTTCAATCGGGCAATGATCACTGCCCATTACTTCCGGATGGATGCTACTTTCCTCTATCCTATCCTTTAAAGCGTCCGATACGAGGAAATAGTCGATACGCCAGCCGACGTTTTTATCACGCGCATGAAACATGTACGACCACCATGTATAAGCATCCTTCTCCTCCGGGTGCAGGTAGCGAAAGCTGTCCGTAAAGCCGGATGCAAGCAGCTCGGTCATTTTTTCACGCTCCTCGTTGGAAA
>DAMDEB010000023.1:25654-26649 GCA_032090075.1 Caproiciproducens sp.
GATTTCGTTATGAGCAACATTCATATCGCCGCACACCACAACCGGTTTTTTTTCGTCCAACTGTTTTAAGTATTCCCTAAAAGCAACCTCCCAACTCATGCGGTAATCAATCCGCGCTAAATCTCGCTGTGCATTGGGAGTATATACCGTGACAAGATAAAAATCTTCAAATTCAAGCGTAATAGAGCGTCCTTCTCCAATATGTTCCTCGGCATTAATGTCATAATTCACGGAAATTGGCTCCATCCGGGTGAAAATTGCCGTACCGGAATACCCTTTTTTCACGGCGGAGTTCCAATACTGCTTGTATCCCGGCAGAATAATTTCGGCTTGTTCCGGCTGCATTTTTGTTTCCTGAATACACACTGCGTCGGCATCAGTTGCACTAAAAAAATCCATAAAACCTTTATTCAAACAAGCGCGCAGTCCATTCACATTCCATGATATTATTTTCACCCTTTTATCCCCCTAAACTTTTCTGTTATATTTTATTATTTTCTCCTATATTTTGCTCTATTTATAGTTTTTATATTTATTATTATACCATATTTTAGAAAAAAATAGAAAGCATAAATTGAACACACAAATGGTACCCACCATAAAAAATGGAGGACGCTGAAAAGCGTCCTCCATTTGATGAACAAAAACTTCCGTCTATTCCTTTTTAATTACTGCGTTTTCCTATAGAATAGGCATCGGATTATTTTCAAACTGTGTTTTCTGATTTGGTGCAGATTCCTGTTGTTGTTTTTCGGCTGCTCTTTTCGCCAGTTCCTGCTGCTCCTCTGATTTGGTAATGGTGCCTGCAGCTACAAGCTTGTCCATCTGCGTTTCACTTAAGCCTGAAAGATTTGTTTGTTGTGTTGTACTTGTATCCGTGGTCTTTGCGGTGACCTTCGCTGTCGCTTTAGCTGCTGACAACTGAGCCGTATTCCTTGAATTTTGCTGATTCGTACTATTTTCTGCTGAAGTTTTGCCGCCCACAGATACCACCG
>DAMDEB010000023.1:26659-27809 GCA_032090075.1 Caproiciproducens sp.
GCTGCATTGCTGCCCTTGCCTGCATGCTTATTTCCACCGTATCCGTTTTAGCGCTTTGAGTACCATCTGCCTTTTTCTCATTATCGGAATCCGAAGTTTTTACTACGCTGTTTGTGTACACTGATGTGGTGCTGAGATAGGGATCGTAGTCGCTGTTTATCCCTTGTATCATAAGATACTTCCCCTCTATTTCCCATTCAATAATTTAAAATTACCATAATTATACAATATATTTTCAGATTATACACCTGTAATGTGATGCTTAGGTGAAAATATGCGATTTTCTTATAGATAAAAATGTTTTTTCTTGAACGTTAGTGCGATACACGCTATAATAGTAAGATACTTTAATCAGAATATGGAGGAAAATATATGAAAAATCCAATTGTTACTATTGAAACCAATAAAGGTACTATTAAGGTTGAACTTTACCCTCAGGTTGCGCCTAACACCGTAAATAATTTTATTTCCCTCATCAAAAAAGGTTTTTATGACGGAACAATTTTCCATCGTGTAATTCCCGGATTTATGATCCAGGGCGGCGATCCGGAAGGTACGGGCATGGGTGGACCGGGCTACAGCATTAAGGGCGAGTTCAGCGGTAACCATTTTCAAAACGATTTGAAGCATACAAAGGGAGTTCTCTCCATGGCGCGCTCCATGAGCCCAAACAGCGCAGGTTCACAGTTCTTCCTCATGACGGCAGACGCTCCGCACCTCGACGGCCAGTATGCGGCTTTCGGCAAAGTCATTGAAGGAATTGAGGAAGCGGACCGCATTGTAGCGGTACGCCGAAACTCCAGTGATAGGCCCCTCGAAGAAGAGGCAATGAAAACCGTTACGGTCGAAACCTTTGGAGAGGAATACGGTGAACCGGAGAAATATTAAGTAATACAAGGAGTACGGATGTCTATTTTTAAAAAATTTATCAAGTATTATAAACCATATCGGCCAATATTCTACTTTGACATGTTTTGTGCGCTGATTGTTTCAGCAATTGACGTTGCATTCCCACAAATTTTAAACTGGCTGACAAAGGGTCTGTTTGCCCAAGGCACGCAAATTATTTTACGCAGTCTGCCTTGGATTGCGCTGGGACTTTTGGTGATGGAGCTGATACGCGTCGGCGGCCAATATTTTATTACCAGCT
>DAMDEB010000023.1:27819-28890 GCA_032090075.1 Caproiciproducens sp.
CATATTATGGGTGCAAGAATGGAAAGCAACATGCGGCAGGATTTGTTTGACCACTTTCAACGCCTTTCGTTTTCCTACTATGACCGCAACAATACCGGTGAAATGATGAGTAAGCTTGTTTCGGACTTGTTCGATATTAGTGAGCTTGCTCATCACGGCCCGGAAAACATCTTGATTTCCATGCTGAAAATTGTTGGAAGTTTCGCACTGATGATGTTCATCAGTGTACCAATGACGCTCATTTTAATTGCTGTTACGATTGTGATGATTATTTTCAGCATTTCCAAAAACAAGAAAATGCGCGCGGTATTTATGGATAACCGCAAGAAAATTGCCGGCGTCAACTCCCGTGTACAGGACAGCCTTGCCGGTATCCGCGTGGTAAAGAGCTTTGCGAACGAAGACCTGGAACACGAAAAGTTCAGTGAAAGCAACCTGAAGTTTTTGGATTCCAAGGAAAGCAGTTACCGTGTCATGGGTGGCTTTCGGGCGGGTACCTCATTCTTTGAGGGTTTGCTTTTTATCACCGTTCTAATCAGCGGAGGGCTTTTTATTGCACACGGCACTTTGCAAATTACTGATTTGGCGGTATACGCACTCTACATCAATATCATTATTAACCCAATCGATATATTAATTGAATTCACCGAACAGTTTCAAAAAGGTTATTCCGGGTTTAAACGGTTTATTGAAGTTATTGAAACAAATCCGGATATTGTCGACCAACCTGATGCAACCGAGCTCACAGATGTAAAAGGGCAAATCGAGTACCGGAATGTTTCGTTCAGCTATGATGATGCCAATACTGTGCTGGACGACATTAATATTTCAATTGCCGCAGGCAAAACTGTTGCGCTTGTCGGCCCGTCCGGCGGCGGCAAAACAACGCTTTGCTCCCTCTTGCCCCGTTTTTACGATGTTAGCTCCGGAAAGGTTCTGGTAGACGGCCACGATGTACGCAGTATTAAGTTAAGTTCGCTGCGCAACACCATCGGCATTGTACAGCAGGATGTTTATATGTTCGCGGGCAGTGTAAAGGAGAATATCATGTACGGCAAACCCAACGCGACG
>DAMDEB010000024.1:0-5684 GCA_032090075.1 Caproiciproducens sp.
ATTTTAGTATGATATTTCAGCATTTAAACCAAAGGAATAGAGAAGGCATTCGCCTACCTTCCAATCCGTGCATTGCTCCAGTGCTATCTTGTAAAGCGCTAACTGGGAGTGATAACGCTCCCACAGCTCTTTTGGATTATTCGTTTTATCGGTTTTGTAATCGACAATAATCAGTTTTCCGTTTTCTTCAAAAGCACAGTCGACCGCGCCTTGAAGCACCACGGACTGATTCCGCAATTCACCGGAAAGTTCGGGTTTGATATCACCGGCGGTAATTTCCACGGTAAAGCGGTATTCACGCATCACATTTTCCGAAGCAAGAATCCGCTTTGCAAGCGCACTTTCAAAAAAGGAACGCACACGGGCTAAATCCACCGCTTCACCCTGCTCCTTTGTAAGGTAGGCCTGTTCGATGAGCCGTTCCAATTCGCCTTGAGGATTTCCGGCGGCTTTTTCGTAATCCGCAAACTGCATATAAGCATGCAGTGCCGTACCGCGCTCGGCAGGAGTCAAACCCGCTTTGCTCAAAAACGCAGGGCGGGAAACTGCGGCATACTGTGCTGAAAATTCGCGCGCCGCCAAATCTGACGCCGCAACTTTAGCCTGAATGCCCTGCAAAGCGGCGTAAGGATAAACATAATCAATATTTTCTGTTATTTCGGCTTCAAGCACCTCATTGGGCAGAGCGGGTACAATCGCTTTTTGCTCCTGTTCGACCGCTGTGTCGTTAGGCGGATAGATCAAATTGATGCTCCACGCTTCGTCCGCCGGGGCGGTGATGCCGGGCAGCGCACCCGCCATATCACGTAACGTTCCTCCGCTCGGGTGGCGCAGCGCACAAAGCAGCAGCCAATTGGAAATACTGCTGACGCTGCGCACGACATAGGGCTGAACCCGGCTTTCGTCCGTCAGACGGGAAGCGAGTTTGCCCAAAGTCTTTGACGCATCTTTAACAGTAGTAATAAGAATCAGCTTTTCTTTTGCTCTGGTCATGGCAACGTACAGAACACGCAGTTCCTCGCTCATTTCGCCGCGGTCAAGTTCTAACGCGACAGCCTCACGCGGCATGGTGGTGTAACGGCTGAGCGTTTCGGGATTTTTCAGCTTAACGCCCAACCCCAACGACGGGTGCAAAAGCACATCCGCTCGATCCTTATTGAAACGCCTTGAGCAGCCCGCAAGAATACAAACCGGGAACTCCAGTCCTTTTGAGCGGTGGATACTCATAATTTTGACGACATTGGCGGCCTCGCTGATAGTGGAAGCGGGCGCCAAATCAGAATTGTTCTTTTGCAGACGGTCGATAAAACGAATGAACCCGGAAAGTCCGTTGTACCCGGAAGCCTCGTACTTTTTGGCGTACTCGAGCAGCAGCCGCAGGTTGGCAAGGCGCAGGTCGCCGTTGGGCATTGCCTGCACCAGATTAATGTAGCCGGATTTTTCATACACGATTTGAATCAGCCGGTCGGACGGCATGGTTGCGGCCAACGAGCGGTATGTATCAATATCCTTTAAAAAATCAGCCGCGCGCATATTGCCGTTTTGTGCGGCTGATACGACCGCAAGATAGAGCGAGGTCTTGCGGGATGGAACGCGGATATCTGCCATATCATCCGGCGTAAAACCATAAATTGGGCTCATCAGCACCGCCAGCAGCGGAATATCCTGCATCGGATTATCAATCACGCGCAAAATGGAAACGGCCACGCCAACCTCGGCGGCGGCAAAAAATCCACCAGATGTATCGGCCCAGGCAGGAATTCCGAGGGCGGTCAGCGCTTTTGCGTACTCATGGGCGTATTTATTGGCGCTGCGCAGTAATATGCAGATATCGCGGTACACTACAGGGCGGGCTTTCCCCTTATCCGTAACCGTAGTGCCATCGCCGGTCATCCTGTAAATCAGTTCGGCAATATGGCGGCTTTCCGCTGTGATCATATCATCTTCATTTTCAGAAACGGATAAATCAATAATATCAAGCTGTGCCGCGGGTTCGTCACACGGCGGGTATTCCGCGCCGGCAACAAGTTCCTCCGCTTTGGTGTAGTCGAGTTCGCCCGTTTGCTCACTCATCAATTGCCGAAACACAAAATTGACGGCTTCGGTCACGCCGCGGCGGCTGCGAAAGTTTTTATCCAGCACAATACAGGCCGGATATTCGTTCTTATCCCGGTTATAGTCTGGATAATCCGCGCGGCGGCGCAGAAAAATCTGTGGCATGGCCTGACGGAAACGGTAAATGCTTTGTTTTACATCGCCGACCATGAACAGGTTATTTTCGTCCTGTGAAATCGCGCGAAAAATCATATCCTGTGCTTCATTGGTGTCCTGATATTCATCTACCATAACTTCATCGAAGTGTGAGGAAAGTTCGGCGGCATCGGCGGTGCGTTCAAACCCGCCGTCCGTATCCCGAACGAGCAGCTTTAACGCGTAGTGCTCCAAATCGCTGAAATCAGCCGCACGGCGCTCGGTCTTCAACTGATTGAGCGCTTCTCCGAATTTTTCAGTGACTTCAAACAGCTTTTGCAAAAGCGGTGCCAGCCGGGCAATATCGTCGCCGCACTGCTCTTCGGAAGCGCTGAACAGCTCTGAAAGCTTTTTGACGGTGGACTGAACCTCTTTCCGGCTGGCAGACAGCTTGTTTTTCAAAGGATCCTCGCTGTATCCGCGTAATGGCTTTAGCCTTAAGTAGCTGAAATTGTTCGTTTGGAACGAGATTTTGTCCCAGTTCCCCGCGTCCGTCACGGCTTTCAAACTGATCAACCCTGCCAAATCGGCGCTAAACCCGTCTGAATAGGCATCGGCAATTTTCGCGTCCTCACTCATCAATGCAATTGAATTTTGGGTAAGCGAAATACAGTAGTCAATCGCGCCCTGTGCAAAATTCAAGATCGTTTTCCCCCATACCGTTTGCGGCGCGGAAACGGCGGACGAGTACATGGCGGCTTTTTCCGCAAACCAGCGTTTGGGAAACGGATGCGACCGGACGAAATCGTAAAGATTGTTTACCGTTTGAATGATGCGGTCATCGTCACGACCTGACGCAAAAGCTTCGACAAGCTCTAAAAAGACCGGGTCGTCCTGCGTATAGTATTCTTCGAGAACGGCGGAAACCGCGTCACTGCGCAGTAAATCCATCTCTCTGTCATCGATGATGCGGAAATCCGGAGAAATACCAAGCTTGTAAAAATTCTCCCTGATTAATTCACTGCAAAAGCTGTGGATGGTGCTGATATGCGCGCGGGTCAGCAAAATCTGCTGGCGCTGCAGACGTACATTCATCGGGTCCGCTTCGAGCAGCTTCGCAATTTCAACGGTAATACGGCTGTTCATTTCCGCGGCGGCGGCCTTTGTAAATGTGACAACCAAAAGCCGGTCGGCGTCGGTGGGATTCTGTGGGTCAGTAATCCGTTCAATGACGCGCTGCACCAGAACCGCGGTTTTCCCTGAGCCGGCAGCCGCGGAAACGAGAAGGGTTCCGTCGCGCGCGTCTATCGCATTTTGCTGGCTTTGCGTCCATCTGCGCTGGCTCATTGCACGTCATCCCCCTTCTTGTTGGTCAGTTCCTGTATAACCTCGTCCCTGTCCCACTGCTGCATTTGCCGTGTGGGATCGTCTTTTTCATGGCCGCAAACAGCGGAATAGGGGCACCACGCACAGGCGTCATAGCCACCGGAAAGCGGTACTGCGGAAACGTCGCCGCCGTGAAGCTCCTGCGCCATTGCACTTATCAAACCTTTAATATGAATCATCACTCCGGTTAACTCGCCGGAGGAAACAACATGGTCGAGTTTGCTAGGCGCACCGTCTTTTAAAGTAACGGGAATGTACTTTCCCTGCCCGCTGTGCTCCATAGCAGTAATAATTTCGGGGTCATTTAGAACAAGCCCGTCCATGCGCAGCTTTTTCGCAGCTTCCTCAGCTATCTTTTCCGGCGTCGTACTGCGCGAAGCGGAAATAACCGGACGGTTTGCGGGCATATACAATACGCCCGCGGACTGAACCTCACCGTACCGTTTACCGCCGTTTTCGCTCAAGGCAGCCAAATAAATCAGCATCTGCATATTCACGCCGTAAATAATATCGGATAATTTGAATTCTTTATGCCCTGTTTTATAGTCGATGACACGCAAATAGCTGATGTTATCACGATGCATAATGTCCACGCGGTCAATTTTGCCGTCAATTTCCACCTGACCGCCATCCGGCAGCGAAATCGTAAGCGGTTCAATGCCGCTGCTGCCGATTGCGAGTTCAAAGTCAACCGGCTTGAATTCGCTTTGCGCAAGTTCCTCGGCAATATGGTACGCAATTACCTGCGCGGAATCGGCAAGGCGTGCGAACAGGTAGGCAAAACGCGGGGTTTTATTTTTGATCCCGCCTAACTTTGCCTCTACATAAATATTTAAAAGAATGATAATTTCACGTTTTAATTCATCGGGTTGCATTGTAAGAATTGCCTGGCTGCCGATATCCTTAAAAAGCTTTTCCAGTAAGAAATGCATCAGGCTGCCGTATTCCAACGCATCAAGCTCGGCCGCTCTGCGTTCCTTTGCGTTCAGGCCGAAACGGCAAAAATACTGGAAACGGCACAAATAGAATTTTTCAATCTGTGTAGCCGAAACATGCATGTTTTCGCCAAAAAGTGCGCGTGCCTTGTCCCCGGAACCGAAAACAGCAGGCCGGTTTTCAGCGGCGCGGTCAATGGCCGCAAGCCGATGGTCACACCCCTGTTTTTCAAACAAATCTTTCAGTGTTGCCGAAAGCTCGGTATTATGATTCCATTGCTGTGCCATGAGCTCAAACGCGGGCTCCTTTGCATTTGCAAAATAAGTCTGCGGCAGCAGAAGTTCATTGAGTATCGTTATATTTTTTAAGGCGGAACACGCCTCGCTCGGGATGGTGGACGGTGAATTCGATTCGCCTGCCGCGCCAGACACAGGATATGATATGTAAAGTTTTTGGGAAGCGGCGCTCATCGCAGAATACGCAAGAAAGCGTTCCTGTACCGCCGTACCTTCGAGGGTATCGTTCAGCGGCAGACCAAGTTGTATCAGTTCGCGGCGCTCACCGTCGCTGAAAACGCAGCTGTTTCCGGGGGCAAGCGGAAACTCGCCCTGCACCGCTCCGATTAAAAACACAACCTTCGGTTGGTTCGTTCTGATGCGATCTGCTCCGCCGACCGTTACCTCGTCAAGTCCCTGCGGAATACTTGCAATATTATTGGATAGTATGACAAGGTGTAAAAGTTCAGCGTAACGCGTATGAGCAATGGAGTTACCGTACAAAACCAGTGCTGTCTGGTCAAGAATTTCCATCAATAAATCCCAAAGCCGCAGCTGACGGTCGGCAAGCTCCGGCTCGCCGCATTCAGACAGGTGCGCCGCAAGGTCTTTCAGATGATCGGCAGCCTTGATATCCTGTAAAAGTCCGTACGCTGCGGCTGCCATGCCTTCCCCGTCGGCCTCCTTGATTTTGGATGCAAAACGGAGCAGCGGAGTGACCGCCGCGGAACGGCTCGCATTGATTTCCAACAGCTTTTTCCGGTCACTGTCGGTCATCTTTTCGGTAAAGCCCTGCGGATGCTCAGTCCATTCCTCTTTCCACTTCACACCGGAAATATTCCAAATAAACGTGTAGTTTTCAAGCTGAGAAATTTCATCGGTACTAAGGCCGGTCAA
>DAMDEB010000024.1:5694-7150 GCA_032090075.1 Caproiciproducens sp.
GTCAACCCTGTTTTCAAATAGGAAAACACAGAGTCGGAAGAAAAACTTGACTGCACGATTTTGAAAGCGGAAAGTATAAGGCGCATCAGCGGTTCGGCATCAATCGCCTGCGGCTTGTCCATAAAATATGGAATCTGCCATCGGTCGAGAGATAGATCCAAAACGCCGCGGTAATTATCGGGGGTGCGTGCAATCACTGCGAAATCCCGATAGCGGTACTGTTTTTCGATTACTAAATTGCGGATGGTGGCGGCAACGAACGCGGACTCATCATAGGCGTTTTTTGCTTCATAAATTGTTACATCGTTATTTTCGCAGTCAACCGCACTGTGACCACAGCGGTATGCACCCGCTTCCAGCACAGCCAAACAAGGGCTTTCAAAACGAAGTCCGCTCTGCAACGTAACCGGCGCGGCGATTTTCACATCATTCTGCTTTGCCATACGCATCAGGTTTTTCCCGGTGCGGCGAACAAGCGAAAACAGTCCCATACCATGCTCCGGGTCGTCGAGCTGGTCGGCGCAGAGGGTGACATACAAGTCGTCGGCCTGCTCTAAAATCAAATTGATAATTTGATATTCCTGTACCGTATAGCTTTGAAAAGAATCAAGCGCAACGGTGTATCCTTCAAAGAATTCGTGCTCCTGTAATACATTTTTCAGTCTTGTAAGGTCGTCGAGCGGATCGACATAGCTTTGAGCCACCAGCGCGTCATAAGCGGAAAAAATCAGTGAAAGCTCGCTCATTTTCTGCTTTAATGTGCTCTGGGGCATTCCCTCTGCCGCACGCTCAATATCCAGCGGCTTTACATCGCACATTTTAAGTTCCGTGGAAGCGGAAAGCATCAACCCAACCAGCTCGGTGCTTTCCGCGTTTTTACGGTAAAAACTAAGCTGATCTTTTACCTGCTCCAAAGCAAGGCTCATTAGGATACTTCGCCCGCCGTCATCCAGCCGTCTGCCCGCGGCACCGCCGTATCGGCGGAACACCGCGTCGGCAAGGCGGGAAAAGCTTGTGACCGAAACACGCTGAACATCCTTTGCACCGAGCAAATGGAGCATGGCTCGTTCATTTTCAAATGAGGACTGTTCCGGCACAATCAGCATCAGCTTTTCAGGTGAGGTCTGTGCCATGCTTTTCAGCGCGGCACGAATATATTCAGTTTTCCCGCTTCCCGAGCGGCCCAAAACAAAACGCAGCATCGTATGCCCCCAAACTTCAGTAAGAATTGATTCTTAACTGATTATAGCATAGATGCTGCGTATTAAAAAGTACTGCATAATCGATGGGACAAAAACGGTACTAATGCCTTTCAAAGTAGTTTTTTATCTGTTCATACCATTCAAGCGTTTTGAACTTGTACTCGAATCCGCCTGTTCCTTCCACAATCTGCAGCTGCTTTGCATTTAAAACATCGCTGAGCTCCTTTGGTTCCTCCGCGGCGGGCAGACACATC
>DAMDEB010000024.1:7160-12111 GCA_032090075.1 Caproiciproducens sp.
ATGCCCGGCCGCGCTGCCAATGGTCACACGCAACGAATCGTAATCACCCGCAGGCAAGGTGACTGTCGTATATTCCCTTGTGGTAAAATACATGTGGGTCATTTCAACATTGACCGGATAATGATAGCCCTGCTTTTTGATTTCATCCTCGGCGGCGGTTTTCAGCCGCGGAATAGCCGCTTTGATTGCGTTCTGAGCATCGGTTTTATTTTTGATATTATCGAGCAATCCGGCGCTTTCCGTTAAAATCCGGTCACGCACCTTAAGCTTTAAAGCCTGATCCTCCGCTGAGTCGGAATTGGCAAGGATGTGCAGACGAAGGACATGGTTCGGAATATCCTCACAGCCGGCGGCAAAGCCTGTAAAAGAAAACAATACTGTTAAAATAAGTGCCAGACACAACGATTTTTCAAACAGTTTCATAAGTAATCCCCTTCTGAGTTTATGTTTCGAGGGAATTATTGACACGACAGAAAGCTTTTATACGTTGTATTTTATTTATTTTTATTATATAATCGTATTAATTTCGACTGATAAGAGGGATAAAATGTCCGAATCAACATGGTTACCAGCACTGATTGACCCGACACTGTCGCAGGGAATGTTGGCGGGACTGATCGTATACGTTATTTGCCTGATTTTCTTTTTTAACCGCAAAAAGCCAATTCAAAACTTCTTGCTATTGCTATTGTTCGTTTACATTGGGGCGCTTGCATCGCTCACGATGGTAATACCCATGCCGAGTACTTGGCATATCAGCGCAAAATCCACACAATGGGCAATCAAGCAGATTGCCTGGGTACCGTTTGAATCCGCCGGAAACATGCTGCACAATTCAATCCGAATTGGGAAGTACAATGAGTTTCTGCGCATAGTCGGCGGCAACTTTGTTATGCTGATGCCGCTTGGCATCCTAATTCCGCTTATTAATCCCCGCTTCAAATTGGGTCGGATGACCACCCTGTCCTTGCTTGTCCCCATCGGAATCGAAGGCTTGCAGTTCCTAAACAATGTTTTAGCCGGTACCATTTTGAGAAGCGTTGAAGTTGAGGATGTCATTTTGAACGCGGCGGGCTGCCTGCTCGCCTACTTGATTTTCGCAGGGCTGCGAAATCTGTTGAAACCCAAATACAAAGGCCGGCGGTATTCAAAAAATTAACAGGAATGATTATAATGAAAAACTGAGGTTGAATTAATCATGAAAGATAATGAAAAAATATTGGATTACTATAAGCAGGAATTAAAGTGGGATCCGCCTTTTGCAGATGCACTCTCAAAGTATTGTCCCGATTCCTTAAAGGGATATTTAGTAATGCGCGAATCGATTCAAAACGGACATTTACCAAAAAAGACAAGAGAATTGATTTTTACAATATTAGACAGCATTGACGATGAAGTAAGCGGTGCAAAAGCGCATGCTGTTGCCGCTGTGGAAGCGGGATTGACTATTGAAGAATTAACGGAAGCTTTTGTAATTGTAACAATTGTAAAAGGAATCAACGTATTGTGTAAAACAGGAACTGAAGCTATTAAAGCGGCCGAAAACAGGCTTAATGAAATAAACGCAGTTAGAAAAAATTAATTACAAATTCTGCGTTTCCCCTATTCCCAAGTTTTCCAAATGTCCGGCTGGTAGCCTATGGTCGCCTGCCTGCCGTTGCGAACAATTGGTGTTTTGAAAAGCTTTGGATTTTCAAGAAGCTTTTGCTCTTTAGCTTCATTGCCCGCAAGATATTTAAGGAGCATTGCATCGCTGTCTGTTGAATTTTCGTCAATCAGTTTGTCAAGACCGCCTACCGCCGTTTTAACGCTGTTGAATTCACCCTTACTCATGCCATATTTCGCCACATCAATGCTTTGAAATTTAATTTTACGTTCTTTAAAGTAGCGCTCTGCTTTTTTTGTATCAAAACATTTTGCTTTTCCAAATATTTGTATATTCATGTAGTTTTCTCCTGTCCGGTTACGCAGTCACGTAAAGCTCGTCCCAATCACAGGAACGCTCAATGATTTTGGCAAGCTGTTCCAATTCACAGGCATCCGTTTCATCAAAGCGATTGAGAATAGGACTGTCAATATCCAGCACTCCTATTATTTTTCCCTGCCAATGCAAAGGTACGACTACTTCCGAATTGGAAGCACTGTCACAGGCAATATGCCCGGGGAACTGATGGACATCCCTTACGAGCTGCACTTCATCCTTGGAAACTGCTGTTCCGCACACGCCTTTTCCAACAGCGATGTGAACACAGGCGAGTCTCCCCTGAAACGGCCCCAGCAGCAATTCATTTTGATGCAGCAAATAAAAGCCAACCCAGTTGATATCACTCAGCGCTTCATTCAGCAAAGCGGACGCGTTCGCCAAATTTGGAATTACATGGTGCTCACCCTCTAAAACTGCTTCCATTTGTTTTTTCAAAAGCGTGTACATCTCTTTTTGATTAGACTGCAATTCAGGTTCCATAAAGCGCCTCCGTATATAAAATAATTATATTTTTAAAAATGTTTTATAAAAGGCGTATTGAAACCACACCCCCGCAACGAAAGCTGCGGGGGTGTGGTTTTTATAATGCGCTTTTTTCGCTGCCCGTAGTTACCGGCTCACAAAGAAAAACATCATCATAATCCTTTGATAATGCTGCTGTGCAAGTTGTTGCTTTTGGTAAATCATTAAAAATGCCGAAAACGGCGGAACCGCTGCCGGTCATGCACGCACCTAAAGCACCCATCAATTTCATAGCCTTTTTAATGCGGGTTACTTCGGCAAGGTTCATCACGTTTTCAAACTCATTGCCAAGGTTTTCAGCAATCATATGAAGGTCGGCTGCGCGAATTGCGTCCACCATAGCGGATGAAAGGGCAATATCGTTTTTCGCTGCGGAATCCGCAAGCGCGTAGGCTTTCTTGGTGTCCACGCCGCACAGCGGCTTGCAAATAACAATATGGCAGTGCGGCATTGCAGGCAAAGCAGTCAGCTTTTCACCGATACCCTGTGCGAGGGCGGTGCCCCCAACAATACAAAAGGGCACATCCGCACCAACCCGAAGGCCGATTTTACATAATGTTTCTTTTGAATAACCGGTTTGAAGCATTTCGTTCAGTGCAAGCAGCACAGCCGCCGCATCCGCGCTGCCGCCGCCCAGTCCCGCCTGTGACGGAATTCTTTTTTGAATTGCAATCGTCACGTTCGGCTGAACCCCCGCGTATTCAAAAAAGCCAGCCGCCGCCCGATAAACAGTATTACTTTCGCCACACGGCACATCGTCGCGGTTGGATAGAACGCGAATTCCGCTTTCTGCCTGCGTGAGCGTTAACTCGTCGCAGAGCGAAACGGACTGCATTACCATGCTCAAAAGATGGTAACCGTCCGCCCGTTTTCCGGTAATATCGAGTGTTAAATTAATTTTTGCATAAGCCTTGATCGTGGTTTGCATGGCATATATCCTTACCTAAAATATTACAGTGTCTTGAGAAAATGCCCGATACGCGAAAGCGCTTCGGTAATATGTTTGATGGAATACGAATAGGATACCCGCAAATAGCCTTCTCCGCAACCGCCAAAGGCGCTTCCGGGAACAACCGCGACATGTTCGGCGTAAATCAGCTTTTCACAAAAATCAGCGGATGAAAGGCCTGTGCTTTTAATGCACGGAAATACGTAAAACGCACCCTCCGGCTCAAAGCAGGTAAGACCCAAGGAGTTAAAGCCGTCAACAATCAGCCGGCGGCGCATATCATACTGATCACGCATATACTCGATATCACTGTCGCCGTTTTTCATAGCCTCAATTGCGGCGTACTGCGCCATGGTCGGCGCACTCATGATACCGTACTGGTGAAGTTTTGTCATTTGGCCGATGATTTCTTTTGGTCCAACAGCGTAGCCCAGACGCCAGCCGGTCATGGCAAATGCTTTGGAAAAACCATTCACTACAATGGTGCGTTCCTTCATGCCGTCAATGGAAGCAAATGAAACGTGGCGGGTTTCCCCGTAAGTCAATTCGCTGTAAATTTCATCGGAAAGAACGATCAGATTATGTTCACGGACAACCTTGGCGATCTCCTCCAAATCTTTGCGGCGCATGACGGCTCCGGTCGGATTGTTCGGAAACGGCAGAATCAACAGTTTTGATTTTGGAGTGATTTTTTCGCGCAGCGCCTTTGCTGTCAGCCGAAATTTATCCTCCTGCTTTGTTTCGATTGTAACCGGAATTCCACCTGCCATTTCGGTCAAAGGCAGGTAACAAACAAAACTTGGCTCCGGAATCAGCACTTCTTCCCCAGCATTGACAAGACAGCGAATGCATAAATCAATCGCTTCACTGCCACCGACGGTGACGACTACCTCTGTTTTCGGCTCGTACTCAATATGATAATGGTGTTTGAGCCAACGGCATATTTCTTCACGGAGTTCAATGAACCCTCGATTCGGCGAATACCATGTTTTTCCGTCCTCGAGCGATCGGATTCCCTCCTGCCTTACATGCCACGGCGTTGAAAAGTCAGGCTCGCCGATGGACAGGGAAATCACATTGTCCATCTCGTTTGCAATGTCGAAGAAGCGGCGGATTCCGGACGGCTTTAACTGCTTTACTTCCTCATTGAGCAGGAGCTGATAATCAATCACAGAGAACACTCCTTCTATCGTCCTTCTCATCCTCGGAATTCAGAATGACACCGCCGTCCTTGTAACGGGTTAAAATAAAGTGTGTGGCGGTGGACAGCACCGAATCAAGCGTAGACAGACGGCGCATAACGAACATGGCAATTTCCTGCATGCTCCTGCCGTGTACTTTTACAGCTAAATCATAGCCGCCGGACATCAGGTATACACTTTCAACCTCGTCAAACTGCATGATGCGGTTGGCGATTTCATCAAAGCCGCGGTCACGCTTTGGCGACACGCGAAGCTCAATAAGGGCGCTGGCCTTGTTTTCATCAACTTTTTCCC
>DAMDEB010000024.1:12121-18532 GCA_032090075.1 Caproiciproducens sp.
TCCCAGTTAATCAGTGCCTTGTAAGCCCTGATGATACCGCGCTTTTCATAATCGGCAATGGCGTTTGCCACCTCGTCCTCGGTTTGATTCAGCATCACTGCCAACTGTTCGGTACTGAGACGGGCATTTTCGTCCAAAAGATTCAATAAGCGATCCATTAAGCATACTCCTCCCAAAATAATTTTATTTCGTGTTTCCTTTATTCAATCGGTAAAAATTTAGGCTCATGATGAATGTAAATCGTAAAGTGATGGAACCCGACTTTACGTAAAAGGCTCAGCCCCTGCTCTATCCCGCCGCCTACATCGGCCCAACGGTGCGCGTCTGAGCCAACAGTAATAAGCTTGCCGCCAAACTCACAGTAACGCTTGAGAATTTCCAAACCTGGCAGAGTCTTCCCAAGCTTTTGACGAAGGCCGGATGTATTGAGTTCGAGCGCCTTATGCTTTTGAATCAGTGCCTTTAACACCTCATCAATTTTATCTTTGTAAAGATCATCATCAATAGAAATATTATGTTCTCCTACAATGTAACGCCACGGGTAGGTCAAGTGAGAAAGCGAGTCAAACCTGCCCCACTCAATCATTTCAAGCATTTCATCAAAATAGCATTCCAGCGCATCATTGATGTCCACATGGCCATAGTCCATGTCAAAAAAGTCGTGTTGATTTTTTATATTGTGAACGGAAGCGAGTGTAAAATCGAAATCACAGGCATCAAGTATGTCTTCGGCGGCAGCTTTGTCCTGCATAGGCTGTCCGATTTCCACCCCTGCATAAACATGCAGGCGGCTGTGGAAAACGGCCGACGCTTTGCGCGCCTCAAAATAGGACTGCCGCACGCTTCTGTCATATGCTTCCGAAGTATATACGTTACATTCACAGTGGTCGGTCATAGTCAGCGCGTAAAGCCCAAGCCGGGCCGCGCTTTCACACATCATCATGGTCGGGTCGCTTGCATCACGCGAACAATCGGAATGAACATGACTGTCGGATATATATCGATATTTCATAGTTTTCCTCCTGAATTACAACCCTAAAAACTGATTTAATATATAGTATCATAAAAACGCGCATATTTATAGGTTAATCATAAATATTTCGATGCGCTGCAAGAAGATTTATTTTAAACAGTTTGACCATTTCACCGCCGGATCAACTCAGTATTGAGGGCTATTGACAAGAACCGGTTTCTCGGTCATAATTATATTAATAATCAAATTTTTATACATCCGGAGGTAATTTATATGCGTGCTGTCGTCACGGTAATTGGTAAAGATATGGTTGGCATACTTGCCCGCGTTTCAACAATTTGTGCGGAAAACGGAGTCAACGTCGTCGAGGTAACACAATCCATTATGCAGGATTTGTTTGCCATGATTATGATGGTTGACATTTCAAAATCCACCGTTCCTTTCAATGAGCTTTCCGATAAGCTCACTGCTATCGGCAGCGATATGAATTTGACCGTTCATGTGATGCATGAGGACATTTTTAATTCGATGCACCGGATATAACACATTTTATTCAATATGGAAGGGCAGGATAATAAAAAATGGTAAACTCTCATGACATACTCGAAACGATCAATATGATTGATAACGAAAACCTCGATGTGCGCACCATTACGATGGGTATTTCGCTGCTGGACTGCGTCGATTCCGACATCGACAGGGCGTGCGAAAAAGTTTACGATAAAATTTGCCGATATGCGGGTAACTTAGTGAAAACCGGCGAAGATATCAGCAAGGAGTACGGTATCCCCATTATTCACAAACGAATCGCCGTTACCCCAATCGCGATGATTGCCGCGGCTTGTCCCGGTAAAAATCCGGTGCATTTTGCAAAGGCGCTTGACCGTGCCGCAAAAACAATCGGCGTTAATTTTGTCGGCGGCTACTCTGCACTTGTTCACAAGGGGTTTGGTCCCGGCGACTACGCACTGATTAAAAGTATCCCCGAAGCGTTGAGTGAAACAGAGCTTGTGTGCTCTTCTGTCAATATTGGCACTACCAAAGCAGGCATTAACATGGACGCTGTTGCTATGATGGGCAAAGTGGTGCGCGAGCTGGCCGAAGCTACTGCCGACCGTGACTGTATCGGCGCTGCCAAACTGGTCGTATTCTGCAACGCACCGGAGGACAACCCTTTTATGGCTGGAGCGTTCCACGGAGCGGGCGAGCCGGACTGTGTTATCAATGTCGGCGTTTCAGGCCCGGGCGTGGTACGCGCGGCTCTGGCGAAAGCAGGCGACTGTGATATTACTGCTGTGGCAGACACAATTAAAAAAACCGCGTTCAAAATTACACGCATGGGTCAGTTGGTAGCACAGGAAGCCTCACGCAGGTTGTATGTCCCGTTTGGCATTGTTGACCTTTCCCTTGCTCCGACACCGGCGGTTGGCGACTCGGTAGCCTATATTCTTGAAGAAATGGGTTTGGAAAGCTGTGGTGCGCACGGTACAACCGCTGCGCTTGCGTTGTTAAATGACGCTGTCAAAAAGGGCGGAATCATGGCTTCTTCCCACGTAGGCGGGCTTTCTGGTGCGTTCATTCCGGTAACGGAAGACGCGGGCATGATTGCTGCCGCAAGATGCGGCGCCTTGAGTATTACAAAGTTGGAAGCGATGACGGCGGTCTGTTCGGTCGGCCTTGATATGATTGCAATACCAGGGGACACACCTGCGGAAATTATTTCGGCCATTATTGCGGACGAAGCCGCAATCGGCATGGTCAATTCAAAGACCACCGCGGTGCGTCTGATTCCCGCAATCGGCAAAAAAGCCGGTGATGAACTAAACTTTGGCGGATTACTGGGTGGTGGTCCCGTCATGGAGGTCAACCGCTATTCCCCACTTAAGTTTATACAGCGTGGCGGCCGTATTCCGGCACCAATACAGAGTTTGAAAAATTAATCGAAATTAATTATAGAACAAAATAAAAGCATACTTTACTTGGAATTCTTTAGACCAAAAATTTTGCACAATACCCAATTTAACGACAATTATTATGATTCCTTTGTGATATTGCATATTGTAAAGTGTAATACACGAGACTATAATAGGGATTCGCAGAAGTATGTATCAATGTCACAAACCATCCAATAATAAATTGTTTATATTGCTATTAAGGAGGTGCGGTCAGAATGCAGGACTTAATAAAACAAATTGTCGATATGGACCGTAAAGCCAGGGGAATTACAGAAGCTGCCCAACTTGAAAAAGTAAATTCCGAGAAAGAGATCCTTTCCAGCCGTGAGCAGATTAGAAATGATTACCTTGAAAGAGCCAGAAAACGAATCGCCCTGAATGAGCCAACCGAGCGGGCAGCCGCTGAAGCTGACTGGAACGAAAAAGAAAAGAAAAATGCACAGATTTCCGAAAAGCTTGATGAGCTTTACAGTACAAAGGGTGACGAATGGGTTAGCACAATCGTCGCAAGAGTTACGGGGGAGTGATTTAAATGCTTTCCACCCTATCGTCAAATGCAATCTTATCTAAGGCACGCGCCATGTATGGCAGATGCCTTACCAAGGAAAACTTTAAAAATCTTTTGGCCTGCCAAAGTGTGGGAGAAGTTGCCGCTTACTTGAAAAGCCACACCGCCTACAATAAAACACTGGCGGGTATTAATGAAAATGATATCCACCGCGGTCAGCTTGAATCGAAATTGAAGCAAAAACTTTTTGAGGATTACGCTTCTCTTTGCAGATACGAGATATCTGTCGGCGAGCATTTTTCGCAGTATTTAATTATGCGTAGTGAAATTGAGCAGATTCTGCACAGCATTTTGCTTTTGGAAGCTGGGAAACCAGAAGAATATATATTTGCAATGCCGATGTATTTAAACCGTCATACGCATATCAATCTGTCGGCCTTAAGCCAGATTAAAAGCTATAGCGATTTGCTTAACGCTTTGAGCCATACACCGTACTATAAGCTGCTGGAAAAATTCAAACCGGTGACAGGGGTTCCGATTAACTACACCGGAATTGAAAACGCTCTTTACACTTATCTTTTTAAAAGTGTGTTTGATGTAATTGATAAGTACACGCGGGGAGAAACCGCAAAACAGCTTCGGGAGATTTTCAATTCTTATGTGGATTTAGTAAACTATGTACGCATTATCCGATTAAAGGATTCCTATCAGGCAAGCCCGGATTTTATCCGCAGCTCCCTTTTACCGTTTGGCAATATTTCCAAACGACTGCTGACCGAAATGATTGAAGCCGGCAATGAAACCAAAGTCACGGCGGCAATGAACAAAACCCTAATCGGAAAACGCAGTCTGAAGATTGACCACACGTATATTGATGAATTCCCCAATATTGTAAAGTATATGACTTCCCGTCATGACATTCATTTTTCAACGCATCCTTCTGTTGTTATGTTCTCATATACTTTTATCATGCAGATCGAGCTGACGGATATTATCACGATCGTTGAAGGTATCCGTTATAAAATGTCGCCCGATGAAATAGCAAAATTGCTCATCATTTTCAATTTTGGCGAAAGGAGTGATTGATGCTTGGCTGTTTTAAAGATTAAAATCGTAAGTATTATTGGAAGAATGGATGATCTGGATCAGGTAACCGCAATGTGCGGAAAATCGTGTGTGTTTCACCCGGACAATGCTCTTTCATTTTATTCGGATACTTCCGATTTTTCACCGCTTAATGAAGAGAATCCATATTCCGAACCGCTGCAGCAGCTTGCTGACGCTTTATCCAGCTCAAAAAAGAAGCTGGAACTTCTGAGCGCTGACGAAGTTTCTAAATTAAAAATGAGTCCAGAAGAACTACATTCATATGTTAAATTTATATCCTCTTCTTTCAGTGAGCTTCAGAATGAGCGAGCCGATGCACAGCAAAAAATACAGCAATACACCTCCCAGATTGAGAACATCAGTCACTTTGTCGGCTTGGACCTGAACCTTGATGAGATTCGTGAATGTAATTACATTAAAGTTCGATTTGGCTCCCTGCCAAAAGAAAGCTATGAGAAGCTCAAATCCTACAAGCAAAATCCATATGTTATCTTTTTCCCAAGCACCAGTGATGAACTTCATTACTGGGGTGTCTATTTTTCGCCGATTGATGTGGTAAGTGAGGTTGACCGTATTTTTTCAAGCCTTTATTTCGAACGCATTCGCTTAACCGAACTGACCGGCAGCCCGGAAACCGCGGTGGAAACGCTGCACGAAAAACTCAACGCTGAAGTCGATCGCTTAAAAGGTCTTGACGGCAAGTTTGAGGCTCTTTGGAAAAAAGAAAAGTCCGCGTGTCAAAAGGTATATTCCTGGTTGACAGAACAATTTGTTTATTTCGGCATCCGGCGCTATGCCGCCCGATACAATGATAATTTTATTTTAACAGGATGGATTCCCGCTGATAAAGAGAGTTATTTTACAAAGGCCCTGAACAAAGTTGAATCAATTGAATGTACTTTTGAGGGCGCGCAGGAGGAATTGACTCATTCTCCGCCTGTCAAACTGAAAAACAAACGTTTATTTAAGCCGTTTGAATTCTTTGTTGATTTGTATGGACTGCCGTCCTATGATGAGGTCGACCCTACCCCGTTTGTTGCGCTCACCTACATTCTTTTGTTTGGCATCATGTTTGGTGACCTTGGGCAGGGAATCTGTGTTTCCATCATCGGTTATCTGATGTGGAAATACAAGAAGATGCCGCTTGGCAAAATTTTGATTCCTTGTGGTATTTCATCTTCCGTATTCGGACTGATTTTTGGTTCGGTATTTGGATATGAAAATGCACTTGATCCATTTTATAAAAGCGTTTTCGGCTTGAGCGAAAAGCCTGTTGCAGTAATGAAGCCGGCTACCACAAACATAATCATTGGTTCCGCTGTTGGGATTGGCATAGCGCTTGTCATGATCGCAATGTTAATCAACATTTACTCGTCACTGAAAAGAAGACATTATGAAAACGCACTGTTTGGACCGAATGGCGTTGCAGGGCTCGTATTTTACGGTTCTCTCGTTGTAGGATTTGGTGGTCAGCTTCTTTTCGGCTGGCACATTGTTAACACGGCGTATACGCTTTGTTTCATTATTCTTCCTTTACTGGTCATTATGTTCCGCGAGGTTCTTGGCGGGCTGGTTGAACACCGCCTGAACTGGAAACCCGAAAGCTGGGGTGGCTACATTGTGCAGGAATTCTTTGAACTGTTTGAATTTTTGCTAAGTTACGCAAGTAACACCATTTCCTTTCTTCGTGTCGGTGCCTTTGTACTGGTGCACGCAGGTATGATGATGGTTGTATTCACACTGGCGGACATGTCCAGTGGTATTGGATACCTTTTGGTTGTCGTCATAGGCAACGCCTTTATTATGGCTCTTGAGGGGTTGCTGGTTGGTATTCAGGTGCTAAGACTTGAATTCTATGAAATGTTCAG
>DAMDEB010000024.1:18542-20909 GCA_032090075.1 Caproiciproducens sp.
GTTTAATCCTATTGTCGTTCGTAAGGAACAGTAATGTTCCTTACGTATCACATATTATTTTGCTATTTAATTTGGAGGTAATATCATGAATTCTTTATTAATTTGCTTACCCGTCGTATTTTTAGTTGTTTCGGTTGCTCTTTCAATTAAAGCCGTTAAGAACGGCAAAAAGACACGCAGTGCCGTAGCCACACAGCTTTTAGCTTTCATGGCGGTCTGCGTTATAACCTTTGCAATTCCGGTAGTCGCTTCGGCGGCCGCAACACCCGTCCAGACCCCATCCACAGGCACTTCCCAGACAGCTCAAACCGGTGACAATGGAAGAGGACTTGGCTTCCTTGCAGCATCCCTTGCAGTCGGCATTGCCGGTATTGGCGGCGGTATTGCCGTTGCCGCAGCTTCCCCTGCAGCAATCGGCGCAACAAGCGAAGATCCGAAGGCTTTTGGTAAAGCAATCATATTTGTTGCTCTTGGCGAAGGTATTGCACTGTATGGCTTGTTGATCTCAATTTTGATTCTTCAGAAGATATAGCGGAAAGCAGGTGCACCGATGCGTTTTTATCTGATAAGTGATAATGTGGACACGCAGGTTGGCATGCGTCTGGCGGGAATCGACGGCATTGTAGTTCACGAGACCGCCGAGGTGCAGAAGGCTTTAAACGAAATAATAGAAATGGACGACGTTGCCGTTGTTTTGATAACGGAGACGTTGCTCTCCCTTTGCTCCGACATGATTTATGACTTAAAGCTTAATCGAAAACGCCCGTTAATTGTGGAAATTCCGGACAGACACGGCAATGGCCGTACAAAAGATTCAATTACCCGTTATGTCCGCGAGGCGATCGGGATCAAAATTTAGGCCGCTTATTACGGCGAAACGGGGGTTTAGCAATGGCTACCAACGATGAAAAATTGAATAAATTTTACCTTGCCATCAATCATTATGCTGAGGAACAGCGCAAAAAGATTGAGCAGGAAGTTGCCGAGTTCAAACAAAAAGAACTGGACGAGACCGAAGTTAGCGTTTTGGCCGAGGCTTACCGCCTCATTCAAAAGGAAATGGCTGAAATGCGCAACGGAATTTCCCGCGAAATGTCACAGCGTGAAATGGATGACCGCAGAAAATTGTTGGAAAAACGTAAAAAAATCACAGAAGAAGTTTTTGAGCGCGCCGCAAAATCACTGAATGAATTTACACAAAAAAGCGATTACCCTCATCTGCTCCAAAAATTTGCAGGTGAGCTCTCAAAAACATTTCATAAACCAGGCACGGTTTTGTTCATTAAAAAAGATGACCAAAAGTATCAGGAGCTGATACAGCAAGCCTTTGGCAGCGACTGTACTTTTAAAATTGATGCCGATATTCATATCGGCGGTATTCGTGCCTATAACTCTGAAATGGGTATTGTGGCAGATGAGACACTTGATTCCATGCTGGAAGACCAGCTCGAATGGTTTGAAGAAAACTCGGGAATGGCTGTGGTCTGAGCCGTACCTATTGTGATATCGGAGATGAAATTAGATGGATAATCAGAATGTAATATACGGCATTAACGGTTCTGTTGTTACCGTTAAAGAATCGCGCAGCTTTTCGATGATGGAAATGGTGTATGTTGGCAACGAGCGCCTTGTCGGTGAAGTTATCGGCATTACCAACAAATTTATTACCATCCAGGTTTACGAAGAAACAACTGGGTTAACCCCCGGCGAGCCTGTGTTTGGCACCGGAAGCCCAATGAATGTTACGCTCGGCCCCGGCATCATCGACAATATTTTCGATGGCATTGAACGTCCACTAAAGAGCATTGCAGAGCAGTCCGGCTCATTTATTTCGCGCGGCAGCAATGTTACCCCACTGAACGAAGACAAGTTGTGGGATGTGAGTATCACTGTTAAAGCGGGCGATGTGCTAAAAGGCGGCGATGTTTATGCTGAATGCCCTGAAACAACAATTATTAAGCATAGGTGTATGGTTCCTCCGCTGCTTTCCGGTGTTGTCACCAAAGTCAGCGAAAACGGACAGTACAAAGTAAATGATACAATTATTGAATTAAAGGATGAGCAGGAAGAAATTCATAAGCTTACCCTTTGTCAGAGATGGCCTATCCGCACGCCGCGTCCTGTGGCCGAGCGGTTGCAAACAAAGGTTCCGCTGATTACCGGCCAGCGGGTTATCGACACCTTGTTCCCTATTGCAAAAGGTGGCACGGCAGCAATTCCGGGCGGTTTTGGTACAGGAAAAACCATGACACAGCATCAACTTGCAAAATGGTGCGACGCTGATATTATTATCTACGTCGGCTGTGGTGAACGTGGAAACGAAATGAGCCAGGTACTGGAAGAATTTTCCGAACTGATTGACCCTAA
>DAMDEB010000024.1:20919-22149 GCA_032090075.1 Caproiciproducens sp.
GATGACCGACCGTACCGTGTTGATTGCTAACACCAGCAACATGCCTGTTGCCGCGCGTGAAGCTTCCATTTACACCGGCGTTACTCTTGGTGAGTATTACCGTGACATGGGTTACCACGTAGCGATTATGGCTGACTCAACTTCCCGTTGGGCCGAGGCTTTGCGTGAAATTTCCGGTCGTTTGGAAGAAATGCCAGCTGAAGAAGGTTTCCCTGCTTATTTACCAAGCCGGCTTGCCGAGTTCTACGAGCGCGCCGGAATGGTTGAAAACTTAAACAGCAGCAACGGTTCCATCACGATTATCGGTGCTGTTTCTCCTGCGGGTTCTGACTTTTCAGAACCTGTCACACAGAATACAAAGCGTTTTACCCGCTGCTTCTGGGCATTGGATAAATCACTCGCCTATGCAAGACACTATCCGGCAATTAACTGGACAGAAAGCTACAGCGAATATTTTGGTGACCTCGATCCATGGTTCACGGAACATGTTGGTGAGGACTTCGTCAAATATCGTAAAAAAATCAATCAGATTTTACAAGAAGAAAACAAGCTGATGGAAATCGTAAAACTGATCGGTTCGGATGTTCTGCCTGATGACCAGAAGTTGGTTATTGAAATCGCCCGTGTCATCAGAGTCGGTTTTCTGCAGCAAAATGCTTTTCACGCAGATGATACCTTTGTGCCGCTTGAAAAACAAAAGTTGATGATGAAAGTAATTTTGCATCTTTACCATAAAGCAAAACAGCTTGTTTCGGCTTCCGTACCGATTTCCGGTATTTCGCAATCGGGTTTGTTTGATAAGCTGGTAAAGATGAAATACGAAATTCCCAACAATAAATTGGAATTGTTTGATGATTATATGAAAGAAATAGATGATACCTTATCCGGCATCATAGCATCATAGCATCCTAACACCCGGGACGGCCGGGTTGAATTCATAATTTTACCTTAGAAGGTGGTTACACCATGATTCTTGATTATATTGGCCTCAAAGAAATTAATGGCTCTTTGATTGTTTTGGATGACGTTGAGAACGCTTCATTTGAAGAGGTTGTCGATATCCGCCTTAGTGACGGCACAAAACGTCAGGGCAGAATTGTGCAGATGGATGGCAAGCGTGCTGTAATTCAGGTTTTTGAAGGCACACGCGGTATTGCGCTTGACAACACTCGCACAAGGCTTATGGGGCATCCGATGGAGATGCCGCTCTCGCCGGGAATTCTCGGCCGT
>DAMDEB010000024.1:22194-25725 GCA_032090075.1 Caproiciproducens sp.
GGTATTTCAACAATTGACACGCTGATGACGCTGATCCGCGGTCAGAAACTCCCCATCTTTTCCGGCTCCGGTATGAAACACAATGAACTTGCTGTTCAGATTGCAAGACAGTCCAAAATCAGTGACGACAACGGTGATAACTTTGCAATTGTTTTTGCTGCTATGGGTGTTAAAAATGATGTGGCCGAGTATTTTCGCCGTTCCTTTGATGAATCAGGTGTCCTTCAAAAGGTTGTTATGTTCTTAAACCTTGCGAACGACCCGATTATTGAAAGAATTCTGACGCCACGCTGCGCTTTAACTGTCGCGGAATACCTTGCTTTTGAATTGGGTATGCATATCCTTGTCATCATGACAGATATGACATCCTATGCTGAAGCACTCCGCGAATTCAGTTCCTCAAAGGGTGAAATTCCGGGCAGAAAAGGGTTCCCGGGCTATTTGTATTCCGATCTTGCCTCGCTTTATGAACGTGCCGGAATGGTGCGTGGTAAAACAGGCTCGGTTACGCAAATCCCGATTCTTACCATGCCGAATGACGATGTTACTCACCCTGTTCCAGACCTTACCGGCTACATTACGGAAGGTCAGATTGTGCTTGACCGCACACTTGACAGCTCCGGTACCTACCCGCCGGTTGCTGTTCTGCCGTCACTTTCCCGTTTAATGAAAGACGGTATTGGTGAAGGCTACACGCGCGAAGACCATTCAGCGCTTTCCAATCAGCTTTTCGCATCCTATGCAAAGGTAATGGACGCGCGTTCGTTGGCTTCGGTTATCGGTGAAGAAGAGCTCTCCCCCACCGATAAAAAATATATTGAATTTGGTAAGCTGTTTGAAGCTCAGTTTGTTAACCAAGGTTCACATGAAAACCGTACGATTGATCAGAGTCTTGACTTAGGATGGAAGCTTCTCTGTACCCTTCCGCGTGAGGAATTAGAGCGTGTGGATGATGCAATCCTCACTAAATATTATGACAAAATGAAAGCTCAGGAAAAGACCGATAAGGAAAACAAAGAAGTGGACAGTACGGCAACTGCTTGACCTTTCATGTTCAGCGATACCAATTTTTAGTTAAAAATTGCATGAGATGGCCGGCAACTGAAAGGCAATTTATTCGTTTATATCAAAGTACAGCTTTTCAGTGCAACACGCACAATATTGCATTATTTAGCCAATCAGAAGGAGGTGAGCCACATTGGGTAATCAAATCGTGCCAACAAAAGGAAACTTGCTTGCTACAAAAAAGTCACTTGCTCTTTCGCGAACCGGTTTTGAATTGCTTGACCGTAAACGCAATATTTTAATACGCGAAATGATGGCTCTGATTGAGAGAGCCGCAAGTATTCAGGATAAGATTGATAATACGTACGATGAGGCTTACAAGGCATTGCAAAAAGCGAATATTACCCTTGGCATATGCGCTGAACTTTCCCTCACCGTACCGATTGACAACAGCTTAAATGTGGCCTACAGAAGTGTAATGGGAGTAGAAATTCCAATGGTGTCACTTGAGCCGGTAAGCATACCGATTCCGTTTGGTTTGAACTCCACCAACAGTATGCTGGATGACGCTTATAATAAATTCTCAGATGTAAAACGTCTGACCGCCGAACTGGCTGAGGTTGAAAATAGTGTTTATAGGCTTGCAGATGCGATTAAAAAGACGCAAAAGCGAGCAAATGCGTTAAAGAACATTATGATTCCTCGCTTTGAGGCAACAGTAAAATTCATTTCAGATGCACTTGAAGAAAAAGACAGAGAAGAATTTTCTCGTTTAAAAATTATTAAAAAGCAAAAGAATGCTCAATAAAAGGATGCATCCACAAGTGGATGCATCCTTTTCATTGTAGCTTGAGCGCAAACAACCACCAGCTATGCTGGTGGAATTAAAAGCTTATAGCGAAAAAAGTCCTCCAATGTTAGAATTGATGAAGGTTCGCCAACCGCATCAAAAAACAAAGGAGGACATGTCATGAATGACATAAACAGTCTATCACATTCAAAATGGAGATGCAAATATCACATAGTATTTGCACCAAAGTACAGAAGGCAAGAGATCTACGGTCAAATAAAAGCAGATATAGGACAGATATTACGAAAGCTATGCGAACAGAAAGGAGTGGAAATAATAGAGGCACAAGCGTGCCCCGACCACATACACATGATGGTGAGTATACCACCAAACCTAAGTGTAGCGCAGTTTATGGGGTATTTAAAGGGAAAAAGCTCATTGATGATATTTGACAGACATGCGAATTTGAAATACAAATATGGGAACAGACATTTTTGGTGCAGAGGGTACTATGTAGACACAGTGGGAAGAAATGCGAAAGTAATTGAAGAATATATCAAAAATCAATTACAAGAGGATATAGCATCCGACCAAATAACACTCAAAGAATACATAGACCCGTTTACAGGTAGCAAGGAAACAAAGGCATAAAAATAGACAGCCGCTTTAGCGGCTGCCCGTGATAGTAATGCGGTTGGCAGAACCATTCAGTGCGTCTTGAGACGCTGCGCCAGTAATATGCCCTTTTAGGGCTTGTGCATACCACCAGTTCAACTGGTGGTTTTGATTTGATAAAATCAATTAGATATCTTCCGGGTCAACGACCGTCTTGTCTTCAGTAGACGCATACTTTAGCTTATCTACAATTTCCTTGGTATCGCGGGCGATAACAAGCTCTTCATTTGTAGGAATAACATACACGGAAACCCGTGAATCAAAGGAGGAAATTTTGCCCTCGCGGCCGCCGATCATTTTATCATTCAGTTCCGGATCAATCTTCACGCCGAAGAATTTCAGGCCGCGGCAGATGGAGTAACGCAGATGAGCCTGGTTTTCTCCAAGACCCGCCGTAAACACGATGCAGTCAAGACCGTTCATCGCGGCAGCGTAAGAGCCGATATACTTCGTAATTTGATAAGTCAGCATCTCATGAGCAAGAATTGCTTTCGGGTCGCCCTCAATTTCAGCTTTCGTAACATCACGGTCATCACTGTAACCGGAAATACCGAGCAGGCCGGATTTCTTATTTAAAATATCATCCATTTGCTGCGGAGTTAAATTCTCCTGCTGCATAATAAAGGTTACGACAGAAGGATCAAGCGAACCGGAGCGAGTGCCCATCATAAAGCCGTCGAGCGGAGTAAGGCCCATACTGGTATCGATAACCTGACCGCCCTTAATAGCCGCAATGGACGAACCATTGCCGATATGGCACGTAATCATATTAATATCTTCAAGAGGCTGATGCATTAAGTGTGCGCAGTGACTGCTGACATAACGATGGGATGTACCATGGAAACCATAGCGGCGGATCTTATATTTTTCGTAATATTCGTACGGAATTGCAAACATATATGCTTTTGCCGGCATCGTAGAATGGAAAGATGTATCAAAAACGACACACTCCGGAATTGATGTTCCGAAAACCTCACGGCAGGCTAAAATACCTTGAAGTTCAGGACCATTGTGCAGAGGTGCCAATGGAATCAAGCTTCTGATGCCATCAATTACGTCTT
>DAMDEB010000025.1:0-12841 GCA_032090075.1 Caproiciproducens sp.
GGTAATAAACTGCTTCTTTTCGTTATCAATTCTCACTACCCTGTGAGTGGCAACCGCGCTTTCACCGTTAAGATGGAAGGTGATCGGGTCGCCAACCCTGATATCCTGCGGTGGCACTTTTTTCACAAATACAATGCCGCCAACTTGATAGGAAGGCTCCATACTGCCGCTCAGAACCGCAAGAGGCTGATATCCAAATGCATAGGGAAGCAGCAGAACCCCCGCAATCAGAATCATAATGATTAGAATGACACTTGACAGAATACTGCATATTTTTTTGATCAAAGCGTCCTCCTTGTTTGTTTTGCCTTTATTTTGCCGTCAGAATTCCACCCACAATTTGCACTTTTGGCCAAGCTGTTGTGCCATTGACAGTGGTTCCTACAGCATTGCCACCCGCCTGAATCGAATCTGTCAGCACATCAAGGTTGAATTTGGTCTGCCAGCTGTCTGCATCTGTTCCGGAAAATCGAACTTCTTTTAGTAAAGGGGTAGTTCTGTTTGTGGGGGGAGCATTTTGCGTTTTAATACCCGGAACAATGTTTTTATAGTAGAAGCAATTTTCATCCGAAACATAGAACCAGTTGGCACCCCAGCCGTCATTAAAAACCAAGGTGATTTGCAGCTTGGTGCTATCTCCAAACGGAATAAGTGCTATTGTATTGCTTGTTGGAACAGTCATTTTAAAATTCCCGCCAAGATTGGAAGCGCCATCCCTTAGTGTGGGTATCAGTTGAACTCGGACATAGGCATCGATAGCATGCTCGCCGGCCTTGTTTTCGACCTGTACCAGCTTTTGTGCAACATGATTGGTAGTTGGAATTGAATTAACAGAAACAGGAGTTGGGTTACTGTTCTCCGTAATATCAGTGGTAATGGTACCAATTCCGAAAGTGTTTGTTTTTGCGTCGGAACTTACCATATACGCCATTGTAGTTCCGGCAGCCACCAGAGCGACGGCCAAGACCAAGGAAACAACAAATATCAATCTCTTTTTGTTCATTTTCCATCACTCCTTAAGACGTTGTTGTTGTAAAAACATTTGTGACACTGTCTTTGCTGCTGAACCAGTACGAGTTGAAAACCGTGTTTGATACGGTTGCATCAATTGTCTGATTAAAGGTCGGCGGATCGACCGAATTCAATGATGTCCGGCCTAAATACTGTTGATCAGCTCGATAACTGACGGCACCGTCTTGTTTGTAACGCCAGGCGGAATTTTGGATTTCCGTAACTTTGTAGTTGCCCTGAGGCAAGCTTGTAATGGTCTTTGAACCCTTGTAACTGCCTGTAGTATTATCTTTAGCATAGATCACTTCATAGGAAGTTGAAATTGGCGTTCCAGTACAGCCAGTGTCAATTTTAGCAAACCGTTCAATTTTGAAAGTGAAGAACTGATTTGGATCGGCAACAGTTCCTGTAATAGTCTTCAATATAGTCAATTGCCCTTTAACAACGTGGACGGTGTAAATACCGGTCGCGGAAGTCTGAGGAACCGGATCACCACCGCCGGTGCTCTCGGATTTAGCGCCGTTATTTGCAGTCGTGAATATTACCTTTAGTTTATAGTTGGTATCTTCAGATGGTGAAATTGCCTGTAGATCAGCCAAAAGGCCGTTAGTACCAATTTTGGTGTTGCCTGTACTGTCATACCATTCATATCCAAAGGTTCCTGTTTTATCGGTTGTAATAAAATTGACTTGGCTTAAATCAGACTCATCAAACATGCGTGTTGGTAAATTAGCAGCAAGAATATTTTCTCCGTAGAAAATGGTATCCGCAGCAGGCTTTACTGTAAATCTAATCGGCACATTCACCGTTGGCTGTGGGAAATCCTGCAGTCTTGTTCCCTCTTTGAAAACACCTGATCCCGAAGCATTGGTCGGAATATCGTTTCCGCCAATAAAAGCTTCTTTCGCTTGAACTCTGAAAGTTCTTTCCCACGCATCCGGTTCTTCTGTCGTGCTTACCGGAATGGTTTGCCCCGTCCATTCAACATAGGTGTTCCCAGTTTGCGGAATATGAAGAACTCCATCACCTACTTGTGAACCATCTGCCAAAGAATGATTGGTATCATCAACTAAAATAAACCTTGGGTCAATATAATCTTTAACGGTTGCACCATGTACGGCACCGCCTGTTGAATCCCCATCGCCGCCGTAAGCCCATATACTATCCGGCTGAGGGTTAATTATCGTAGTTCCCTGATACCAAACTTTTTTGTTCACAGTCTGCACTACCGTTTGAAAATAGACTTGCTCATAGTTACCGGCGGATGGCATAACATAATATTCCGCACCCACAACCGGAGCAGTAGATGTATCAACTACAGTATAGACATCGGTAGTAATTTGTTCGTAGAACGTAGATGATTTAGGATAATACGGGGTACCATTTTCAGAATACCAGTAGTAATCTTTGTTATTTTTGGTCGTATAGGTCACGGGGATTTTTGTACGACCTGGTCCGATATAATACGTTTTATTCTGATTCTGATTAACTACTTTACTTTTAACCGTATTATAACTATTCTGTGTTGTTTTAAGGAAAAGCGGGTTAGCTGTACCAGTCCCGTTCGTTACTTTCACCTCAGAGCCGGTAAAAGCTGAATTATCATACCATTTGTAAACCGTGCCTTGTGTTGTCCCTTCCACTTTATACGTAATTTCCGTCTTACCTTCCTGATCCAAATAATAAGGTCCGTTTGTTGGCGGATTTTGCGCATCATATAGCTTATAGGTTTGCGAGGCGGTTGTCTGATCAGCCCAAGCCCTTAAGGTGATGTCATAAGTGCGATCAGTTAGGTAGTCATCGGTTGCAATTGCAGTTTTTTCGGTATTGACTCCGCCTTCCGGCACAACAGATGTAGTCGGAATGTTAAATCTGATCATGCAATTTGAACCGCCGTCACCACGTTCCATATAAAAAATCTTTAACGTGTGTTTTTTAGTTAAGTCATCACGATTCACATTTAAATCTGTATAAATATTTTGTGAAACCACCGCCGTAGAAACAATTGGATTCCCCACACTACCGTCTGTCTTCGGTGTCAGCACATTATCTACAACTGCCTCACCATTGGCGAAATTGATAGATCCGGTTCGCGACTGATGTATGCCGCCAATATCCAAAGCCAAATGTCCGTCAACAAACACCCAAACATCATCATCACCTGAAAAATTAAATACCATGTCTTCATTATTTACTTTTCCATCAGTGGGTATTTGAAACTCCATTCCCATACTTAAGCCAAATGAAAACTTATTAACTCCAAACGGCCAAAATCCACGAGCAAATCCAGTAGTTCCATCCGCCTGCGGAGCAATTTCAACTTTTTTGTTTGCTAAATTATATGTTGCTTGGTCATTCGCGCTGTTGTACTCGTAGTACCCATCCTCACCAAGACGAAATTGAAATTTAGAATTTTCGTAAACGGTTTTATCATCGTGTGACTTACCGCTTGTATCTGTTACTGATCCTACAACTCCGTCGAAAAAATGAGATTGCACATAGGGAGAAAATTGTATTTGTCCGTCAACGGTTGCATTTGTAAGCTCATTGTTTACAATTCCAGGATAAACAAACCCGTCTACACTATTATTACTATTATATTTGTTCCAATCGCCGTTCCCAGAAGACCTTAGAGATGAATTTAGATTTACGCCTCCGAAGTATAATGCTCGTTTCCCCGATGACCATAGGGCTTGCGTGGCTAAATTTATCACAGAACTGGTAAAATTTGTATACCGTGCTGTTATGTTATCTGTATTGTACTTATACAAATTGACAGGCAGCGAAACAATTCCGGTTACGGGCGCGCTTGTCGCCGTCAACATCATGGCTGAATTCTTGGTGCTGGTGTCAGCCGCTACAATGTTAGGGTCAGCCACTGTAGTGGTGCCTGCCGCAGCAGCAGAACTGTAGACGCACCCCGCCAATATCGTGAGGGTTAGGATAAGTGAAATCGTGCGCAATTGCAGCTTCCTCATTTTAATCATTTTGAACCACTGCTCCTTTTTCTTATATTAAAGGCCTATTGTAGCGATGCTCTTTTATTGATATCATACTTTGTTGTTAAACATACTTACTTTACTTTGATTATATTCTATGCTGGTCACACGTCAGTCACAAAATTCATTAATTTTACCAAATTAAAAAATATTTTTTGTGTTCATCTTACAATCATTATTTTTTCTACTAAAATTACATATATATGACAAAAATTTAGCTTTTGCGCGCACAAATTTGTCCAATAGGATAGTGTAAGAGTATATATTTATTTTATTGCATGCAAAAGCAGCCTATTGGCACCCGTTATGTGTCGATAGGCTGCTTTTAAAGCTGTAAAAAAATTATTTGATGCATTAATTACGCGCATTTATCCGAGCCTTTGCCTCCCTTCGGTGTGATTCTCCTTGAATCGCTTCCGCAATATAAAAAACCTCCCTGTGCCCGCAAGCACAAAGAGGTTTTTAATCATTTTAAGCGATTAAGTTGGAAATACCACAATCAGGAACATTTTAAACTGTTGGGATGCATATACCGCGTGCGGTGTTTTTGCCGGCATGACAATCGTCTCCCCCGCTGTTACACGGCGTTTTTCGCTACCAATTGTAATTTCACCTTCGCCGTCCAGCGCAATCACCATCGCATCACCGTTCGATTCATGAGAACTGATTTCTTCTCCTTCATCAAAGGCAAACAGCGTCAGGCTGACCGCGGTATTTTGTGCCAGTGTTTTGCTGACAACCTGACCCGGCTGATAGGAAACCAAATCGGCTAAGGTCAGTGCGGCTGCGAAATCAATATTTTTTATTAAGTTTTTTTCCATAATAAGCATCCTCCTATTTTAACATGGCGGCCATGTCTTCCTGCGGAGTTGTGATTGCCATAATGTTGAATTTCTCTACCAATATTTTAAACACATTGGGAGAAACAAATGCGGGAAGTGTCGGGCCTAAGCGGATATTTTTAATGCCGAGTGATAAAAGGGTGAGCAGGATGCAGACCGCTTTTTGCTCGTACCATGACAATATAATGGATAGCGGCAGATCATTTACCCCGCAGTCAAAGGCCTGTGCCAAAGCAACCGCAACTTTAATAGCGGAGTAGGCATCGTTGCACTGTCCCATATCCATGATGCGCGGCAGGCTGCCCAAAGTACCCATGTCAATATCATTAAAGCGATATTTACCGCAGGCACAGGTGAGGACAATGGTATCGGGAGGGGTCAGTTCCGCCAGCTCGGTGTAGTAATTCCTGCCCGGCTTCGCGCCGTCGCATCCGCCGATCAGGAATATCTTTTTCAAATCTCCGGATTTTACAGCGGCAATGACCTTGTCTGCAACCGAAAGCACCGTGTTGTGGCCAAAACCGGTCAGCAGCTTTTCACCGCCGTTGATGCCGGGCATATGGACTTCCTCGGTATATCCGCCAAGCTCCAGCGCTTTTTGAATCACGATACCAAAATCTTTCTTACCATCCACTTCGGGGATAAACGGCATTTCCGGGTAACCTACCACAGCCGTTGTATATACTCTGTCGCTGTAAGATGCCATTGGGCGCATTAAGCAGTTTGTGGTAAACAGAAATGGTGCTGGAACGTTTGCAAATTCTTTTTGCTGGTTCTGCCATGCGGTACCGAAATTGCCTTTAAGCTGGGAATATTTCTTTAGTTCGGGGTAAGCATGCGCGGGCAGCATTTCGCCGTGGGTGTAGATATTGATGCCCTTGCCCTGTGTCTGCTCCAAAAGCTGCTTCAAGTCAAGTAAATCATGCCCGGAGATTACAATAAAGGGGCCTTTTTCGATGGTATTGGTCACTTCGGTCGGCACGGGGTTGCCGTAAGTTTCCGTATTTGCCTGGTCCAAAAGCTCCATACACTTCAGGTTGATTTGCCCAAACTCCATCACCAGACCCAACAATTCGGAAGCGTCCAGCTCGGAACCGATTGCAGTCAGTCCCTTATAGAACCATTCCGTGACCTCATCATCCGTATACCCAAGTACATACGCATGATACGCATAGGCGGCCATTCCGCGCATGCCAAGCAACAGCAAGGTTTTCAGCGAACGGATATCCTCATTGTCATTCCATAAAACATTCATATCAAGGTTGTCTGTGCTGCCGCAACGGGAAGCACAGCCGCTGCAATTTGGAGAAAGCGCAGCTTTTTCCTGATTAATTTCATCGGTGAGAGCCTGAATTGAACCGTTGTCGAAATTCACATTGGTAATGCACATAAACAGGCCGTCCAGAATCAACTTGTCGGATTTTGCAGTCCTTCCACTGTTGCCGACAGCCTTTGCAAGCCCGACTAAAGCTCCGGTCAGGTCATCCTGCAAATTTGCGGTATCATTTGATTTGCCGCACACACCCATTTTAGTACAACCTGTACCACCCGCGGTTTGTTCACATTGAAAACAAAACATTTTTTATCCTCCTAAAATTAATGATCTAAAATTTGGCCATCGGTTGAGATGGTAATGATACTCCATGGAATCATTTTTCCGGAATTTTGCAAGGCCGTTTTTACATAATTCACCATGCCTCCGCAGCACGGAACTTCCATTCGCACAATGGTGATGCTTTGAATGTCGTTTCGCTCCAAAATAGCGGTCAGTTTTTCGCTGTAATCAACATCGTCTAATTTAGGGCACCCGATTAAGGTAACTTTATTTTTCATAAACTGATGAATGTTCGGATAGGCATAGGCGGTACAATCGGCACAGATAACAATATGTGCATTTTGAAAATACGGTGCGTTTGGCGCGACAAGCTTTATCTGGCAAGGCCACTGGCGAAGCTCCGACTGGTTGTAAAGCGGCATGTTCGCAGCGGCCGGAGCTGCCGGTACTTCCTTACGCTCAAAAACTTTTGCACGCATCGACGGGCATCCGCCCATTGGGGGCTGCATTTCCTTTTGCTTCATTTTCGCCTCCACCAGTTCCTTGTCGTAGTCTTCTGCTTCACGCTCCTTGATTTCGATTGCCCCCGTCGGGCACTCGGGCAAGCAGTCACCCAGACCGTCACAATAACTGTCACTGATCAGCGTTGCTTTGCCATCTATCATTTGTAACGCACCCTCATGACAGGCATTCACGCACAGTCCGCAGCCATTACATTTTTCAGAATCAATATGAATAATTTTTCGATTCATTAATAAATCCTCCATCCGATTTGATGTGCTCAGTATAGCATAGAACAATTTGCAAATCGGTATCCCTGGCTACAAATTCAAAAAATAAAAAGGGATACTTGATCTAAGATAAACGCTTAGATGATTGAATGATTCGATTATTTTCTCTCAAATAATTTTAATATTTCCAATAAGTGAGATAATGTAGTTTAATTGGTATAAGAAATCAAAATCGAACAAACAATTGCACTGCATAAAAATAGTAATCGTAATATAAATGCATACATGAATCTGGGTGTAGAATGATGCTTTCATTGAAACGGACTTCAAGTTTTTTTAAAACTACTTTTCGAGCGCTTCAGTACAAAAATTTTCGTCTTTTTTGGTTTGGTCAGTGCATTTCACTGACCGGAACGTGGATGCAGCGAGCCGCACAGACCTGGCTTGTGTATGATGTGACAAAATCCCCCATGCTTGTCGGCATTGTCGGGGTATGTCAGTTCATGCCGATGCTCCTGTTTTCCCTGTTTGCGGGCGTACTGGCCGACCGCTTTTCTAAAAAGAAAATTTTGATTTTTACACAGCTTGTCTTTATGCTGCAGGCAATCATCATGACGGTACTGACCTTTACAGGGCAGATACAATACTGGCATATCCTTGTGCTCAGCGCCGTATTCGGTTTGACGCAAACATTGGATATGCCTGCCCGGCAGTCTTTCTTTATTGACCTTGTAGGAACTGAGAATTTGACCAACGCAATTTCTCTCAACTCCACAATTGTCAATCTCGCGCGCATTGTCGGCCCGGCGGTTTCGGGTATCCTCATGATAAAGTACGGCATTGTGTTCTGCTTTTTTACCAATGCGGTCAGTTTCATTCCTGTGATTGTGGGCATCATTATGATTAAAGTGCCCGAAAGTTCTTCACGAGTCCGCGGCACACATATGCTTGCTGACGTTTTGGATGGTCTCCGGTATATAAAAAAGAGTGAAACACTGATTTTAAATGTAATCATGATGGCTGTCGTATGCACCTTTGCAATGAACACAGATGTCATTATCCCTGTTTTTGCCAAGGAAGTACTTGGCCGTGGGGTAAACGGCTATACATTGCTCTTGTCAATGGCTGGGCTGGGCGCATTTCTTGGTGCGATTATGATGGCCTATATCAGTAAAAGTGGCGTTAAAAAAAGTCTACTGCTTTTCAGCGGAGCCGCTACCGCCGTTTTACAGATTGTGACCGTCTGTAGCGCTCGTTATTCGGTTGCTTCGCTGCTTATTTTGGCGGTCGGGTTCTGTAACCTTGTTTTCATTAACACAGCAAATTCTATCTTTCAACTGAATTCCTCCAATGAATACCGCGGCAGGGTGATGAGCGTCTACTCCTTTTTGAATCTCGGCTCGACTCCGGTCGGAAATTTCCTGTCGGGAGCTGTGATGGAAAACGTAGGCGGCGATTCCGGATTTGTGTTCTGCGGCTCGGTTACACTCCTGCTTTTAGGACTTATTTTCGCGATAAATCGCAAATCACTGCTTGGCTGGATAAGCAAGTCCAGCACTCCCGAAACTATCTAAAAACGCAAAAAGCCCGCGGCCGGATTGATCAATCCATGCCGCGGGCTTTTATTTTGTGGAGTGTTTTTCAACACAACACAATCAAATTAGAATGTAACATCCTCGCCGTAATATGCGCAGGTAAGCACTTTAAGCATATTTTCAGCATCGGTTGCTCTTGGGTTGGAACCGGTGCAGGGATCACCGACTGCATTTTCCGCAATCGCTTTGCTGTGCGCTTTAAAGTCTTCCTCACTGACGCCGTTTGTCTGATAGGTCGGCTCAATGTTCAACTTTTTGTTCAACTCACGGACTGCGTCCACAAGGGAGTTGGTAAGCTGTTTGTCGGTTGCGCCCGGCAGGCCGACTGCCTTAGCAATTTCAGCGTACCGTTCCATGCAGACTCTCGAATTGTACTGAATGACGTAAGGCAGTAAAATGGCATTGCAGCAACCATGAGGAATATGGAATACCGCACCCGTTTTATGGGCAAGGCTATGGGCTATTCCGAGCAAGGCATTGGAAAAAGCCATACCAGCCAGGCATTGGGCGACATGCATTTTTCCGCGTGCTTCCGCGTCGCCGTTATAGGAATCAAGAATACAGTCAAAGATACTGGAAATTGCTTTGATTGCAAGCGCATCGGAAAAGTCCGAACGTGCGGAGGCAACGTATGCTTCAATCGCATGGGTCAAAGCGTCCATTCCCGTGTGGGCGGTGAGCATTTTGGGCATGGTCATTGGAATATTGGAATCCAGAACGGCAATGTCCGGTGTGATTTCAAAGTCTGCAAGCGGGTATTTAATATCGGTAGAATAATCCGTAATAACGGAGAATGCCGTTACTTCAGACGCTGTGCCGCTGGTGGAAGGAACACCTACGAAAATCGCCTTTTTTCTGAGCTTGGGCATTGTGAACGGATTCTTAATATCCTCGAATGTCTTTTCCGGATATTCATAAAACACCCACATTGCTTTGGCCGCGTCCATTGGGGAACCGCCGCCGATGGCGACAATCACGTCAGGCTCAAACTCACGCATTGCCTTGGCGCCGTCATATACTCTTTCAATAGAAGGATCCGGCTCAACTCCATCATAAATAGTTGTCTGTAGACCTGCTTCTTTTAAAACATCATCTAATTTTTGCAGAAAACCGGTCTTTCTCATGGAATGGCCACCAGTGACAATAAAGGCTTTTTTGTAGCCCTTTAAATTCTTCAGTTCGCTGATTGCATCCGGCCCGAAATAAATGTCCCTTGGTAATGTGAAACGTGCCATAAGTATTCCTCCTAATAATTTAATCATGCTAAAAAAGCAATTTGTTAAAATAATAACAACCTGCTGTTATTATTTTAACATCTTGCACTTCTTTTTTCAAGTCCTTTCTTTAGTATTATTACTTTTATTATTTGTATACGAATTGTAAGTGAAAGATTGTCTTTATACAAGTCAAAAGAGCAGCGGGTATACACTTGATATTGGTCGCACATAATATTACAGCTTGCAGGCAGTTGAGCGGACAGTAAAAATTTTATATTGCTAAATCGAAGATATTTCCATTTGATTACAAAAGATTGTTAAATAATAGATTATAATATAAACATTGTTAAATTTAAGATTATTGAGGCATAAGGAGAAAAACACAATGTTAAAACGGATGAGAGCACCATCCAAATATGTGCAGGGAGAAAACGCACTGGCCGAACTGTACGAAACCGTAAAAGATTTGGGTAATTCCTTTTTATTTATTTGCAGCAAAAGCGGTGCAAAGGCCGCGCAGCCTAAAATTGAGCAGAGCTACGCCGGTAAGGATGCAAAAATTATATTTGAAGTATTCGGTGGCATCAGTTCTACCGGTGAAATTGCCAGAATGCAAAAAATCGCAAAAGAAAACCATATTGAAGTAATCTGTGCAATCGGCGGCGGAAGCGCAATTGACACCGCAAAGGCTACTGCGTATTATGAAAAGCTTCCTGTGGTGATTATCCCGACTGTCTGTGCAACGGACGCACCCTGCACGGGACTGTCTGTTATTTATCATGACGACGGCTCATTTTCAAACTATATTTTCTATCCCAAAAATCCGGATGCGGTTGTTGTGGATACGTCTATCATTGTAAAGGCTCCTGTACGCTTTTTGATTGCCGGTATGGGCGATGCGCTCGGCACTTACTTTGAAGCGAGAGCCTGCTTGAAAACGAACTCCCCCAGCCTTGAAAACGGCGGCATTACAAAATCCGCAATGGCACTTTGTGAACTCTGTTACGATACACTGCTGGCAGATGGTTACAAAGCTAAAAAAGCAGTTGAACTTGGTATACTGACCCCTGCTGTAGAAGCAATTGTTGAAGCCAACACCTACCTCAGCGGTGTCGGCGCGGACAACGGCGGGCTTGCGACTTCCCATTCGGTTTACAACGGATTCACCGCTTTGGAAGAGTGCGAAAAGACAATGCACGGCGAAGTGGTTGCTTTCGGCACATTGGCACAGTTGGTTCTTGAAGATGCCTCTATGGAAGAAATTGAAGACGTTCTTGATTTCTGCTGTTCCGTCGGCTTGCCTGTCACCTTAAAGGAGCTTGGCGTAACCGACGTGAGCCGAGTGATGATCGCGGCAGAAAAAGCCTGCGCCCCCGGTGAATCCATTCATAATATGCTCGGCGACGTTACCCCTGCGCAATTGTACGACGCTCTTCTTGCGGCGGATGCGATCGGACAGGATTACCTTGGAAAATAACATCCCGATTTGAACAAACTATCAAAAAAAGAGGATGCCATACGGCATCCTCTTTTTTTGCTGAGCTTATATTGATTCCGGATAAAGGCGGCAGGCAACAAAGTGTTCCGGAGAAACCTCCCGTAATACGGGGCTTTCTTGGTCACAGCCTTCAAAACTTTTAAAACAGCGTGAACAGAACCGGCAGCCGTCGGGGGGATTGATCGGGCTGGGTACATCACCTGTCAAAATGATGCGCTTTTTGGGTTTGGTCGGGTCAACCGACGGGATGGCCGAAAGCAGTGCCTGTGTATAAGGATGCATCGGATTGTGGTACAGCTCTTTTTTCGATGCGACTTCCACCAATTTACCCAAATACATAACGCCCACACGGTCGCTGATATGTTTTACCACGTTCAGTCCATGCGCAATAAACAGGTATGTCAGACCGAACTCCGCTTTTAAATCGACAAGCAAATTCAGCACCTGCGCCTGAATGGAAACATCCAGCGCAGAAACCGGCTCGTCACAAACAATCAGCTTGGGTTGTACGGCAAGCGCGCGCGCAATGCCCACGCGTTGGCGCTGCCCGCCGGAAAATTCATGCGGGTAGCGGTTGCGCAGATGATTGGCGAGGCCGACGCAATTTAAAAGATAAGTCACCCGGTTCTCGACTTCATTTCTCGGGAGCAGATTGTTGATTTTGATTGGCTCCGCAATGATATCCCCAATGGTCATCCTCGGGTTCAGCGACGCATACGGGTCCTGAAAAATCAGTTGAATATCCTTGCAAAAAGCACGGCGCTTCTCTGCTTTCAAAGCCGTAAGATCGGTTCCTTCAAAAATAATCTGGCCGCGGGTGGGCGTGTAAAGGTTGACCAGCATTTTTCCGATTGTGGTTTTTCCGCAGCCGGACTCCCCCACAAGGCCAAACGCCTCGCCTTTTTGGATTTGAAAAGATACATCATCTACCGCTTTTAAAACGGTAGTCGGGCGGCCGAAGAAATCATTCTCAAGGTTGAAATATTTAGCCAGATTCTTTACTTCTACCAATGTTTCACTCATGCTGCTGCACCTCCTCTTCTTCCGCTTCATAAAGGAAGCAGCTTACCTTGTGGCCGTCCTTTTCAATTAATTCCGGCATTTCCTGCAAACAGCGCTCCATACATTGGTCACACCGGTCGGAGAAAGGGCAGCCGAGCGGCATATGCAGCGGATTGGGCACCATTCCTTTGATCATATAAAGCGGTTCTTCGCTTTCGTCTTCTAACCTTGGAATAGAATGCAGCAAGCCGAGGGTATAGGGATGCATCGGATTTGCGAACAGGCTTTTGACATCTGCTTCCTCCACAATTTTGCCGCAATACATGACAATTACACGGTCCGCCGCTTCAGACACCACGCCGAGGTCGTGGGTAATCAGCAATACTGCCAT
>DAMDEB010000025.1:12851-13452 GCA_032090075.1 Caproiciproducens sp.
ACTGCCATATTGAACTTTTCGCGCAGGTGATACAGAAGGTCGAGTATCTGTGCCTGAATCGTCACATCGAGCGCGGTAGTTGGCTCATCGGCAATCAGCAGCTCCGGCCTGCACGCCAGTGCCATTGCGGTCATCACTCTTTGCCTCATTCCTCCGCTCATCTGATGCGGATAGTCGTTTGCACGCTCCCTTGCGGATGGAATTCCAACCGTATCAAGCATTTTGATCGTTCTTTCGAGCGCTTCCTTTTTAGAAAGCTTCATATGTGTCACAATACTCTCCATAATCTGATCCTTAATGCGGTATACCGGATTCAAGGAAGTCATCGGCTCCTGAAAGATCATAGAAATCTGATCGCCGCGGATTTCCTGCATCTCCGTGCGACTTTTTTTAAGCAGATGCTTGCTGCAGCTTTGGTTGCGGGGTCAATGGCATAAAGTACCGCCGTACCCGCTCCGACAGCGGTGACTTTTCCGGTATTCGGCTCGACAGTAATGACCGCGCTTGTTGATGCAACCCACAAAAGCTGGCTGGCTTCCACAGAAGCACCGTTGAGCGTAATCCCGGTCATCGTATACTCGCTGCCTTTTGCAACAATGAG